>JAGADU010000127.1 GCA_017613435.1 Lachnospiraceae bacterium | reverse complement strand
GATTAACATCTCATCGCCGGCTTTATGTCCCAATGTATCGTTGATATTTTTGAAATTGTTAAGATTAAGCGTTACTAAGGTGAATTCCTGTTTTTTCTTAATCAAATCAGTCATTAAAACATTGCATGCATATCTGTTGGGCAATTTGGTAAGAGTATCCGTTACGGCAATCTTACGCATTTTTTCCTGATATATTCCGATTCGCCTGTTATTGGCAAATATAAGGCAAACTGCAACAATGGTAACAACATTAGTAAAAAGTCCCGGAACGCTTGCGTAATTATGTCTTATAAAGAAAGAAATAAAAAGCATCGGGAACTGCGAAAACAAAAGAAATACCGAAGTGAAAAAACCAAGTTTTCTAAATAAAACAACCAATAAGAAAAGACAAACACTGCTGAAAGAAGAATAAACACCCGTAAATACGGAATAAGGAATACTGTTCCCGAAAATCATCAAAACACCTTCCCTTCCGGTGTTTCTGATGGTGTAAATGTTTGATAAAAAGAAAAGAACAAGCAACAAAAAATACAGACTCTTGGGAATCTGTTTACTGGCAGATATTCCTTTAAGAATCTCGCCTGTATTTCGTCTTTTGCCGATTTTCTTATTATCTTCCGACATTGGGTCCACTCCTTTCCTTAGAATTGTGCATAGAATCACACTTATTTTATATCGGCTTATTTAGGAAAAAGTTTACCTCTCCAAAGAATTTTATTTAATCAATAAGTAGTTTTCCTCTAATTTCTCTGTCTTTTTATGTTTCTTATCCTAATCTAAAAAAATAGCACTTATTATCTCAAAAAAATAACGCTCATTATCACAAAAACCCTCATTACCGGATAAAGTAATGAGGGTATAAAATCAATTCACTATAGCTAAAAAATTTGCGGCAACTAAATTACAATACAATCTTGCAGAAGTTCTTCTTGCCCTTCTTAACGATGAAGTCACCTGCTGTGATATCTTCTTTGGTGTACTCTTTCTTGAAGTCAGTAACCTTCTCATCGTTTACGCTGCATCCGCCCTGCTCAACTGTTCTTCTTCCTTCTGAACGAGTAGGAACAAGCTTAGCTGCAACAAGAATTGAGATGATATCAATCTTGCCGTCTGTGAAGTTCTCTTCTGTAAGTGTGCATGAAGGCATATTCTCAAGGCTTCCGCCGCCTGCGAAGAGTGCCTTTGATGCTTCTTTAGCCTTGTTAGCTTCTTCCTCGCCGTGAACCATCTTGGTAAGTTCGAATGCAAGAATTTCCTTAGCTTCGTTAAGCTGTGCACCTTCCCATGCATCCATCTTATCAATCTCTTCAAGAGGAAGGAATGTAAGCATTCTGATACATTTAAGTACGTCAGAGTCAGCTACGTTTCTCCAGTACTGGAAGAACTCGAAAGGTGAAGTCTTCTCGGGATCAAGCCATACAGCACCCTTTTCTGTCTTACCCATCTTCTTTCCTTCTGAGTTAAGAAGAAGCTGGATTGTCATAGCGTATGCGTCTTTACCGAGTTTTCTTCTGATAAGTTCAGTACCGCCAAGCATGTTGGACCACTGATCGTCACCGCCGAACTGCATATTGCATCCGTACTTCTGGAAGAGCATATAGAAATCGTAGCTCTGCATAATCATATAGTTGAACTCAAGGAAAGTAAGACCTTTTTCCATTCTCTGCTTGTAGCATTCGGCACGAAGCATGTTGTTAACGGAAAAACATGCACCTACCTCTCTTAAGAGTTCGATATAATTCAGATTTAAAATCCAGTCGGCATTATTAACCATGATTGCTTTGCCGTCTGAAAAATCGATGAATTTGCTCATCTGCTTTTTAAAGCATTCGCAGTTATGATCGATGTCTTCCTTGGTAAGCATTTTTCTCATATCGCTCTTTCCCGAAGGATCACCGATATGACCCGTTCCGCCGCCGATTAAGGCTATGGGTTTGTTACCCGCCATCTGAAGTCTCTTCATAAGGCAAAGCGCCATAAAATGTCCGACGTGAAGACTGTCCGCTGTGGGATCGAAACCTATATAAAATACGGCTTTACCGTTATTTACCAATTCTCTGATTTCTTCTTCGTCCGTTAACTGTGCAAGAAGTCCTCTTGCTTTCAATTCTTCAAAAATTTCCATTTTTCTTCTCCTGTAAAATTATATGCGTTTATAGCAGAATTTTTCTTAAATCATCAACCGTCGGGGCAAAATAGGTTGCACCCGCATCAACGAGTTCGGCCTCATCTTTGGCAAATCCGTATCCGACTCCTATCGAATCAAGTCCGAATTCGTTCGCCCCGTTAATATCATAATTCCTGTCGCCTATCATAACGACTTCTTTTTTGTCGTTTTCGGATAAATCCAGTTCCTTTAAGGCTTCCGAAATCACAGCCTCTTTTGAGCTTTTAAGCCCCGCCATGTCGGCACCCGAAATAATGTCAAAATACTCGTAAATACCGAATTTCGAAAGGATGTCTACCACAAATTCGGTGGGCTTGCTTGATGCGATGACAAGCACTCTTCCGTCCTCTTTGAGGTCTTTTAAAAGCAACGGTATACCGTCATATGTTTTGTTCTCGTATTTACCGACATCCGAATATCGGATTCTGTATAACCTGATGGCTTCCCTTGCCGTTTCCTCATCCATATTGCAGATATTCATAAACGAATCAAGCAGGGGCGGCCCTATGAATTTTCTCTTTTTCTCGTACGGAAGATCCTCGTAACCTAAATTAATTAAGGCATAACTAACTGATTTAGTTATGCCTTCTTGAGAATCCGTTAATGTACCGTCAAGATCAAAAAACAGATATTTGTACACTATCTTAATGCCTCTATAATCTTTTGGTATACTTTATTGGGATGAGGAAGTTCAACCGATTTGAAAAGCTGAACATAAGCCAAAAGAATCATATGTGCGTCAACATTCGCAATTCTTACTTCGTGACTCTTTGCATACTGTTTGCAATAATCTTCTATCGTAAGCGTAATGTATTTAACTCTCTTGTTGATTCTTTCGTCATCCACCTGTAACAGATTGGCAATTTCGTTAACAGCCAGTTTGTCAAAGAAATATGCAAGCGATGTAAGCGCATGAACCGGATTGAGTTCGTAAATATAATCGACTGCGATAAGCGCCGTTTCGGACTCGTTATAAAGCTTTTCGCCGTAAAGAACATCGTTGTTCACTCTGGCGTTCTCATACTTGCCCTTACCTTCGGAAACAAGAAGGTCCATATAATGCTTGCCTACCCAGTTGTCGAGTTCATGGTAAACTATTTCGTTATACCATGATATTACGTTCTCAACTTTATCAAGTCTTCCGAACTGCATATAAAGGTCTTTATAAATCTTTATGACCATTCTTTCCGCTTCTTCGGGATCGTTTATAACCATCGAAACATGGAAATAAACATCATCGGCGGTCATAACATAAAATTTTTCAAACGCCTCTAAGTCGCCTGCGAGGAATTTTTTAACCTGGACAGACAATTCATACGTGTAAATCATGTTTATTCCTCCCCAAAATTCACCTTCCGCATAATATTTTAAAAAATTTCAGGAAAAATTGCAATACCCACAAAGAAGATGGGAATTTATCGTCATGAACTAATAAAATGCGGATAATTTCTTCGAAGAATTATCTTATTTTTAGTTATAACTGATGCCTTTATGAATATCCTGAAGGCTCTTAACTCCGATCTGTCCCTGTTCCTTAAGAGCTTTGATTCCGGCTGCCGACGCTTTTGCTGCTGCCATGGTTGTAATATAAGGAACTCTGTGCTTAATCGCATTCTTTCTGATATAGGAATCGTCAAATATCTTGTCTTTGCCGGCAGGTGTATTGATAATGAGCTGAATCTCTTTGTTTGTAATGGCATCGACAATATTGGGTCTGCCTTCCTGCATCTTTTTGATCTTGGTTGCGGGAATGCCGAGCGAATCTATAAGATCGAATGTGGTTCCCGTTGCAAGAATCTTAAATCCGCATTCATGGAATGCTTTTGCTACTTCGGGAAGTTCCTTCTTGTCATTCTTGTTTACGGAAATAAGAACCGTACCTTCGAGAGGAAGAGGATTCTTTGTGGCTTCCTGTGCTTTGTAATATGCTTCTCCGAAATCGGGAGCGATACCGAGCACTTCACCGGTGGATCTCATTTCGGGTCCGAGCAGAGGGTCAACTTCCTGGAACATATTGAACGGGAATACCGCCTCTTTTACTCCGTAATAATCATAGTGGCTGTCCTTAAGAGCGGGAACGGGAGAAGGTTTTCCGGTAAATTCGGATGTGATGATTTCCGTAGCGAGTTTAACCATCTGGATACCGCAGACTTTGGAAACCAAAGGCACCGTTCTGGATGCTCTGGGATTTGCTTCGATTACATATACAACGCCGTCTTCAATCGCATACTGCATGTTCATAAGACCGCGAACGTTCATTTCAACCGCAATCTTCTTTGTATATTCCTTGATAGTCGCAAGATTCTCGGGAGAGATATGCATTGAAGGAAGGATACATGCGGAGTCGCCCGAGTGAATGCCGGCAAGCTCGATATGTTCCATAACGGCGGGAACAAATGCGTGCTCTCCGTCGGAAATCGCATCCGCTTCGCATTCCATCGCATTCTTTAAGAATCTGTCTATAAGTATGGGTCTGTCGGGAGTAACGCCGACAGCTGCTGCCATATAGTCTTTTAAGCTTTCTTTGTCGTAAACGACTTCCATTCCTCGGCCGCCGAGAACGAACGAAGGACGAACCATAACGGGATAACCGATTCTCTCGGCTATTTCAATCGCATCGTCAACCGTTACTGCCATTCCGGCCTCGGGCATGGGAATGTCGAGTTTCTTCATCATTGCACGGAAGAGATCTCTGTCTTCGGCCATATCGATAACTTCGGGAGGTGTTCCCAAAATCTTTACGCCGTTTGCCTGAAGGGAATCCGCGAGATTAAGAGGAGTCTGTCCGCCGAACTGTGCGATAACGCCGACGGGTTTTTCCTTCTCGTAAATGCTTAATACGTCTTCAAGCGTAAGAGGCTCGAAATAAAGCTTGTCGGATGTATCGTAGTCCGTTGAAACGGTTTCGGGGTTACAGTTGACAATGATTGTTTCG
Source organism: Lachnospiraceae bacterium (assembly GCA_017613435.1). Classification (GTDB taxonomy): domain Bacteria; phylum Bacillota; class Clostridia; order Lachnospirales; family Lachnospiraceae; genus UBA3766. The sequence continues at coordinate 9,651 of JAGADU010000127.1, read as the reverse complement.
AATCCGAGCTCGCGAAGAGCAAATGCGGCATGTACGCAGCAATAGTCGAATTCGATACCCTGACCGATTCTGTTGGGACCGCCGCCGAGGATCATTACCTTGGGCTTGTCCGTATTAACCGTGCTCTTATCGGGAGCATTGTATGTCGAATAATAATATGCGCTGTTTTCGGTACCGGATACATGAACGCCTTCCCATGCTTCGGTAACACCGATTGCTTTTCTTGCGTTTCTGATATCGTCTTCCTTAACACCGAGGATCTGGCTTAAGTATTTATCGGAGAAACCGTCTTTCTTAGCCTGTCTCAAGCTCTTCTCATCGGGAACGGAACCCTTCATGCGAAGGAGTGCTTCTTCTTCCTCGACAAGTTCTTTCATCTGCTCGATGAAGTAATGCTTAATCTTGGTAAGTTCGAAAAGTTCATCAACGGTAGCGCCCTTTCTTAAGGCTTCATACATGATGAACTGTCTTTCCGATGTGGGAACCACAAGGCGCGCAAGAAGTTCGCCCTTTGTAAGTTCGTTGAAATCCTTTGCAAAGCCGAGTCCGTAACGGCCGGTCTCAAGGGATCTGATGGCTTTTTGGAAAGCTTCTTTATATGTTTTGCCGATACTCATGACTTCGCCTACGGCTCTCATCTGTGTACCGAGTTTGTCTTCCACGCCTTTGAATTTTTCAAATGCCCAGCGTGCGAATTTGATTACTACATATTCGCCGTCGGGATAATATTTGTCGAGTGTGCCGTACTTGCCGCAGGGGATCTCGTCGAGAGTAAGTCCGGAAGCAAGCATTGCGGAAACCAGCGCGATGGGGAAACCTGTTGCTTTGGAAGCAAGTGCCGAAGAACGTGATGTTCTGGGGTTGATTTCGATAACTACGATTCTTCCGCTTACGGGATCGTGAGCGAACTGAACGTTACATCCGCCGATAACTTCGATTGAATCAACAATCTTGTAAGCCTGTTCCTGAAGTACTTTTTGAATATCTTCGGAAATCGTAAGCATGGGGGCGCTGCAGAATGAGTCGCCCGTGTGAACTCCGACGGGGTCGATGTTTTCGATGAAACATACGGTGATCATGTTTCCTTTGGCGTCTCTTACAACTTCGAGTTCGAGTTCTTCCCATCCGAGGATCGATTCTTCAACGAGAACCTGTCCGACAAGCGATGCCTGAAGACCTCTTGCCATAACCGTCTTGAATTCTTCTACGTTATATACAAGTCCGCCGCCTGCGCCGCCCATCGTGTATGCGGGACGAAGAACAACGGGGAATCCGATTTCTTTTGCAATCTCAAGACCTTCTTCCACGGAATAAGCAACCTGGGAACGAGCCATTTCGATGCCGAGTGAATTCATCGTATTCTTGAATTCGATTCTGTCTTCACCTTTTTCGATGGCGTCAACCTGTACACCGATAACTTTTACGTTGTATTTGTCAAGAATGCCTGCTTCGGAAAGCTCCGAGCAAAGGTTAAGTCCCGACTGTCCTCCGAGGTTGGGGAGCAAAGCATCGGGGCGTTCTTTCTCGATAATCTGCTCAAGTCTTTCAAGGTTAAGGGGCTCGATGTATGTCACATCGGCAGTCGTGGGGTCAGTCATAATAGTTGCGGGATTGGAGTTAACAAGAACAATCTCGTATCCTAATTTTTTGAGTGCCTTGCACGCCTGTGTTCCGGAATAGTCAAACTCGCAGGCCTGACCGATGATTATGGGACCGGAACCTATTATCAAAACCTTATGAATATCTTCTCTTTTTGCCATAAAACTGACCTCCTAAATATATATCTTACTCTTTTCCGTCAAAACAATATGTGCAGACTTCGCACGCAGGCAGACCGATGGCATCGATCATGTCATCTATTCTGTTGAATTTAAGAGACGTAAAGTGCATAACCTCACGAATCTTTTCTTCCATCTTTTTATATCTCTCGCTGTCGGGATCGGTATAATCCTTTAATACTTCTTCCGTAACGTTTCCGTCCTCGAGTTCGTAAATAACTCTTCTTGCTATAAGCTCCATCTCGGAATTGGATCTGGAGAAATTAAGATATTTGCATCCGTACAAAAGAGGAGGACATGCAGGTCTTACATGAACTTCTTTTGCTCCCGCCTGGAAAAGGAAATCCGTTGTTTCGCGAAGCTGTGTTCCTCTTACGATGGAATCATCGATAAGAAGCATGGATTTATCCTTAATGAGCGGCTCAACCGGAATAAGTTTCATTTTTGCGATAAGATTTCTCTGGCTCTGCTTAACAGGCATGAAGCTTCTGGGCCAGGTGGGCGTATATTTGATAAAAGGTCTCGCAAAAGGAACGCCCGATTTGTTGGCATAACCGATTGCATGAGCCGTACCCGAATCGGGGACGCCCGCTACGATATCAACTTTGGCATCGTCTCTGCTTGCCATGTTGGCACCGTTTTTGTATCTCATTTCTTCCACATTGATGTCTTCGTAGCATGATGTGGGATATCCGTAATAAACCCAGAGGAAGGAGCAGACTTTCTTTTCTTTTCCGGCTTCTTTTTTAACTTCAAGTTTGTCGGGAGTAATATACACTATTTCTCCGGGTCCCAGATCCTTGATGTCCTTATATCCCAAATGCAGATATGCGAAATTTTCGAAAGAAGCACACTGTGCTCCCTGCTTTCTTCCTATATGAATCGGCGTTCTGCCGTATTTGTCTCTGGAAGCGTAGATTCCGTCCTGTGTCATGAGAAGAACGCTCATGGAACCGTCAACGCACTCCTGTACAAAAGATAAGCCCTCCACAATGGAATCTTTCTGATTGATGAGGGAAGCCACCAATTCCGTCTGATTGATGCTGCCGCCGCTCATTTCGAGAAAATGAGACATTCCGTTATGAAAGAGCTTATTTACCAGTTCGTCGGTATTGTTTATTTTTCCAACCGTTGTAATAGAAAAAGTACCAAGATGAGAACGTACGATCAACGGTTGGGGTTCGTTGTCGGAAATACATCCGATACCGAGCGTTCCTTCCATCTCTTCGAAATCACGTTCAAACTTGGTTCTAAACGGAGAATTTTCTATATTATGTATGGCGCGGTCGAATCCTTTGTTCTCTGAATACAAACACATTCCGCCTCGTCTTGTTCCCAAATGTGAGTGATAGTCCACACCGAAAAACAAATCGAAAACGCAGTTTGATTTTGATGTTACGCCAAAAAATCCGCCCATATCTTCACCTCTTTATCCTTATATCCCGAAAGATTATACTTATTTTTTCGGATAAATGTCAATCGGTTTTCGACAAAAAATCAGACATTTTTTATACTCCCGAAAGTATGTTCAGATTACGTAAATCTCCGTCGTTTACATAATCATTTACCGAGTAGGCATGCTTTTCGAGATCGCCGCAAATCGCCTTAGTTATACCCTGACTTATCAATTCCTCGATTACCCTTCCCGCGATCAGTTCGATTCTGTCTGTTTTTTCGTTGACATAAGATTCTTCATTCGGAGCAGTGAGCAAAAATTCTATCGGAAGGGCAAGTTCGGATAAAACATCAAGTTCTTTTAAACCTCGAAGCTGCCATTTGTAATAAGGCATGTATTTGTTGTTCAAAAGATAAATCGCTGCAATCGCATTTTTGACGTATTCGTATACGCATACGCCCGTCGACGCATAATCTTTCCTCTTTGCCGTTCTCGCATAATTGTACTGCCCTGCCTGACTCATGAGCAAAAGATGCCCTGCCAGTCTTTTTAATTTAATGTCCTTTGGCATAACCGAAAGTTCTTCTCTTATTTTCGTAAATCTTTTGTCGCCGTCAAAAAACAGTTCTCCCGATGTGACTTCAAGAAGATACTGGGTCGGTATTTTCAGCCACTCGTATGTCGAGAGTTTCCCTTCGGGATTGCCGAGTTTCGAAACAAGAAATTCGTCGAGTCTTATTACGCCTTTTCTTGCTCCGCCCACGGGACTCAGTTTTTGTCTTTCAAAACCCATGAATTCGTTCGGGAGTTTCGCATATGCTCTCTCAAGCGCAAAAACCGTCTTCCTGTCCATTACGTCTTCGGAAGGTATAAAAATGCAAAAACCCGGTTCGAAATCGTGATCGTGACTGATTTCGTCGTCAAATCCAAGCACTTCCGAGCCGCTTCCCGCAAGCCCGACCGAAATAAAAGGAAGATAGTCCGAGAAACTACCTTCCAACATTTCTTTTCCGTATGCTTCGTAATAATCTTTTGAAAGTTTTAAACCGTTCATAAAACCAAACCGTTATCTTCCTATTCTGCTCTTTAATTCCATGCTTCTTAAAAACTGTCCGTAATGATCGAATGCGGGAATGCATTTGTCGAGAACAAATTCGTAATATGCATTCTTTTCCAAAGAATCGTCGGTAAGAAGAGCATATGCTTCATCGAGCATTTTATCCGTTTCTTTTTCGCTTGCTTCAAGACCGTCTCTTTTTACGAAAAGATCGGCCATATTCAGATACGTAATGGCGCATTCGAGTTTTCCGTTTTCGGATTGCCCCATGATCTTCAAAGCCTTTTCGTATTTTTCAAGCGCCCTGTCATAATCTCCAAGCTCCGTTAAAGTCGAAGCGTAATTATTGTATAAACCTCCGAGCCTTTCATCCGAAGCTTCAAGTTCCTTCTCGTAAATCTTTTGAGCGGCATCATATAAAGAAGAACTTTTGCGGCAGTCTCCCGCGGCCCTGAAAACGGTGCCGGCGTTTAGAAGCGCGGTTGCTCCGGTAACGGTATTCCTGAATCCGTATTTGGTAACTCTCGAAATGGCGCATTCGGCATAGGATACCGCTTCTTTCATTTCGCCGTTTTTGCGACAGTACCCCATCAGTTCGCCGAGCAATACTATTTCTCCGGCTTCGTCCGCATTCGTTCTGGCCTCTTCAAGCCAATACAAAAGATGGCTTTTTGCGCGGCCGAGCTGTTTGGTTTCCAGATAAGAATCGAGTTTTTCCAAAACACGGTCCATCGGAATCCTGCTTTTTTGATTCATGCAAAGGACACAGCGGGGTTCATCGTAATCTTCTTTTTGCAGCATTAATTATTCCTCATCTTCTCTTGCGCCGGCTACGAAAGATACAGCCGAAATAACGGATGCAATTGCGGCAACTATCGCAACAATTACCGGAATGCCTATGATTCCGAACAAAATAATAATCATTGTTTTTCCTCCTCGAGTTTGGCGGTAATCTTTTTGATGATTCCGTTAACTTCCATATCCGAATCCATGGGGATTACAAGACATTTTCTTCCGTCTATCATTCTGATTTCGACAAGCGAAGAAGCCTCGGGCTTAACGGAGATTTTAACATTCTCGCCCTTAACTTCCAGTCTGCCTTTTTCTTTTATTCTGTCTGCGTGAAGAATGCCTTTTTCTCCGAGTTCGTTACCGAATTTCTCTTCGACTATCGGCAGATGTTCTTCTTTTACTCCCGAATTTTTCAAAAGTTCCTTAACGCCCGTACAGTCGAGTGTGGGTTCGTCGCAAAAAACTTTGTTTTCGAGCATTTCGCTTAAATTGTCCTGAACGTTTCTTACCACTTCGAAGGTATCGTATTCGGGAGCCTCGTTAATGAATTCTTCTATAACATTCTTAAATATTCTGTTTTCTTCAACGCTCGTCATTTCCTCGACGCATCCGAGGCATTCGTTTATTATCTCGGGATGAATCAAAAGCGGATCTTTGCAATAATAAAGAAGCGAATTGACGTCGCTGCTTCGGTCGTTGAATGCGGGGAACAAAAATCCCACGTCGGGCATTTCGACAACCCAGTCCCTTACCCTTGCGGCAAAAAGGTTTTCGTCCTCATGATAGGATAAGGCCGCTTTGGCAAGATTGACGGGGCAGATGCAGGTGAAAATATATCTGAAGACTTCTTCGGATTCTCTTTGCGAAAAGCCGTCGCTTCCTTCTCTCATTACATCATACGCATCATATATCGTTACGATGAGGTAATTGCCGATTGTCGAATAGGAATTAATTATTTTTTCATAGAATTTATCAAGAATTTCCCGATCGGAAAGTTCGCTGTCCCTTACGGCAAGCAGGAATTTTTGCGCATCGTCGCCTTCCATGCTTCTTTCAAAGGAAAGATTCAAAAGATTTCTGTTTAAAACACCGCTTAAGCCCTTTTTGAGTATTTCTATGTATTTGTGTCTGTCACTGTCTTCAATATTCGTCAGATATGTGTTCATCCTGCTTTGGATTCTTTTTTCAGAGCCTATTACATAGCAGGTTTCGATCTTAAATGACGCATCGTCACAAAATTTAAGTCTTTTCTTTAATTCGAGTATCTCGCTGTTGTTCATAACTCTTCTCCGATTTCCGTACAATCTTAATAATTTTAACACAATTTCGGGGTCATCACAACAAATGTATCAAAGACATTTTTAATTCATTGATTTAGTTCTTCATTTATTGTAAAATTTCATTGGGGGTGATTTTATGTTAGCAGTACTTGTACCTTTATTCGATGAAAATATGGCGGTAAAATCCTATTCTCTTTTCTCCAGAAAAAAGAATATCTTTACCAATCCTCTTTTATCAACCACGGAAATAAACGACTCCGTCGGACAGATTGACGGTCTCGAAATCATAGACAATGTCGGCGTGAATACTCTTTCAAAAGATAAGGAACTCTTTATTCCGGTCAACTGTATTTCCATTTTTACCGATATTGCATCAAAATGCCGCGCGCCTCACTCGCGACTCGTTCTTTTGATGGATAATTCCCTCACTCCCGACGATACATATGTTAAAAGAATCAAGGAATTAAAAAGCGACGGATACAAATTTGCGATAAGCAAGCTCAAAGTATCGGATTTCGAAAACTACCGTCCCGTTTTAAGCCTTATAGATTATATTTATCTCGATTATACGAAAATCGATATTTCCAAAGCGAAAATATATTTTTCGAAATGCTATCCCAACATAAAACTCATCGCAGAAAACATTCAGAACAACGATGACTTCGAAATGTTAAAGAAGCAGGGAGGATATCATTTCTTCGAAGGACCTTTCTACCGCGTTCCCATTACAAAGGGAGAAACGGAAGTCGCACCCTTAAAGGTCAATTACCTTAGTCTTCTTAATATCGTAAACGATCCGAATTACGATTTGACCAAGGCGGCCGACATTATTTCAAGAGATACGGCGCTTGTAATATCCCTTCTTGAAATCGTTAACAGAATGAGCCGCAATTCGAAAATCACTTCAATCCGTCACGCAGCCGCAATGCTCGGACAAAGAGAGCTGAAAAAATGGATTACCACCGCAGTGGCCAAAGAGCTTTGTTTCGACAAGCCAAACGAAATCACCCGTCTCTCGCTCCTCAGAGCCAAATTTGCGGAAAACCTTGCGCCGACTTTCGATCTGACATTAAAATCCGAAGAGCTTTTCCTGATGGGACTCTTCTCGGTGCTTGACATCATTCTTTCAAAGCCCATGGATGAAGCGATTACCATGGTAAATGTTTCAAAAGATATATCACAGGCATTGCTTGAACAAAAGGGCGATTTTTACAAAGTGCTTTATTTCATAAAGATGTATGAAGGAGCGGATTTCAATGAAATCAACCGTCTCGAAATCGTCGACAAAACGGATGTAAGCAAAGTATACGACGCTTACAAAGAATCTCTTAAATGGTACAGAGATCTGTTCTTTTAGAAAATTTCGAAACCAAAAAAGTCGGGTTAAAACCCGACTTTTTTTATTTCAGATTCGGCTTAATGCCGGCTTTTTGAATCAATAACAATCGTCATCGCAGTCATCTTCATAATCATAACCATAGTCATAGTCATAGTCATAATCATAGTCGTAATAATCGCTTCCGTAATCAAACCATTCGCAATCATCATAAATGATATCGTAGGACGAATATCCGTCATCGTATCTTCCGATTCCGTAATAATCGTAGAACGAATCCCAATCGAAATCATCCCAGTCAAAATCATCATATGTCGAATCATACGATTCCCAGCCGGAGAAATCGCTGCTTTCCCAATCATAGGACGAAACGCCAACCGTGTCGGCAAATTTCGAAAGGAAATCTATATATTTTTGATCGAATCCGCATCTTGAGAACACGGTATTCAATTCATCAAAGAATTCGCTGTCCCCATAAGGAAGCGTAACGGAAAGTCCGGTCATATACGAATCGCCGGCCGTTGAAGAACAGTAAATAATCGAGGATTTCATTACCGAATTCAGGGCATTCGATTCTTTTGTATTCATCGTCGAAGCAAGTGCCATTATATCAACCGCATAGCAATAGGATTCCATGGTATAAGATTCTTCGTAGAACATATCCCAAATGTCCTTTTGCACGTATCTGCCGAATATCCTGTCGGGTGCACGGTCCGATTTTTCCATGCTCATCGTATAATCAAACGAAAGGAGTTCGTCCTCGTTCGAATATGCGAAATCCGTCCATGCGGAATATAAAAGTCTGGTATATCTTAAATCAACGAGCGCAAGAACACCCTCACAGTCGCAGCTTAGGCTCTCTCTTATAAAATCGTCGATTATAACCTTTGCAACCGCAGGCATCGGAGTCGACGAATTGTATCCGAGGATGCTTAACCAGTTTTGATATTCCCATCCGCTTCCGGATTCGAAATCTTCCGATACGACAAGGTAATCGGAAACATCGCACAAAACGCAGGCTGTTTCGAGGCCGCCCATAAGGCAGGAATCGAAGCCTATCATTTCGAATTTTACTCCCGAGTCGCGAACGGCCCTTTGAATCTCGTCTATGGTCAGCGCGGCATAGATATCCTCAACATTTTCGTCAACGCCGTAACCGTAAACCACTCCTCCGCCGTGATCCCAGAAAATAAGGATGTTCCTGTTTGCGGGATAATTCGTCGAACAATAATTAATGAAATCCAAAAGAGTGCTTTCTTCCGTAATATCCAACTGTCCCAGGGAATCGTCCACAAGTTCGAGTTTGTTGTTCTTTACGATAAATCTCTGGGAATGTTTGTTTGAAATGCCTTCGGTTTTCCATTTTTTGGTACCGCCGGTCTGAATGACAACATTGACGTTATCCGAAAGCGAAGCATTAAGCATTTCGCTTAAATCTTCGGTAGCATATCCGTATTTGCTCTCAAGATCGGAACCGTTCATGTATATCATGACGGTAACCGTATCCGTTCCGTCGCCTTTTAACGTTACAAAAGGTTCCCTTATGGCATTCGAAACAAGTTCGGATTCCATAAAATGTTCGTTTTGATAAATTACGGGTGCGGGAGTCGAATTCTGTTCGGGATTGTTTACGACAACCTCGGGCGAATCGTCATCGCCGACAGACATTGCCAATCCGAGAATCAATCCGGAGCCCAACAAAAATATACCGGTAAACAAAGCCAGCGCCAGAGAAGTAACGGAAACAAGCGCAATAATCAGCCCGTAAGGGAATTTTTTCCGTTTCTTCTTTTTGGTCTTGGAATTATTTACCGTTTCGTTTAAAGGTCTCGGAGCCCGGTTAATGTAAACCGTGGTTCCGTCGGCTCTTTCTATCGTAAAACGAAGACCGCACTTGTCGCATACAAGTTCGTCTTTGTCGATTTTATCACCGCATCTTACGCAATAAAGCATAAACTCACCCTTTATTTCTTCTTTTTCTTTTTAATATCCAGACTCTTTATTTCAATGGT
>JAGADU010000126.1 GCA_017613435.1 Lachnospiraceae bacterium | reverse complement strand
GCTCACAAACAAACCCGTTTCTGCGGAACTCGCTTCGCTCAAACAGTCCTCGAAACGGGCAGTTCGCGACTTACTCGCTAAGAATCATCGGCAAAAGTTTGCCGGCCCGAATCCTTTCACGGGGTCCGGCCGGGAAAAAACCTGCGAAAGGTTCGTCCCGCAAAAGCACAATGAATTCTAAGCTCGTTTCGTCGCTCACAAACAAACCCGTTTCTGCGGAACTCGCTTCGCTCAAACAGTCCTCGAAACGGGCAGTTCGTGATATTGCTCACTAAGAACTCACTGCAAAAGGTTACAGGATGGAACACATTTTTCATCCGCCTGTTTAATAAAACAAAAGGTAGAACCATGGATACGATTGCGGCAATTTGTACTGCACTTTCACCTTCAGGTATTGGTATCATAAGAGTATCAGGTGAAGATGCGATTACAATTTCAGATAAGATTTTTAAGGAAGCAAACGGCGGTAAGCTTTGTGATGCGAATACGCACACGATTCATTACGGCCATATTGTCGACGGGGAAGAGATTATCGATGAAGTTCTCGCGATGCTTATGAGGGCTCCGAGATCCTACACTACCGAAGACGTTGTGGAGATTGACTGCCACGGCGGTATTTTGGTGCTGAAAAAAGTTTTTAATCTTTTGATTGCCAACGGCTGCCGTCCTTCCGAGCCCGGAGAATTCACGAAGAGGGCCTTTTTAAACGGAAGAATCGATTTGACGAGTGCGGAAGCCGTTATGGATTTGATTTCTTCCAAAAGCGAGATGGCCAGAAAAAATTCGGTTTCGACGCTCAGGGGAAAAATGTACGAAAAGATTAAATCAATCCGAGAGGAAATTCTTTTCTTTATCGCCAAAATCGAAGCCGCAATCGACGATCCCGAGCATATGTCGCTTGACGGATTTGAAGAGGAATTGAATTTAAAGCTTGAAGGAATTCTTGCTGAAATCGACAGGTTAATCAAATCGTATGAGAGCGGAAAGATTTTAAAAGAGGGTATAAACACCGCGATTGTCGGTAAACCCAATGCCGGAAAATCATCGATTCTCAATATGATTCTTGATGAAGAAAGAGCCATAGTTACCGAAATTAAAGGAACCACAAGGGACACTCTCGAAGAGTCCTTTGACATAGGAGGTCTTACTCTTAATCTAATAGATACCGCAGGTATCCACGAGTCCGACGATCTGGTTGAAAAAATCGGTATTGAACGTGCAAAATCCGCCATCGAAAAAGCCGATCTTGTATTGTATGTAGCGGATTCGTCGACCGAAACGGATATTGTCGACGATCAGATCATTGCTTTGATTGACGGCAAAAAATCAATCTGTCTTTTGAACAAATCCGATTTGCCGCGCGAGATGACAAAGCAGGAGCTTAATGCACATTTTGAAGGAAGCACGACAAAACCCGTGTTTATTTATACAAGCGCCAAAACAGGCGAAGGCAAGGAGGAACTTTTCGAAAACATAAAGGAAATGTTCTTTGCCGGGGAAATCTCTTTTAACGATGAAGTAATGGTTTCAAATTTAAGACAAAGAAACGAACTTTTAATTGCGAGCGAAAGTCTTAAAAAAGTTATGGATTCCATTGCCGCTTCAATGCCCGAAGATTTTCTTTCAATTGATTTGATGAGCGCTTATGCCGCACTCGGAGAGATTATCGGAGAAGAAGTAAGCGACGATCTTGTCGACAAAATCTTTTCCGAATTCTGCATGGGCAAATAAATTTTTTGGAATTTGATATGAACAAGAACAATCTGACAATAGAAACCGATGTATGCGTAATCGGTGCCGGACACGCAGGATGCGAAGCCGCTTTAGCCTCGGCAAGACTGGGACTTAGAACGGTTATTTTTACCGTGTCCGTGGAAAGTATCGCGCTGATGCCCTGTAACCCCAATATCGGAGGTACGAGCAAGGGACACCTGGTAAGGGAGCTTGATGCGCTCGGCGGAGAGATGGGCAAAAACATCGACAAGACTTTTATCCAGTCAAAAATGCTTAATCTTTCAAAAGGTCCCGCGGTTCATTCGCTTCGCGCCCAGGCCGACAAAGCGGATTATTCCCATTCAATGAGAGAAGTTCTCGAAAACCAGGAAAACCTTACAATAAAGCAGGGTGAAGTATGCGAGATTTTATATGATGAAGACGGCGACAAAAAGATTATAAAAGGCGTCCGCATTTTTACCGGAACGACATATCTTTGCAAGGCGGTGATTATCTGCTCGGGAACTTATCTTAACGCAAGATGCCTTTGCGGCGAAGCCATTACATACACCGGACCTAACGGACTTCAGGCCGCAACGCATTTATCTGATTCGCTTAACAAAATGGGTGTGACTTTAAGGAGATTTAAAACCGGAACACCTGCGAGAATGGATAAAAGAAGTCTTGATTTTTCGAAGATGGAAGAGCAGAAGGGCGATGATAAAATCATTCCTTTTTCGTTCTCAACAAATCCCGACGACATTCAAAAAGAGCAGGTTTCCTGCTACCTTACATATACCAACGATAAGACTCACGAGATTATAAAAGCCAATCTCGACCGTTCGCCGATTTATGCCGGAATCATCGAAGGCACGGGACCCAGATATTGTCCTTCGATTGAAGATAAGGTTGTTAAATTTTCTGACAAGGAAAGACATCAGGTTTTCATCGAGCCCGAAGGTCTGTACACCAATGAAATGTATGTCGGAGGCATGAGTTCATCGCTTCCCGAAGACGTTCAGCTTCAGATGTACCGTACGGTTCCGGGACTTGAAAATTGTAAGATCGTAAGAAATGCGTATGCAATCGAATACGACTGCCTGACACCGGGTCTTCTGACTTTGTCACTTGAAATAAAAAATGTTTCGGGTCTTTTTTGCGCCGGTCAGTTCAACGGCAGTTCCGGATATGAAGAAGCTGCCGCTCAGGGCCTCATCGCAGGTATTAATGCCGTAAGAAAGATAAAAGGTCTCGAACCCGTAATTCTCGATCGAAGCCAGGCTTACATAGGAGTTTTGATTGACGATTTGGTTACCAAGGAAAATCTCGAACCTTACAGAATGATGACTTCGAGAGCGGAATACAGATTGCTTTTGCGTCAGGACAACGCAGATTTCAGACTTCGCAAAATCGGCTATGAAGTCGGTCTTGTCACCAGGGAGCAATACGATTACGTTTTATACAAGGACGAAAAAATATCCGCCGAAGTCGAAAGACTTAAAACCACGTTTGTCGGAAGCGCAGCCAAGAATCAGGAATACCTTGAATCTTTGGGCTCGGCTCCTCTTCGTACAGGAACTTCGCTTGCGGAACTTTTGTGCAGACCCGAGATTACTTATGAGAACCTTTCTTTCTTCGATCCCGACAGAGAAAAACTTTCCGATGATATTATCGAGCAGGTTTGCATCAGGATAAAATATGAAGGCTATATCGAAAGACAGGAAAGACAGGTCGCTGCCTTTAAGAAAATGGAGAAGAAACTGATTCCCGACAATATCGATTACGATGATGTTTCATCATTAAGACTTGAGGCAAGACAAAAACTTAAATTATTCAAACCCTTATCCGTCGGACAGGCTTCAAGAATAAGCGGTGTTACTCCCGCGGATGTTTCGGTTCTTTTGATTTATCTTGCATCAATAGGAAGGTAGTGCATAAGATTATGGGATATATTTTGAATTTAAAAAAAATATTCGCGCTTTGCATTTCTTTTGTTTTCGTAATTTCATCTTCGGCCTGTTTTAAATCCAAGCCCGAAGTGTATCATTTTACCGGCACCGATTTTACGGATTATTATGTTTCGTCCTTACAGGGATTATCTTATTGCGAATACGAACGGATTACTCTCGGTAACCCCCACAGTCTTGTTCCCGGTCCCACGGATTATGAATATCGCGGAATTATTCATCTTTCCGAAGAGGAAGCCGAAAAAATTTTTAATTCCTATTCATGGACTGAGGATACCTCTTTTTCCTGTCCGGATTTCGGAACCGTTAATACTTCTTTTGCGAACAATGATTCATGGTATTCATGCCACGAATTTCAAAATGATTATTTCAATTATTTAAATGTACATTATCTTCGTTTTAACGGAAAAGACGCAATTCTGTTTGACGCAATATCAATGTAGTTTTATATGTCCGATTTATTGGACAGGTAGAATTTATGGAACAATTTGTCAATGATCTTAAAGAATGGAATATTGATATATCGGATGAGCAGTTAAATCTTTTTGAAAGATATACCGCTCTTCTTCTTGATTGGAATGAAAAAATAAATCTTACCGCAATAACCGATATAGATGATATCTATAAAAAACATTATCTTGATTCGTTATCTCTTATTAAATGTATAGATAATCTTCGTGATAAAGAATATTCTTTATTGGATCTTGGTACCGGTGCAGGCTTCCCCGGAATTCCCTTAAAGATTATGTTTCCGAATTTAAAGATTACATTGGTTGATTCACTGCGTAAAAGAGTCGACTATCTTAATCTTGTAATTGATGAACTTAACCTTAAAGATATATACGCCATTCATTCAAGAGCCGAAGTACTTGCACATGATATTAAATATCGTGAACAGTCAGACATAGTTGTATCGAGAGCCGTTGCCAATCTTTCTGTTTTGTGTGAATATTGTTTGCCCTTTGTTAAAGTAGGCGGTGTATTTGTTTCTTATAAATCCGGTGATTCGTCTGTCGAAATATCCGGGGCATCCAATGCCATCGGAATGCTTGGCGGAAAGAAAGCTGTTCCTTTTGAATTTACTCTTCCCAATTCCGATTATTCCAGATGCAATGTTCTTATAGAAAAAAAGAAAAATACCGAAGAGAGGTTTCCGAGAAAAGAAGGAATACCTTCCAAACGTCCTTTATAAATATCTATATATAGTTTTTCATGTGAAACAATTATTTGTTAATTAATCTGAAAATACATATATAATGTTTCACGTGAAACATTTTTATCTATATTTTGTTGTTTTATGTGAAACATATTTTTTAAGGGTATCTATATATAGTCAGTTTTTAATCCATTATTTTTTGTTTGATATAATTATTTTTCACCCGAATTTGTTTTTCGGAGGACTTTATATATATAAAAGAATGTTCTCATGATGATGTTTCAAAACTCGTTTAATGAAAAAAATAATTGAAGATGAGAAGAACAATAATCCGATAACCGTTTCAGAGCTTGAGGATAGAATGAGGGATTTTCTTGATAAGGATTATAAGTCATATTTTTTCTCGAATGTGATGAAGTTGTCGGTTATTCTCTTATCAGGTTTTCATCTGCTCCTATATATTTATGACAGTTTTATATTGAAAGAGAATTACTTCGTAAACATTTCGTTCAAAAAGCTTTTACGTTATTAATGGATTATCTTTTAACCGATAATATTGATATTGATGTTTTACCCCGGAATAACATCGGCATGAAATTCCGGGAAAGTATGGGATTATAGAAAACATGCATTTCCATGAGGTTTGAAAAATAGAAATAGGCAAAGGTTGAATAATGTTAGATCGAAAAGACATAGTAAAATATGTAAAAGATAATTTTAATATTGAGCCTGACTTTCCCTGGGAGAGTACACCGAACGCAATGGTCTTAAGACATAAGGTTAACCGAAAGTGGTTTGGACTTGTAATGGAAGTTTCCAAAAGAACTGTCGGAATCGAAGGCGACGGAATGATTGATATATTAAATGTCAAACTGGACCCCGATATGATAATTAAT
>JAGADU010000022.1 GCA_017613435.1 Lachnospiraceae bacterium | reverse complement strand
TAAACCCGACATTGCTTGACAGTATTCATAAATATTATTTACTACGGGGATAAACCTACTCGTTATCATTGAAGAGAATGCCGCTGCCGCATCGCCTTCCCAACAGCTATATATCGAGCCAGTCTCTTTCACTATTTTGTCTCTCACTTCATCAATCCGATTTGAAATTTCTAACACATTTTTCGCTTCTTCTTCAAAAATTGTATAATCTACTTTTAAGTTTGCCATTTTTACCCCTCCTTTTAGTAAATACTTTGCATGCTTGAAACTAATTTTGCGTTTTCCACATCGATTTCGCGGAAAGTTTTCATCATAGAATCCATTTGCTCCGAAAATGCTTCAAGAACACTCATCATATCCTTGTAATTCTCACAAAAAGTAGAATATTCGGTTTCAAAAGCCTCTATCGCATTTCCTTCCGAATCGGTAAAAACTCTTTGCATGCTTCCGTTTAACTGATTCAAAAAGTATTCGAGCTCCTGATTGTACTCTTTGTACTGCATCATTGCTTCTGTTACTTGTTCATAATTCACTCTTGTTGTTGCCATTTTACCAACCTCCTTAGCTCTTACGGTCTTTATAATATTATGTTTTATTCAGCTTTCCTGATTAATTGCCGCCGATATTTGAAATTGCCTCAAGTCCCGCATTGATAACATCTTCAATGACTTTCGCCAACGAACTGTCGGTTTCTTTCACATGTCCTGTCGTTTCATAAAGCAAATTGGACAAACCAAAACAAACTTCTGCCACCTCCTGATCGGAAATACCCACTTTATTTTTCATTAGGTCTCTAAACGTATCAGAACCTATTCCTTCCCAAAATTCTTCCAGTTCTCCGTCCATTTGCAGTACCCTCTGCAATATTGCTCGTAACGCTTCAGCAATTTCTTCAATATTCTTCGCTTCATTATTTATAGTTTCGTAATCCAATTTTATTGTAAAATCTTCATTCGCCATTTTTTTACCCCCATTAGAATGAATTTCTGAGATTTCGCACGGTTTGAGCGTTCATAGCATCAACCGCCTCATAATCCTCCGCAGCCTTACGCAACATCTCACTAAAATCGTCTATTATTTTTATTGTACCCTTGAAATTTTGCTGTAGCACCAAATACTCTTCATTAAAAGCATCAATTGTCTTTCCTTCAGAGTTGGAGAAAATATTTTGCATACTTTTATCCAACCTGTTTAAAAGATCTCCTGCTTCACCCTCCATTTGTTTCAGTTGTCGAGAATATGCCTCTATTTCACCGGACTTAAACTGAAAATTATTACGTGCCATTTTACCCCCCCTATCTAATTAACATATTATAGTTATTAGTTACTGTTTTAATGATACATTATTCACACGATACAGTCAATAAAATCATTGTAGAACAAAGACTGCAGTCCCTTGACTTTTTCGCGAAAACGCATCATTTTAAAACTCATGTATGTATCACTTTTTTCTCATTATCAAAATATGTCTAAACCGACTCCCCTGTCTTTTGGTTTTTACCGATTATGATTGAGAAATGTATGTTTTGTTTATTGCGACTAAACCGGCTTTTGCCAAAGAACGCTTGCTTTCTCCCGCAGCAAAAAGTCCCGATGTTTCAGCCTCAATAGCATCGAACTCATCCATTTTGGCCTGCCACATATTCATTTCGGCCTGGCAATCGTCAGCCATCCCCTGATACATGGCTGCGCTGGCTTCATGGGGATTGCTGATGTATTCTTTTATTATTGTTCCGTTCGGAAGGACTGTAATTCTCTCCGTGTTAAATGATGCCGCCAGCCTTCTTTCGTTATCGGCTTTTCCCTGATAATCATCCCTGTCCCTTCTGGCACGCTCAAACGAAGAACATATCAAATCGCCGTCGTAGGATTTCGAGACTCTGTTACGCAAAACGTTATAATCGTTTATATCCAGCCTGTCGGCTTCCTTAAGCATCTCAAATATCGCAAAATACCTATCCAATTCCGCCCTGAGGGCATTTGCGATTTCACCCAAAAAACCGTCTTCGACGATTACTTTCCTTATGTTCTCCGAAACCGCATCAATATCGGCTATATCGGAGTTTAATAAAGCGATACACTCGTCACATTCTTTTCTCAGCATATCAGCATCCAAATATGATTGTTTATTCATATGCCACCCCGCCTTCTTAATTAATTTCCTCTTGTTTCTTTGTGGATTCTTCTTCGCCTTTTTTCGCCTGTTCTTTTTTTATTTCTTCCTCGTAGTTTATTATTATTCGGTCTATCTTTCGGGTTTGTTCCGAACTCATCGCTTCACATTCGATTATTCTTTTTTGAAGTTTCACAACCTGATCCGAATAGTATTCCGAATCCTCTTCGTCCAAAACACCCGCATCAAGCAGTTTTTTTATTCGGGACAATCTTTCTTCGTAACAATCCGTCACATTCAAAAAAGTTTTGGAAATAATTTGAGTCGTTTGACGCAGATCTTCGTTTGTCTGCTGTAATGTTTTTTCCTGTTCCGACATATCAGACCCCTAATTGCTTTGCCATATCGGCGTCAGTTTGTTTAATCATGTTTGTCAGTGTCTTCAAATTCGCCGAATCCATAGCCAGGTATTCTCCGACAATATTGCGTACTCCGTTTACGGAATTAACGGTTTCCTTAGCTTTGCCGTTGGCCGAAAGAGTTGTTCTGTAATCCCCTCGGCTTATTATTTTGTTTTTCTTCATCATCACTGATGATTCCGTCAGATATGAGCATTTTTGTTCCTCGGAATCATAATCAAAAAGCAGTTCGTTTTTAGATGCCATATCAAGCTCCTTTCTGCGAATCCCTCTTTTATTCAACCTTCAAATAATCTTCGGATTCCATTTGGATTATTTCTCTTACAACAATACATTTCTTTCGTGTATTATCCGTTTTTGTTTCCTCGTTTAACAGAGTCGTTCCTTCATCTTCGCCGGAAAGAAGCGTTGTTGCGTCGTAATCGGAAGATGCGGAAAGAAGTGTGGTTCCGTCGCTGTCGGAAGTTGCACCCAAAACCGAAGTTCCTTCTTCGTATCCCGAATCGTTCATCGATTCGTTAAGTACCACGGTTCCTTCAAAAGAGTCGGCCGGTACGTTCGGCTTTCCGGTAATTTCCGTTTTGGAAAGTTTTGACGTTGCACGTTTCTTAATCTTTCCTGTTTCCGCGGATGCGGATAATGAGGAAGTAGTTTTGTCGTTTCTGTCTTTAAATATTCCGGGAACATATCCCCTGCTGTTCGATCCCGTGTTTTCCTTACGAATCTCCGCAACCTGTTTCCTGGATTTCCTTCCGGAAAGTTCATCCGCGACGGATTTGATTTTCAGCTTGAAAAACAACGTTACCGCAACAATGAGGAATACTCCGCTTAAAGCAAACGACACAATCATAAGTATGTTATACAATGATGCGTTCATATTTTTAATAAGCCTTTTCTATTATCTCTCTGACCGCTTTGGTTCGCCCGAGAATTTCATCTTTCATTTCATCCGTTTTTTCGGATGTTGTTTCCATTTCTTCGACTTTCGCCACAATGCTCTCAAGCATATTGCTTTCATTCTCCCGGCTTACACCGTCCGCCGCAATCTTGAATGCATATGTTTCCAGGGAATTCATGCAAAGCGAATATACTTCGAGTTTAAGCATTTCGCTTTGTTCTTTGTCCGTATAAGCAAGCAGAGCCGAAAGATTGTTAAAATATTCTATGTACATACCTTTGTCGGATGCTTCGTTTACGCTCACGGTAATATTCTTGTAGAAAAGACCTATCTGCTCGTAAATGGTTGCGAGTCGTTGTCGGTCGCCTGCGGGATCTCCGTACTGGGCCGCATCATGGAACCACTGAATGGAACTTTTCATTCTGGTTATCTGATTGTCCGAGTCTTCTGTCTTTCCGTATTCGTAATAATACCAGTAAGTTTTGCCTATTTCGAAGGCCAGTTCATCGTATCCTTTGCTTTCCCGAAGCGTTGCAAGACCGGGATTGATGATTTTTTTTAAGCTGTTTTCTTCCTCGATGGTAAAAGAAGCATCGCTTTTATATGTCTCGACGATTCCGATATAGGGCTCGACGGAATTGGGTTTTATTTCTATTGCCTTTTCGAAATTCGCAACTCTGTCCTCGTCCGTGACAGAGGTTTTTGCTACCATCATGTAATTTTCGAAATTCGCGTTGTTGGTTTTGTTCTTCAAAAAGTTAAACACAAAGCCACAGCCCGCAAACACCAAAGATGTGACGAGCATTCCGACAAAAAGCCCGATTTTTCTTTTTTGTTTTTTTCTGTATCCTTCATCAGATTCATCCAGATGTCGTAACGCATACAAAAGTTCCGCACAAGATTCGTATCTGTCCTGAGGATTAAGCTGGGTACATTTGATGATAATGTTTTCAAGACCCGCCGAAAGAGACGGATTCCATTGTCTGATGGGATAAAGTTCATAAGGCGGATCACAGGGGTTCTGACCTGTCAGCAGATGATAAAGAGTAACCCCGAGGCAGTATATATCCGTTCTCGCATCGGTCTGTCCTCTGCCTCCGAACTGCTCGGGTGCCGCATATCCTTTGGTACCCAGGGAAACCGTATCCTCAAGGTTGTGCTCCTTGTACTCTCTTGCGATTCCGAAATCTATGAGTTTTACACTTCCGTTCGGCTGAAGCATGACATTGGCGGGTTTCATGTCTCTGTATATAATCGGGGGTGTCTGATTGTGAAGATATTCAAGAACACCGCAGAGACTCTCGGCCCATTCCAAAACGACTTCCTGTGGCTGTGCACCGTCCTGTTGAAGCACACGGCTTAACGGTTCGCCTTCGATATAGTCCATTACTACGTAGATAACATTGTCGTGATTAATGATATCCACGATTCTCGGAAGGCAGGGATGATCGAGTTTTTTCATCATGTTGGCTTCGGCGATGGCACTTTGAACAATAACCTCATTGTTCCTGTTCCTGGATTCTTTGACGATCTCTTTGATGGCCCACTGTTTGTTGAGGTTCTTGTCCATCGCAAGATAAACCTTGGACATTCCGCCTTTGCCTATTAACTTTAATATTTCGTATTTTCCTTCAACGACTGTTCCTATCTCAGCCATATCCACTCCTGCAAAAAACCTTTATAGTTTGCTGATTTTCAGAATGACGGAAGATATATTGTCTTTCTCGCCCTTTTGCTTATTGCTTTCCGTAATATCAATCAGTTTTTGTTTCCACTCTTCCTCATTGTCGCTGTCAACGACTTCGAAAAGGGAGTTGTACAAATCGGTTTCGGACAGGAAATGTCTGAAGCCGTCCGAGCAGGCCACAAAAAATTCGCCCGCCAGGGCTTTCCCCCTGTAAAAAAGAATTTCAAGATTTTCGTTTACGCCGATGCACTGTGTAAGAACATTCTTGTATTTGCTCTCCTTTGCTTCCTCGACGGTCATCCTGTTGTTCATTATTTCTCTGGCTATAAATGTCTGGTCCTGGGTCAGCTGAATTGCTCCTTCCCTGTTAACCAGATAGATACGGGAGTCTCCGACATTCGCTATCAGATACTGTCCGTCATCTCTCATAAGAAGAGCCGAAAGCGTCGTGCCAAGCTGCAATCCTTCGTCGGCACCGTAATCGTTTAACGCTCTGTTGCATTTGGTGATTTTGACTTCAAGTTCTCTTTGAATCGAAGCATATTCGAAGTCATTGTTTACGGAAGGAAATTCGTTTTCGAACCATTCGAGCAGATTTTTGACAACCGTCGCGCTGGCCATTTCGCCTTTTTGAAGGCCGCCCATTCCGTCGCAGACAACAGCCATCGCATAGCGTCTTTCATCGAATTCGATTTCCTTGAATCCGACGGAGTCCTGATTTACTTTTTTGGTATTGCCTATATCGCTGTGATATGCTATTTGAAATTTCATCCGTGCTCTCCGAAAATAGCTGAATTTATACCTTTTTATCATAACATAATATTGCTGTTCAAGCAATGAAAAAAGATGTTTTCGCGCCTCTTTAAAACTCTCCGAAAAACTTAAAAACCGGCTTGGCGAAAAAGGTATCCGCAAGCCGGTGTCATCCGTTTTATATTATTCAAATCCGCAATCAGATCACAGTATCTCGTAAACGTAAAGAACATACCAGCAATCATCGCTTCGAATGGGTTCGCTGTTTAAAAGTTTAAGGCCCTGTGCATCATAATCTTCTATGGCCGAGGCGCTTATTACATAATCGGCGCCCATTTCTTTTGCCTTTTTGTAATTCACTTCCGTTCCGGAAAAAGTGATATTGTAGAAATCCGCGTTGATGCCTGTTCTGTAAGAGGCCAGGTAAATATAGCATCTGTTGCCCCAGTCGTCGAAATACGATGTGTAATAATCGTTTTTGGCAAGTTCTTTTTCGATAATCTGTCTGAATTCGTGCTTGTATTCGACATCGTAATTGTTTGAATAGGCATCGAGGCAGTTAAAGCCGTTATATGCCGCCGAAGCGGGTGTCAGTCCCATGCTTATTACGGCAAAATCCTTCCTCGGTTTACCTATGATTCTCTCCGCTTCGTCAAACAGTTCGCTCGAATAAAACTGACCGAAAGAAATCTGTTTGTATTCGCTTCCCTTAATCATTCTCATCGTGGTTGTTTTGACATCGTTTTTAAAAGAAGCCGTCAGAAAAATCACAAATATAACGGCCGAAGAGCAAACATATGCCATGACCGTCAGGATTTTCTTTTCTTTTTTCTTTGACGTTTCGACCAAAAGATTGACGCAAAGCGCCAAAAGAAGCATCCATGCCACGGGAAGCATCCATGCGATTCTGATAAAATTGAAATCGTGAAACATTCCGGATGCGCGGTTTCTTAAATCAACCGTAAAAGGAGCGCAGTAAACTTCAATCAGCGCCACTGCCGAAACGATAAACAAAACCGTATTTGCAATTGCTTTGTTTTCGCAAAAGAACTTCTTTTTTTCCTTGCGTAAAACGAATGCGATAACCAAAGAAACAACCGCAAAGCATGCGATGATTTTTTGGAAGCAGGCGGTGTAGGGATCCCCGCCCAAAAGATATGTGTTCAGTATTTCGGTGAAAGATCTGTAAGTGACAACCGTTTCGGATTTGTTCGACACGAATTTGTATCCCAGACCGAGAGCCTGTCTTAACAGGGGCATGTTTGAAAGCGCATACGTAAAAGTCAAAAGTATCACGCCCGTTATGACTCTTAACGCTTTTAATTTGGATTTAAAGAAAATTACGGCCGCATATAAACCGAAAGCGATTATAATTCCGAATCCCACCAGCGCTATCGAGGATGTGAGCGCATACAAAACCAAAAGCGCGTATGCAAGAAGGAGATGGCGCATTCTCGACTTTTCTTTTGTGAAAACAACCAAAGCGTACCATGCAAATGCCTGTCCCGGAATCGAAAGACCGTAAACGGGATAAAAGGGCAGCATCATAAAAGCCGTTCCGACGGCAAATCCGATCCATTTTTTGGGGCAAAATTCCCCGCACAGAAAATACATCGACAGAAAGCCCGCGATTCTTGTCGAGGCAGTCATAATCATAAAGCATGCGAAAGGAGAAAAGAACCTGAAAAGAATAACGTAAAGCGGAGCGGGAGAAGTCATTCCCGCCGCCGGAATTCCGTTCATGAGTTCCGGATAGGTTTCCAGTCCCTCGAAGAGATGCTTGGCATTTAAGATATAAGTAATCATTTCCCCGTCTAGCTGGTCGTTATATGTGATAATGGATTTTTCGCCCATGATAAAGAACGGAAGCATGCTTAAAACACAAAGCACACATCCGGTTAAGATATATATAAGATCCGTATTCTTTTTTGTTTTACTGTTTTCCGATTCCATTTTTATCCGATTCAAAGTTTAATCGTCAAAATCATTGAATATGTTCTTTTCGATAAGATGTCCGAATCCGTATGCGGCATAAGGAACGAGCAGCATTGCATAAGGGTAAATGTATCTGCTGTTGGCTTCCCACATCATATGGAACATCAAACCGCCGATTACCGTGATTATCCCGAGAAATACCGCAAGATTGCCGCGGTAATTTCTGATACTTAAAATCTTTTTGATACTCAAAAGACTCCATATGAAAACTCCGATGTAAACGGCATTTTGGAACATATTGCATAATGCCACAAAATATTTATTGTATTCGCCGTTATAAATATCGTTGATTATTTGAGCCCTTCCGCCGAAATCCGTAAGCGTTGCCTGGCATGAGGCAAGGGTGGGATCGCACCACTGCGTCTGAAATTTTTCCCTGTAAAATTTGAAGCATTCGGAAGGATTGTTTTTAAAATATTCCCTTCTTTCTTTAATGACTTCGCTGCTTATTCTGTTGGTTTCTTTCGCATTCATGCCGGTATCGCGGTAGGTATCGAAATTAAAGCCGTTATACCAGCCCGGACCTCTTGACGAAGTATCCTGCATGCCCATGGCAAGATAAGAATACATCGTTACTCCGGAATCCGCTTCCCTTCCGGTTTTTTGCTCGAAATATTTTAAAGTCAGGGGAAGAACCGCCAGACAGCAGACAAGCACCGCTGCGGCAGTTATCAGGTATTCCGCTTTTTTGCACGAGATGAAAATAAGCAGGAACACGATTATTGCGGCTATCATGAAAATCAGCGAATTTTTTCTCACGAATACGGAAAGCGTTACAAACAATACCGTAAAAATAATATTCAAAACCGCAGGTCCCGTTTTCTTTTCGAGCCTGAAAATAAAATACATCGCTATCGTCATCGCCATAAAAGACGGAACTTCCCCGTAAATAAACGAAGAGAAAACAATGAACGGAATATTGAAAATCGACAAATAAAGAAATGTCGCGCAGACAACCTTGCTTCGCCACAATTCTTTGACCGCAAGGTATCCGAACGCAACCGTAATGCAATTGAATACAACGTACAATGCCTTGATTGCATGATGAGCGGCAAATTCATACGGCAGGAAACTCAACAATTTCAAAAAGAATGCCAAAAATACGGTAAGGCCTATCTGCTGCGGGTAATAAGACAGATACGAATCGTCATATCCGATAAAAGACAAATCTCCCGCCGCCATCTGCTCTGCCATTTTAAATACCGCAGCTGCATCCCCGCCGGGCGCAGTTCTTCCGAAAAGGATAAGCGCAAGTCCCGCAATGGCATGAAAAAGAATCGTGAATACAAAAAGCGAACCTATGCTGTACTCACTCGTTCTGCTTATTACAAAATATCCGATCACAAAAAAGACCGCCAACATGATTATCGAGATAACGGGTTTTTCCCATTCGATAATCATTTTCTGCTCCGCCATATTGTTTGCAACGGCCGTTCTTGTTGCTGCCGAAACCATCAAAAGGGCCGATGCGGCAATCGCCAAAACGGATACGATTATAACAAGAATATAATATAATTTCGGTTTGTTTTTAGGTCTGTCGTTATTCCTGTCCATTATCGTTTTGTATCTCCTTAAAAATCATCGGTAAAAGAAACGGTACGCATATCATAACGGGGTATACGTATCTTAACTGGACACAGGGTCCGAAAAACATCGTCGCATAATATCCGGCTATAAGCGAAAGCGGTGCAACGGCACAAATGTTTTTTCTTTTTATCGAATAAATCGTCAGTGCCGCGCAAATCCAAAGGAAGATGCCGGGCATAAACAAATATTTTATAACGGGTATTTTAAGATATGCGTTGTCGTTCGCGAAAGTGCCGTATGTCCTTTTTAGCGCGGGAAGTTTCGAATCTTCGAAAAAGCCTCTTTCGTAAAGCGTTTCGCTCCATTTGGTCTGAACATATCCGAGTCCCTTTTGACCTTTGCTCTCGTTAATATGCGCGTGCGATTCGTCTCCGACGTCTATAAATCCCGCATTAAGAGCAAGAAACGCATTAATGTAATCACCCGGATATTTTTTAAAAAGCTTAAGGTATGTTTTGACAAACTCCTTCTTTTTGTTCACCGCAACCCAGGTGTTTGTTTTGCTCTTAACCGGATCCGAAATCGAAGGGTTGTAATCATCCGCCCCGTCATAGAGGATGAATTCGTTTATTAACGCTTTGGATTCTTCATCCAACTCATCTTTATGATATACATAAGTTCTCGCAATCTGCTGGATGGGAACGCTTAACATTTCCCTTTTGTCTCCCTGTTGCGCCGAAAGCGCTTTTGAGGCAATGCTTAGGGAAATCAGTCCCGCGAAAACACCAATCGAAACTATGCAAATGACAGCCGTCATGTTTTTCTTTATCTCAACAAGATCCTTTTTCTCTTCTTTCCTGTTTCCGACAAAAACCGTGATTGCGATAACCGAAACAAGAAGCGCAAAAAGAAGCGGAATAATCGCGAATTTTCCGTTGTTTCTGAACAATACGCACATAATCGTCGAAACAAAGAGCAAAACCGCAGCCGGTATTTTCTTTTTTAAGTTTCCTTTCGTGACGATGCGAATCAGCAAAAGGACGTTTAAAAGAAAGAATGCCGAGAAAGGAATATCCTTCGTCACGCTTATTGCCATAAATGCGTTGAAAGGGTAAATCGCGATAAAAATCATCGCTGCAAACGAATACGTTTTCATTCCTTTTTTGTGCAAAAGATATATTCCGTATGCAAAAACCGCCGCAAGCAAAATGCACTGTACGATTACATATAACGCGATTCCGGCATTAAGGCTTTGAAACATTTTTTCCCCGACGAAAAGTGCTGCCTTAATCATGAGTGTATGGAAAAGCGGATGGTGGTCGTTAAACGAATTTTCAAAGATCTGATGTATCTGAACATAGGAATCGTATGCGGCAATTCCCGGGTAAAACGCAAGAAAACAGGGCAGATACGATAAAAGAAATACCGCAAATGCCGCAGGAAATACAAACCACGATTTCTCTTCTTTTATTCCGCGGTTTTTAAGGTTCTTATACGTCGTTTCGTATAAAAACTCTGCGGCAATTCCGAGGATTCTGCCCGAAATAACCGATGCAACGACGGAAACAAAGACAAAAAGGAACGAATATTCCGTATTTCCTCTGATGCAAAGCGTTCGCGTCAGTATGGATAAGAATATGCAAATAACGCAGGCAATGCTTATCGCCGTGCTGTTTTTTCTTATCTTTTTGAAAGCATCCTTTTTGTTCAAGCCGTCTCCTTAGCCGGTTTCGATTTGAAAGCACCGGCTCAAAAACCCATATTCTGTTATATTTTACCACATTTCGCGCATTAAATCGAGTATGGGGTATTTTGCGTAAAATGAAAAATCTTCCGAATCGCTTCGGAAGATCTTTCTGAATTATTATATTTGGTTAAATAGCAGATGCCATGATGTGACCGTTACCGTACTTTTCAACAACCTTAGGAAGAGTTCTGAGGGCTACCGTTCTTCTCATACGATAGGCCAGAGTGACTTTTTCGGTTGTCTGCATGGTTCCGTCAAGAGGCGACCATCCGAGAAACCAAAGACCTTTTTCGATTTCAATGATGTAGTTCATTCAATCACTTCCTTTCTTTTCGCCAAACCCTTCGAGTAATTACCTTCGTGATTGCTCCCCTTATTTGTTGGGATGATTATAGCATTAACCACCCATGCTCACAATCTGCATAATCAATAGATTTATACAAAAAACAGCGTTTTTATTGTGGAAAATGCACAGTTTGTCCATCATTTTTTAGTAAATTTCACTAATTTAAACCGATGAAGCGAAATAAAAATACAGAGGGTTTTTACACCCTCTGTCTGATATATTATTACAAAAGTTTTATAGGAATATTTAAGGAATTTATCCGTTTACTTTGGGAAGTCTTGCTCTGAATGTTGCAAGTTCTTCGTCCGTGGGAACATAATCGCTCATCTCATTGTCATGGAATTTCTGGTATGCGACAAGATCGAAGTAACCTGTTCCGGTGAGACCGAATACGATTGTCTTCTCTTCGCCCGTTTCCTTGCACTTGAGTGCTTCGTCAATTGCAAC
Organism: Lachnospiraceae bacterium; assembly: GCA_017613435.1. Classification (GTDB taxonomy): domain Bacteria; phylum Bacillota; class Clostridia; order Lachnospirales; family Lachnospiraceae; genus UBA3766. The sequence continues at coordinate 875 of JAGADU010000022.1, read as the reverse complement.
CTTGATGGCATGTGAGCTTTCGGGAGCGGGAAGGATACCTTCAACTCTCGCGAACTGCTCTGCTGCCTCGAATACTTCCGTCTGCTTTGCGGTGGTTGCTTCCATAAGTCCGTCGGCATAAAGCTGAGAAAGTGTTGAGCTCATGCCGTGATAGCGAAGTCCGCCCGCATGATTGGGAGCGGGAATGAAATCGCTTCCGAGTGTGTACATCTTGGCAAGAGGACAAACCATACCGGTATCGCAGAAGTCATATGCATATACGCCTCTTGTGAAGCTGGGGCATGAAGCGGGTTCAACGGCAATGATTCTGTAATCCGTGCCCTTTGTAATCTTTTCGCCCATAAAAGGTGCGATAAGACCGCCGAGGTTGGATCCGCCGCCTGCGCATCCGATGATGATGTCTGCCTTAATGCCGTATTTATCAAGAGCGGCCTTTGTTTCAAGACCGATAACCGACTGATGAAGAAGTACCTGGTTTAATACGGAACCGAGAACATATCTGTATCCGGGTGTTCCAACAGCTACTTCAACCGCTTCGGAAATCGCGCATCCGAGGCTTCCGGTGGTTCCGGGATGTTCGGCGAGGATCTTTCTGCCGACTTCTGTAGTCTCGGATGGCGAAGGAACAACGGAAGCGCCGTAAGTTCTCATAACCTCGCGTCTGAAAGGCTTCTGTTCGTAGGATACCTTAACCATGTAAACCTTGCAGTCAAGACCTAGATATGAGCATGCCATTGAGAGCGCGGTTCCCCACTGGCCTGCGCCGGTTTCCGTAGTAACGCCTTTGAGCCCCTGCTTCTTCGCATAATATGCCTGCGCTATCGCGGAATTCAGTTTATGGCTGCCGCTGGTATTGTTACCCTCGAATTTGTAAT
>JAGADU010000021.1 GCA_017613435.1 Lachnospiraceae bacterium | reverse complement strand
TAATTGGAAATATTCTGAAGGAGGATATCCTCTTCTTCCGTGGCTACTCTCATTTTATCTGACCTGCCAATCCTTTAACAAATTCCACATCTTCATCCGTAAGTTTCAAATTCGACTGAAAAGTCTCTCCGTTCGGCATCGTAACCTTAATGTCGATAACGCTTCCGGTCTCAACGCCGCGGCTTCTTAAAGCACTCATAAACGCTATGAATCTCGGATGCCTTCCGGAAAAGTCATCCCATTTTTTCTTTATTGTCAATAATGCTGCGGGATTCATCATTTATCTTTCCTCCAAATATTTTCGTATTTTATTTTTGGCTCTTTGAAAAGCATTGTCCGTTGTTTTCTCGTTCTTGTTAAGAACCTTTGCTATTTCGGAAGTCGTAAGCCCTATGATGTAAAGATCCATAACCTGATATTCGAGTTTCGAAAGCTCCTTGCTCATAAAAGCAATGATTTCGTCGTATTTTTCTTTGTTGATAATATTGTCTTCGGGATTGTATATCTGTGAGAGGCCCAAATCATCCGTCGAAAGATTTTTAAGATAATCGTCATCGTCGGAAGAATCCGTATGCGAAATCGAAAGACCTTTGTTCAAAGGTTCGTTCTTTAAACTGTTGGAGTTTGTGATGGCCGTATAGATATTCCTTTTTACGCATATTTGCGCAAATGTGGAAAATTTGATGTTTTTGTGTTCGTCGAAATCCCTGATCGCCTTAAAAAGACCGATCATTCCTTCCTGAACGAGATCCTGATCGTCCCCGCCGAGTATAAACAAAGATTTCGAACAGGATAAAACAACCCCCTTGTATTTGTTCAAAAGATAATCCATGGCACGATCGTTGTCACGGCTTAATCTTACGAGTTCTTCATCCTGCAATAAGCTCAATTCCATTAATAGTTTTCCCCTGTTTCACGATTATGCCATTCTCTGTCTTACGATTTCAAAACAAAGAATTCCCGCGGCTACCGAAGCGTTAAGCGAATCTATCTGTCCCTTCATGGGAATGGATGCGATATAATCGCATTTTTCTTTTACAAGTCTCGAAACGCCCTCTCCTTCCGAACCGATAACAACTCCTATCGGTCCTTTGAGATTAAGGTTATACATCGTCTCGCCGTCCATATCGGCACATACAAACCACAGACCCTGTTTTTTCAAATCTTCGATTGTCTTTGAAATATTGGTAACTTTGGCTACCGGAATGTAATTGAGCGCTCCCGCGGAAGTTCTTGCCACGGTCGCGGTAAGTCCGACCGCTCTGTTCTTCGGAATAATCACGCCGTGCGCGCCCGCCTGATGAGCGCTCCTGATAATCGCTCCGAGATTATGAGGATCTTCGATATTGTCCAAAATCACAACAAAAGGGTCCTCTCCCTTTTCTTTGGCATCGTTTAAAATGTCATCGACTTCGGCATAATCGTAAGCTGCGGTAATTGCGATGACACCCTGATGTTTGCCCGTTTCGGACATATTGTCAAGTAATTGTTTGTCAGCGTATTTTATAAGAGTTCCGGCTTTTTTTGCTTCTCTTTTAATCGTTAAAACCGGACCGTCCTGACATCCGTCGAGAACATATAATTTATCCACGCATTTGCCGGATCTGTAGGCTTCCAAAACGGCATTTCTGCCTTCTATCATTGATTCGTTATATCCCATGTTTTTTCCAATCCATAAATCATTTATTATCAAAACTTAAGGCAATTCGGAGCAATTCGACGCATCTTTCGCTTCGTCCGGTAAGATAAAGATAACCGAATACGGCTTCAAGGCCGGTTGCTTTGTGATATTCAAAAAATGCTGCGCTCTTTGAATGATTGGCGGTTTTGGCATTTTTTCCGCGTCTGTAAATTTCGGCTTCTTCCTCGGTAAAATAATCTTTAAGAATCTCGGCAATCTCGCTTTGTTTCTTCGCATTTACCAAAGCATTCTTATCCTTCGCAAGCGCATTTACGCTTTTATTGCCTTTTTCAACGATTATGCTTCGAATTATCAGTTCGAAAACACAGTCTCCGACAAAAGCCAGAGTCAGAGGATTGTATGTTCTTATGTCAACCGCTTCGAGATTGAATTTTGAATTGATTGCATTAAGAAAACCTTTTTCATTCATGATTCTGTCTTTAACATCATTCGGCAGATTGTTCTCAGCTTCTTGATTTATGTCAACCATTATGCTCTTTTCCACTTAACGCCTTCTCTTGTATCTTCGATAATTATTCCTTTTTCGAGAAGTTCGGCTCTTATTGCATCGGCTTTAGCATAATCTTTGGCCTTCTTTGCCTCGCTTCTCTCCTCAATCTTTGCAAGAACGAAACTTTCAAGTTCGCTGTCGTTATTATCCTCTTTTTTGATAGCGGCACCTTCGATGAGTCCGAGCGAAAGAACCTTGTCGAAGCTTGCAACAAGAGCTTTCTTTGTAGCATCGTTTGTATCCGCCTTAAGAGCATCATAGACTATCGTTAATGCCATTGATGTGTTCAAATCATCCGAAATCGCTTCTTTGAATTTGGAATCGTATTCATCGAAAACCTTTGAATCCACCGCTCCGTCATCCTTAAGATTGGCAACTCTGGTAAGAAGTTTGGTATATGCGGATGCAACATTGTCAAGAGTTTCAAACGTAAATTCAAGAGGCTTGCGGTAATGAGACTGTAAGCAGAACATTCTGTACGCAAGGGGAGAATAACCCTTTTCTTCAAGCAGTGAAACCGTAAGGAAATCGCCCTTTGACTTACTCATTTTACCGTTCTTGTCGATAAGGTGATGAACATGGAACCAGTAATTGCACCACTTATGTCCGAGATAGCTTTCGGACTGCGCTATTTCATTGGTATGGTGAGGGAAAATATTGTCTACGCCGCCGCAGTGAATATCCATGTATTCCCCGAGATGTTTCATGCTGATGCACGAGCATTCGATATGCCATCCGGGATATCCCTTTCCCCAGGGGCTGTCCCATTTGAGTTCCTGATCGTCGAATTTGGATTTGGTAAACCAAAGCACAAAATCGCTTTTGTTCTTCTTGTTGTCGTCCACATCGACATCGTCGCGAACGCCTTCGAGAAGTTCGCTTTCCTTCTGACTTGAAAATACATAATATTCATCAAGTTTCGAAGTGTCAAAATATACATTTTCACCCGAAACGTATGCATATCCTTTTTCGAGAAGAACGCTTATCATATTGATAAACTCCGAAATGCAGTTTGTCGCGGGCTCAACCACATCGGGAGTCTTAATGTTGAGTTTTCCCGCATCCGAAAAGAATGCATCGGTATAGAATTTTGCGATATCCATAACCGTCTTGTGCTCTCTTTTTGCACCTTTTAACATCTTGTCTTCACCAGTATCAGCATCGCTTGTAAGATGTCCCACATCCGTGATATTCATAACTCTTTTTACATCATATCCGATATATCTGAGTGTTTTTTCCAATACGTCTTCCATTATATAGCTTCTGAGATTGCCGATATGCGCAAAGTGGTATACCGTGGGGCCGCAAGTATACATTGCAACCTTTCCTTCCTCATTAGGCTTAAATTCCTCTATTCTCTTGGTAAGTGAGTTGTAAATCTTCATAACTTCCGTCTCCGTTTATTTTAAATCGAATAAAAACCACAACTTTTATTTTACCAATTCCGGACGGTAATAACAAGACGAAAAAAGGGCGCAAACTCTTCTCTTTTTTGGAAATTTTTCACAATCCCAAGAAATTAACGCAAAATTTTCGTTTATCACGGCTTTTTTATGATTTTTTGATGTTCCAAACTTTTTATCATAGATTTTTATTATTCTTTTTTCTGTCTTTTTACACTCAAAAATGATAAAATAAATCAAATACTTATACGGAGGGTTATATGAAATCAGCAGAAGAAATCAGAAATATAATCGCAGGTTTGACACTTGAAGAAAAAGCTTCTCTTTGTTCGGGCGACACATTCTGGCTCACTCATGAAATTCCCGAAAAAGGAATACCCAAAATCATGGTTTCGGACGGTCCCGTGGGACTCAGGAAACAGGAAAACATAGAAGACAATCTGGGCATGAACGAATCCATAAAGGCTGTCTGCTTCCCCTCGAGCGCCGGAATGGCCGCAACCTTTAACAGGGAATTATACGGCTTTATGGGAGAAACACTCGGAGAAGAATGCAGAGCGGAAAACGTGGCGGTTATTCTCGGACCCGCAGTAAATATAAAAAGATCTCCTCTTTGCGGAAGAAATTTCGAATATCTTTCGGAAGATCCTTACCTTGCAAGCGAAATGTCCACTTCTTTCATAAAGGGCGTTCAAAGCAAAAACGTCGGAACATCCATCAAGCATTTTGCTGTCAACAATCAGGAAACAAGACGTTTTTCGGCTTCAAGCAATTTGTCCGAAAGAGCTTTCAGGGAAATATATCTTGCCGCATTCGAAGGTCCCGTAAGGAATGCCGCTCCCTGGACGGTAATGTGTTCATACAACAGAATAAACGGTGAATTCGCATCGCAAAACAAATATCTTCTGACCGACATTCTTCGTAAAGAATGGGGCTTTGAAGGAAATGTCGTAAGCGACTGGGGTGCCGTAAGCGACAGGGCGAAGGCTCTTGAGGCCGGACTTAATCTCGAAATGCCCACCTCGTATGAAGAAAACGACAAAAAACTTGTCAAAGCCGTAAAAGACGGCGAACTCGACGAAAGCATTCTGGATGAAAACTGTTTCTCGATGCTGAAGATGATTTTCAAAGCATACGACAATATCGGAAATTCCGATTCGTTTAAATTCGATCGAGACAGGCATCACGATATCGCAAGAGAAATCGCTTCCGAAACTTTTGTGCTTTTAAAGAACGAAGGCAATGTACTCCCTCTTAAAAAAGACGCAAAAATCGCCGTTGTCGGTGCTTATGCCAAAAAACCCCGTTTGCAGGGCGGAGGAAGCGCTCATATAAATTGCCATAAAATCGCAAGTTTTATCGGTGAATGCGAAAAGAATTCATTGGTTAACATAATATATGCTGAGGGATTCTCTCCTTCCGTTGACGAACTTGACGAAAAACTTTGCGAAGAAGCCGTCAATGCCGCAAAAGATGCCGATGTTACACTTGTATTCGCAGGTCTTCCTGATATATTCGAATCCGAAGGTTACGACAGAAAGCACATGCAAATGCCCTCATGCCAGTTAAAGGTACTTGACGAAGTAAGAAAAGTATCAAAGAAAACC
>JAGADU010000125.1 GCA_017613435.1 Lachnospiraceae bacterium | reverse complement strand
CGTTAACAGTTTCCTTTACTTCTTCAACTTTTGTAACCGCCGCTTCTTCAACAACAACTTTTGTTCCGCAATTAGGGCAGAATAAAGCATTATCAGCAAGTTTTTGTCCGCAAGTACTACAATACATAACCATTCTCCTTTTTTAATATCAAAAGATAATTTAACACAAAAAATATTATATCATTTTAAATGCATTATATACAACACCTAATGGAACAATTTATTGACAAAATAAAAGCAACTATGATAATATAATTCTCGTTGCAAATGCTGCTATGGCTCAGTAGGTAGAGCGTCGCATTGGTAGTGCGGAGGTCACGGGTCCGATTCCCGTTAGCAGCTTTCGTGCAAAGCACGAGGAAAATTAAAATCAAAAAGCGCACTTCAAGCTTGCTTGAGAAGTGCGCATTTTTTATTTTAATTTGACGACGCTCACGATGAAATAAACGCGAAGCGTTTATGAATGAGTGAGCACCTCGAGCTTTGCTGTTATTTTCTGACGCTCGCGGTGAAATAAACGCGAAGCGTTTATGAATGCGCGAGTTATTCGTGCTTTACGCATTTTTCACGATGAAATAAACGCGAAGCGTTTATAAATGAGTGAGCACCTCGTGCTTTGCTGTAAGTTTAATGAGTGAACACCTCGCTCAGTCCTACTTAAGCTCCAAGTCATCCCATGAATCGGCGGGAACAAATGCAATATATGTCTTTCCTGTGTTTAATTTGATTTCTTCGCCTGTTGATTTGTAATAATAATGTGTGATTCCTTCGGGTGTGGCTTTTGTCCATGTGATGGGCACTGCGGAACCGTTAGTTACATAATAGCCTTCATGGCTTGTTGAATCGGTTACGTTGTAAGTAAGATAACCGTTAACGTCAAGCTGTGTGAAAGAAATGCATTCGAGGATAACATTCTTAAAGCTTGTTGTTTCGCCGTCAAGCGCATCTATATGAGCTTTACCGTATTCATAATATTCATATACTTTGTTTTCGCTGTCATATTTAAGCTGGGATTTGTTATGAGGGAAAGGAAGATCGATCTGTTTAACATTCTTGGCACCTTTCATCTCTCCGATCTTATTGTCACCCTTGGAGAATTCCCAATGCTTGCCTTCGTAATATTTGTTGTAATCCAAAGAAAAACCTGCATCATCAAGTCTCTTTTTAAGTCCGTTGTATGATTTTCCGGTTGTCGGATTCTTATAATCCTCATAAGTCACATATTCCGTGAATTCGGAATTCTTTCCGTTTGAATATCTTGCAAATCCGCCTGACAAATGGTTGCACTGAGGCATTGCTATATATCCGTCGATATAGAAAGGGCCTCCGTCATGAACAAGAATCGCATTCCATTCAAAAGAAAGCATAACGTTCGTCGTACGTGTACTTCTGATACTTCCGAGCTGTTCAATCTTTTCCCAGTCTTTTATAATACACATAAGTCTGGTGATTCTTCCGTTTGCGGTTGAATTCATAAGTTCGTAAACGACATCGGACTGGTTTACTCCGTAATGATCCAAAGCCGTAAGCTCATTGTCAACCATAACGGCAATGGGTCTTTGCTTCTCAAGGCTTTCGTCAATCCATTCGTTGGTCAGTTCGCTTCTTACACAGCCCTCTTTTGTTTCCAGAAGATCTTCATCAATTTCTTCTTCCTTGACTTCTTCCTCGTCATCTTTTCCGATCAAATCACTGTTAATGCTGACCACATCACTGTCATCATCGGGAATCTCAACCGGGTCATTGCTGCATGCCGTAAAAACAAAAAGAAGGGATAAAATGCCGACAGCAGTTACGGCAAAAGCTTTAATTTTTTTCAGATTCATAAAATATTTCCTCTCAAGTTGTATTTATTAAAACCACAATACCTATTAATTATAACACCGAAAAACACAAAATAAAAGGGTTTTTGCGTATTAGTCACCAAATTGTCCATATCTGTCTTTTTCGTACAATTCATTGATTTCATCTATATTGTTTTTCATCGTATTTTTAATATCTTCGGCTCTTTCTTTGGGCGTATGATGTTTTTTTATTTCATATCCTTTTTTGATGTTTTTAATGACAATCTTTTTATATTGTTTTCTTATCTTTGAAAGATTCTCTTTTTTTAAAGGTCTCTTTCTTACAATCTTTTCTCTTATTTCGACCACATCTTCATTCTCAATCGTCAGTGTCGCCACTTCTCTTTTTTGCATAATGAATCTGATGGCTTTTATTGCCGTAACAATCAAAAATATAAGAATACCGATAACGATAATCGTACAGATAATATTGGATATCAGATTGAAAGCTGCACTCCCCTCTCCGATTTCTTCGGGAAGCTGATTGAACATAACGATTTCTTCCTCATCGTTTCCGAAGAGAAATTCAAAAATCTTTTCAATAATTTCAAGAAACTTTATAATCAAAAATCCCAAAAACGAAGCGAATTTGTAATATACAAACAAAAACAGTCTGTCCATGGCTTCGATTCTTGCTGATATCATTACCGCAAAAGTAACAAGAATAAAGGGAATCGACAATTTCAAATCGTTTCCGACCATTTCCTTAAAAGGCATTTTATCGTTGTTTTTTCTTTCCATCGAAAGATAATAAGAATTTTGCAAAAGGAGTCTCAGATAAAAGAATCCGACATACAAAACGCCGATAGCGAAAAATATTTTCATCAAAAAATTAAGTCTGAAAATATCCGCCAAAAGATAATCAAAAGCAGGTACAACCACAAGCATGACCGAAAATTCATCGAAGGTTTCGCCTCTTTTCACAAAATAGTTTCTGATATCAAGTATCGTATAAACTATAAAAAGAAGGAAAAACAGAGCTTTATAGTCAACCGGAATCGGTATCAAAATAATTACGACGAACAAAATGACATGCAAAACCGAATACAGAATTATGTTGTTCCAAAAAGCAGATCTGTCATTGAAAATCTTCCTCAAGAGGTAGGAATAAAGCAAAAGCAAAAACACTCCGATTGTAAGTACCGGAGAAAAAGGTTTTTTGTAAGCAAGGTCCCAAAGTTGGGCAACGCTTATGTTAAACAAAACAACCATTATGAAATTGCTCACTTCCGAAAAGAAGTATAAACTTTTAGTTTTCACGATTCACAACCCACTTGAAAATATCGGTGCCGTTCTCACAAAAAGGAGCTATATCGTTATTCGGATACTCGGGAACAATCAAAGATATTTTTATACCGTTTGATTTAAGCTCATAAAACTTATCCTCAAAATCCTGTTTTCTGTAATTGGAAACAATGATGTATTCGTTGTCTTCTTCGGCGTTGATGCATTCTTCCATTATTTTTAAAATCGAAGCAACGCTGTCTGTAATCTTAATCCTTGCAAGCGCTATGTCTATGTTTCTGATATGCCCGTCATCGCAGCCCGCCTCCACTCCGACCGTTTCGTCGGTGTCGTAATCCCTTCCGTTGGTATACATGGCAACCGGAACGCGTTCTTCCAAAAAATAATCCGCCAGACAGGATACGATTCTTATCGACCATTCCGATAAATTAACGCTGTTTCTTACGGCATTCATATCAAGATTCATAATCAAAATCACATTTTTCCTGTTGGTGGAATTGAATGTGTTTACATGAAGCAATTCGCTTTTTGCAGTTGCCTTCCAGTTAATGTGATTCATCGGGTCATAGGGCTGGTATTCCCTTATCGATCTGAATTCAAAAGGATCCTCGTTGATTTTGATTCTTTTGACCACGTCTCCGGTAAATCTTACTATATTATCCTGCATATGCTCTCTTTTTATTCTGGCGGGCAAAACAAGAATGGATGAGTATTCTGTCGAAGTGGCGTAATTGCTCTTATCCATAAAAATATCTTTGCAAATCATATCAATCGAAGTGATTTTGAATTCGCCTCTTTGAGTCGCTTTGAAAT
>JAGADU010000020.1 GCA_017613435.1 Lachnospiraceae bacterium | reverse complement strand
TTCAAGGCTCCCAATGCCAGAGTCATGATTGTCGACGACAACAAAGTCAATTTGCTTGTTGCCTGTGAAATCATGAAACGTTTCGGCTTCGAAGCGACCACGATTGATAACGGTTCCGAGGCTTTAAACAGAATCGAGGAACATCTTATTACTTACGATATGATTTTCATGGATCACATGATGCCTTTTATGGACGGTGTTGAAACAACCGAAAAAATCAGGGCTCTTCCTTCGCAGTACGCCAAGGAAATCCCCATTATCGCACTTACGGCCAATGCCATAAAAGGTGTGGAAAGACAGTTCAAGGAAGCCGGTATGAATGATTATCTTTCGAAGCCGATTCATGTCGATCAGTTAAATGAAATATTAAAGAGATGGCTTCCGATTGAAAAGCAGATAAGAGTTGTGGACGGCGAAGAAATGAAGCCCATGTCTTCGGCGGTTACTCAGACAAGAGAGCAAAGAGAAGAAGATCTTCTTATGGCTTTAAAGGGTGTTAATGTAGAAACCGGTATCAGAAACTGCGGCGGAAACAGAAGCGTTTATCTGCGGATTTTGCAGACATTTTCATCGTCGAACCTTTCTTCCGGACTCGAAACGTATTATGAAGCATCGGATTGGAACAATTACGAGGTTATTGCCCATTCCATCAAGGGAGCTTGCAGAAACATCGGAGCCGACGATATCGCGGATCTGGCTTATCAGCTTGAACTGGCCGGCAAAAAGGGAGACGAGAAATACATAAGAGCCAACCATCATGACTTCATTATCAGCTATAAGGAACTTATAAGCTCGATTACCAAGATGATAATCGAGGCGAACAAAATGCCATAAAACAATAATAAAACGTGATGAAATGATACATTCGCACTAAACTGACCGCCTTGTCAAAAGGCGGTTTTTTTAGTATAATAAATGGATGCTAAAAAGCATGAACAAGGGGGATGTATGTTTAGAATTGCAATTTGTGACGACGAGATGACCTCGTTAATGATTAACAAGGCTTTAACAGAGCAGATTCTTGAAGAGGAAGGCATCGAATACGAAATCACCACATTTGAGGATATGCCCACGATGATTCAGGGCGTTATGAAAGAAGATGCGGAATTCGACCTTCTTTTATCCGATATTCTCGCGGTGGGAATGAACGGAATCGAAGCTGCCGAAGAAATCAGAAGACTCGGAGACAAACTTCCGATAGTGTTCATCTCATCAACGGCGGAATTTGCGCTGGACGGTTACAGAGTCAACGCTTTAAGATATCTTCAAAAGCCGGTCCAGATAGACAAGCTCAGAGAGGCCATTCTTGAGGCACATGCCAATGTAGAGAAGAAGAAAAACGAATATCTTTCGTTCCAGGTGGCTGACAGATTTTACAAAGTCAATCTCGACGATATCATTTATCTCGAAAGCATGGGCAGGGATACATATGTTGTCACAAAGACCGAAACGATATGCGTACATGCCAAATTCTCGGATATGGAACAGCAGGTGCCTGCCAACAGATTCGTAAGATGTCACAGATCGTATATTATCAATCTTTCCGAGGTGAAAGATATTGCAAGATACAGATTCCTTACCAAAAACGGAGTCGAAATTCCCATAAGCCAGCTTCAGTATACAGACGTGAAAAAAGATTTTATAGCTTTTGAACAATAAAAGGAACAGTAATGACGAATACATATTTAATCAAATACGGCGAGATTTTTCTTAAAGGCAAGAACAGATTTATTTTCGAGGACGCCCTTGTAAACAGAGTAAACGAAGCGGTAGAGAAAGTTGACGGAAGATTTAAGGTTTACAAAAATTTATCCAGAGTATATGTGGAATGCAAGAGCGAATTCGATGAGGACGAACTTATAGCCGCACTCAAAAAAGTATTCGGAATTACCGCGATTTGCCCGGTTTCGGTGCTTGAAGACAAAGGTTTTGACGATTTAAAAGAACGACTTGTCGAATATGTAAAAGAATACCATCCCGAGGCGAATTTCACATTTAAAATGCTCTGCAAAAGAGCAAGAAAAAATTATCCCCTGAATTCACAGGAAATGAATTGCGCGCTCGGAGAAGTTCTTCTTAACGCTTATCCCGATATAAAAGTTGACGTTCATAAACCCGATGTACTTATCACGGTCGAAGTAAGAGAGAGAATCTATGTTTATTCCAAATCGATTCCCGGACCCGGAGGAATGCCGGTGGGAACCGCGGGAAAAGCAATGGTTCTTTTATCGGGCGGACTCGATTCGCCGGTTGCCGCATACATGATTTCAAAGCGCGGTGTCAAAATTGATGCGGTTTATTTCCATGCGCCTCCCTATACATCCGAGAGAGCCAAGGAAAAGGTTGTGGATCTGGCAAGAATTGTTTCGGCTTACACGGGTCCCATTAAACTTCACGTTATCAATTTTACGGATATTCAGATGGCGATTTATCAAAAATGCCCTCCCGACGAACTTACAATCATCATGAGAAGATACATGATGAGAATCGCCGAGCATCTGGCAAAGGAAAGCGGATGCATGGGACTTGTTACGGGTGAGAGCATAGGTCAGGTTGCCAGCCAGACAATGCAGTCCCTTATGTGCACAAACGAAGTATGCACGCTTCCCGTATACAGACCTCTTATCGCTTTTGACAAGCAGGATATAGTGGATATTGCGGAAAAGATAGAAACATACGAAACGAGCGTTCTCCCTTACGAAGACTGCTGTACGATTTTTGTGGCCGAACATCCGGTGACAAAACCCTCGCCCGCGGTTATCGAAAAGCATGAACACAATCTCGACGACTGTATCGAAGAGATGTTTAAGACTGCGATAGAAACAAGAGAAACGATAGAAATCAATTAAAGGCCTTTGGGCAAAAAATATGGTGTCAGGCGCCCGTAAGGGTGCCTGACACCTGTTATAAAACAAAAGAAAAAGCAACACAGTAAACTGCATTGCTTTAAACTCAATACTTAGATTGTCGATTGATTATACGATGTAGGGAGCAAGTACTTTTAATACCTCTTCGCAATCGTTCTCGGCATGAATGTTAAGTTCGATGTTCTTGGATAAATCAAGTGAGAAAATACCCATGATTGACTTAGCATCGATAACATATCTTCCGGAAACCAAATCGAAATCATAATCAAATTTAGTAATATCATTAACAAATGCTTTTACCTTATCGATTGAGTTTAAAGAAATTGTAACTGTCTTCATGTAGAATAACCTCCTTTTAACTTTATACATGTGATTTCCAATCACGAGTTTATAATATTGTATATGTTTAAAAAAGTCAATCGAAAAAGTGCCGAAAAAAACGGAGAGAATAATGAGAACAATAGCATTTCATAACCTTGGCTGCAAGGTGAATTCGTACGAAACGGATTATATGGAACAAAAAAGTCTCGAAAAAGGATACAAAATTGTAGAGTTTGAACAAAAAGCAGACGTTTACATCGTAAATACATGTTCCGTAACCAATATTGCAGACCGAAAAAGCCGTCAAATGCTTCATAAAGCCAAAAAACAAAACCCCGATTCCGTCGTTGTGGCGGTGGGCTGTTTTGTGCAGACAAACCCCGAAGAAGCCGCAAAAGACGATGCCGTGGATATTATCGTCGGCAATAACAAAAAAAGAGACATCTTTGAAATACTGGACGAATATTTTGCAAAAAAAGAATCAAAAAAATCCGCCGAATCAAAGTCATCTTTTGCGGATATTAAAAACTGCGGTTACGAGGAGATGAAGGTAAAGGGAAGCAAGGAAAGATGCAGGGTATTCGTCAAAATCCAGGACGGCTGCGACAGATACTGTACATACTGCATAATACCCTATGCCAGAGGAAACATAAGATCCAGAAAACCCGAGGATGCGATAGAAGAGATTAAAAAAATTGCCGAAAACGGATACCGCGAAGTCGTAATAACGGGTATTCATTTATCATCCTACGGAAAGGATTTTTTGAATAAAAAAACAACAAAAAAAACCGATGAAAACATCTCCCGAGCCGGAGAGGCGAATAAAAAAACGGACGGCGGCGAATATAGCGAAAATTCGGATTATTTGTATGAACTTTTAAAAGAAATCAATAAAATCGAAGGCATTGACAGGATAAGAATCGGGTCTTTCGAACCGATGATTTTAACCGAGGATTTCGTGTCGAAATTAAGTACAATCGATAAGCTCTGCCCCCATTTTCACATATCCCTGCAATCCGGTTGCGACAGCGTTTTAAAGCGCATGAACCGGCATTACGATACGGATAAATTTTACGAAAAAACGATTCTTTTGCGAAAATTCTTCCCGGGCTGCGCGCTTACAACCGACGTGATTGCCGGATTTCCGGGAGAAACAAAAGAAGAATTCGAAGAGACGTATGAATATTTAAAGAAAATCAAATTTTTTGAAACCCATATTTTCCCGTATTCCAGAAGAAAGGGCACAATCGCCGACAAAATGAGCGGTCAGCTCACGATGAACGAGAAAAAAGAGAGGGTTGCGAAGCTTCTTGAACTTGATGCGAAACAGTCGAGGGAATACAGGGAGAGCAAACTCGGAGAAGAGAAAAACATAATCATCGAAGAAGAGAAGACGATAGGGGGCGAAAAATATTTCGTCGGACATACTCCCGAGTACATATTCGTTGCGCTCCCATATGACAAAAAAACAAAGGATTTGATCGGCAGGACGGTAAAAGTCGTTCTCGAAGAAATGCTAAACGACGAGACGGTACTCGGACGAATGATCTGAAAGTAAATTTTGATTGGTTTTCGGAGGGGTTTATGAAAAAGGAATTAAAAAATCTGATGATAATCGCAATGGAAGCAAGAAATTTTTCTTACTGTCCGTATTCGAATTATTCCGTGGGCGCGGCGCTTCTTTGCAAAAACGGCAGGGTGGTCACGGGAAGCAATATCGAAAACGCTTCGTACGGTGCGACAAACTGCGCCGAAAGAACAGCGTTTTTTAAGGCGGTTTCCGAAGGTGAAAAAGAATTTGTCGCAATAGCGATTTCGGGCGGCGCAAAAGGGAGCGAGAGCGATTCTTTCGCATATCCCTGCGGCGTGTGCAGACAGGTTATGAGAGAATTCTGCGATGAGGATACTTTTAAAATAATCGTTGTGAAAAACGAGAAAGAATACGAGGAATATCTGTTAAAAGACCTGCTTCCGAAGAGCTTCGGCCCTGATAATCTTTCAAAATAGGGCGGTTTTTTCAAAGATAATCACGGACTTCAAAAAAAGCGGAAAATATGATATAATAAAAAGTCAGAAATTTGAGATAAAGAACATTGAACATAAATTGATTTTTCGGGAGGAAACAATATGGCTGTATCCACAGAAACTCAATATTTTAACGTCGGATGGGACGAGAGAGATTCCGTAAACAATATCATCAAAGAAGTTTATACGGCACTTAAGGAAAAGGGTTACAATCCGGTTAACCAGATTGTCGGATATATTATGTCCGGAGATCCCACATATATCACAAGTTACAAGGGTGCGAGAAGCCTGATTATGAAGGTTGAACGCGACGAACTTGTCGAAGAAATGCTTCTTGAATACATTTTCTCGAATGCATGGGATGAGGAAACCGATGAAGAATGACAGACTGATGGGACTTGATTTCGGTTCCAAAACCGTCGGTGTGGCGCTTTCGGATCCGACCGGTCTTATTGCTTCTCCGCTTGAGATTATCGAGAGGGAGAGAGAGGACAAATTAAGAAAAACATACGCAAGAATCGAAGAACTGATTAAGGAGTACGATGTCAAAAAAATCATACTCGGTCTTCCGTTAAACATGGATTCGAGCGAAGGTGAGCGCGTCAGAAAGACCGAAGAATTCAAGGAAGCGCTTGAGAGAAGAACCGGTCTTGAAGTGATTTTCTGGGACGAGAGACTGACCACCGTCGAAGCGCACGACATCATGAGCGAGGTCGGCGTAAAAGGCGTGGATCGAAAGAAATTCGTCGACAAAATCGCAGCTTCGATTATTTTGCAAAATTATATGGACAGTCTTATTTGACTTTGATTTGGGGGTTAACACTGAATGGAAAAAATAGTATTTAAAGCCGATACCGAGAATCCCGTGGAGTTCTTCATTTTGGAACAGACTACGGTTTCCGGAATTAATTACATCCTTGTAACGGACAAGGAAGACGGTGACAGCGAAGCATTGATTCTTAAGGACATCTCGAAAGCGGAAGACGAGGAAGCACTTTACGAAATCGTATCCGACGAAACAGAATTAAAAGCGCTTGCCGATATTTTCGAAAGCCTTATGGATGACATTGCTTTTGAATAAATCAGATTTAAGGAGACAGTTTTGAACAAAAATAACAATAGCGTTCGAATCATTCCTCTCGGAGGACTGGATCGAATCGGCGTTAATATCACCGCCGTCGAATACGATGATGAAATCATTGTCATCGACTGCGGTTTGGGCTTTCCCGAGGACGATATGTTCGGAATAGATTTGGTTATTCCGGATGTTACGTATCTTGAGGAGCACAAGGACAAAGTCCGTGCTTTTATGATTACACACGGACACGAAGATCATATCGGAGCTCTTCCGTATATCTTAAAGAAAATAAACGTACCGGTGTTTGCAACCACGCTTACGCAGGGACTTATCGAAAACAAATTAAGAGAACACGAACTTTTGGATACGGTCGAAAGACATACGGTTCATTTCGGCGATTCAATCAAAATCGGTCCTTTTAATGTGGAATTTATAAAGACCAATCACAGCATCGTGGACGCAGCCGCGCTCGCGATTCATACTCCCGCGGGAATAATCGTGCATACCGGCGATTTTAAGGTCGATTACACGCCCGTTTACGGAGACCGAATCGATCTCGAACGATTTGCGGAATTAGGAAGCAGGGGTGTTCTCGCTCTTATGTGCGATTCCACAAATGCGGAGAGAGAAGGATTTACTCCTTCGGAGAAAACCGTCGGAAGAGCTTTCGACATTATTTTCAACGAGCATAAAGACTCGAGAATTATTGTTGCGACCTTTGCGTCAAATGTAGACAGGGTTCAGCAAATTCTCAATTCGGCGCAGCGTTACAACCGTAAAGTCGTAGTCGAGGGAAGAAGCATGGTCAACATTATCGATGTTGCCAGAAAGATGGAAAGAATCACCATTCCCGACGACACTTTGATAGACATAGAAAACATCAAGGATTATCCTCCCGAGCAGACCGTACTTATTACCACGGGAAGCCAGGGCGAGAGTATGGCGGCATTAAGCCGAATGGCTATCGGAACGCACAAAAAGGTTAAGATTTCGCCCAAGGACGTGGTTATTTTCTCATCCCATCCGATACCCGGAAACGAAAAGGCCGTAACCAAAGTTATCAACGACCTTTTAAGACTCGGAGCGGATGTGATATTTGAGGATACGCATGTTTCGGGCCATGCCTGCAGGGAAGAAATCAAGCTTATTTATTCTCTTACCAATCCGAAATACGCGATTCCGGTTCACGGAGAATACAAACACCTCAAAGCGCATGCCAAGCTTGCAAAGGAACTCGGAATGGATCCCGAAAACGTTTTCATTTTATCTTCGGGAAATGTTCTTCAGCTTGACAATGAAAAAGCCGAGATTATCGGAAATGTCGATGCGGGCGCGGTATTTGTGGACGGGCTCGGAGTCGGAGATGTCGGAAATGTCGTTTTAAGAGACAGACAGAAACTCGCGGAAGACGGAATCGTGGTCGTTGTTTTGACGCTCGATTCGTATTCGGGACAAATATATGCGGGACCCGAGATAGTAACCAGAGGATTCGTATACGAAAAAGAATCGGAAGAACTTCTCGGAAATGCCATGGCGCAGCTTAGGGATTATCTTGAAGCCAAAAACTCCAAAGACATTGCGGATCCCCACCGCTGCAAGAATATCATCAGAGATTATTTGAGCGATTATTTTTGGAAGAACACAAAGCGTAAACCCATGATTCTTCCGATTATCACAGAGGTATAAAAATGGAATCCTTTGACAAGCAGACCGAAAACTATATCAAAGAATTGAAAAAAACCGCCATATATAAAACGTACAAAGACAGTCTCGCTGCATTGAAAAAGGATGAGGAAATGTGGGAGAAAGTCAGGGAATACAGGAAAAAGAGAGAGGAACTTCAAAAGAATTCTTCTTCCGAGGAACTGTACGAAAAAGCGGACTGGTTCGAAAAGGATTACGCATTTGTTTACGAAAACAAACAGGCGAGGGAATTCCTTGAAGCGGAAGTTGCTCTTTGCAGACTGATTCAGGATATTTGTTTTTCGATTACCAAATCTTTGGATTTTGAATAGGATACGAAAATGACCAGAAAGATTTTGCAGGAAATAATTTTCATAGCGGTAAGAATAGCATTTATAGTTGTAATCATCTATGCGGGTTACAGCTGTATTACCAAATGCTATGATTTCGGTTACAGAATTTTTGCCGACGAGGCAAAGGACAAAGAGCCCGGAATCGTCAAAACCGTAGCGATCGTGGACGGAAAATCAAACAGGGAAATCGGTGAAATTCTCGAAGAGAAAGGTCTTATCGATGACGGATTTCTCTTTATGATACAGGTTAAACTTTCCGAATATGACGAAAAATTAAAACCCGGTGTTTACGAACTGTCCACTGCCATGACTCCTTATAAAATGATGGAGATAATGGCTGAGGCAGATGTCGACGAAGAAGATGAGGAATCCGCGGAGGACGAAGGCGTATCAACAAAAAACGAAGCGAACCTTTGGGATGAGGCCGACGACACCGTCAAAAGCGAAGAAGAAGGCAGCAAAAGTGATTGATGAGGAAAGAGCGGACATTTTCATAAGAGCACATTCCAGGGAATTTCCGGATTATCTGGAGGAACTTGAGAGGGAAGCGAAGGAACAGGAAGTACCCGTAATCAGAAAGGGCACGCAGGAGTTACTTCGTTTCTTGTTATGTTTGAAGAACCCTCAAAGGATACTCGAAATCGGTACCGCTGTCGGGTTTTCGGCGCTTCTTATGTCCGAATACACCAGGGAAAACTGCAGCATTACCACGGTGGAAAACTACGCGCCGAGGATAAAAGAAGCCAAAAAGAATTTTAAAAAATTTGACAAAAAGAACAAGATACAGCTGCTTGAAGGCGACGCAGGAGAAATACTTTCGAAGCTTGAAGGCAAATACGATTTTGTATTTCTCGACGGACCCAAAGGTCAGTACGAAGCCTACCTTGACGACATTTTAAGAGTCATGGATTACAGGGCGCTGCTTGTTACCGACAATATTTTCAAAGAGGGCGACATTCTCGAATCAAGATACGCGCTTGAGAGGAGAGACAGAACCATTCATTCGAGAATGAGGGAATTTCTTTTGAAAATCCGGGACGAAGACAGTCTTGAAAGCGTGATTCTTCCGAACGGAGACGGAGTTACTTTAAGCGTAAAGAAATGGATTAAAGATGAGAATACCTGAATTGCTGATTCCCGCAGGAAGCCTCGAAGTGCTTAAAACCGCGGTGAATTACGGAGCCGATGCGGTATATATCGGAGGAGATGTTTTTTCCCTTCGCGCAAAGGCCAAGAATTTTACAAAAGAAGAGATGATCGAAGGAATCGCATATGCTCATTCAAAGAATGTAAAAGTGTATGTGACCGCCAATATTTTCGCACATGATTACGACCTGAAAGAGGCGCAGGATTATTTTGCGGAAATGGCTGAAATCAAACCCGATGCTCTTATTATTTCGGATCCCGGAATGTTTTCTCTTGCGAAGGAATACTGTCCCGAAATCGAAAGACATATTTCCACTCAGGCGAACAATACCAATTACATGACCTTCCGATTCTGGTACGAACAGGGCGCAAAGAGAGTCGTAACTGCCAGGGAGCTCTCCCTTGCTGAGATAAAGGACATAAGGGAGCATATTCCCGAAGATATGGAAATCGAGAGTTTCATACACGGCGCAATGTGCATTTCTTATTCGGGCAGATGCCTCTTATCCAATTATTTTACGGGAAGGGATGCGAATCGCGGAGAGTGTACGCACCCTTGCAGATGGAAATATGCGATAAACGAAGAAACGAGACCGGGTGAATTTCTTCCGGTATACGAAAACGAAAGAGGCACTTACATTTTCAACTCCAAGGATCTTTGCATGATCGAGCATATTCCCGAGATGATCGATGCCGGAATCGATTCATTCAAAATCGAGGGAAGAATGAAAACGGCACTCTATGTTGCATGTGTGGCGAGAACCTACAGAAAGGCCATCGACGATTATCTTGAGAGCAGGGAAAAATACCTCTCGAACATGGAATGGTATATTTCGGAAATCTCGAAATGCACATACAGGCAGTTTACTACCGGATTTTATTTTACAAAGCCGTCCGAAGAAGCGCAGATATATGACAACAATACCTATATCAACGAATACATATATCTCGGAATGGCGGAAAAGGTCGACAAAGAGTCGGCATTTATCGAACAAAAAAACAAATTCTCAGTGGGCGATGAGATTGAAATAATGAAACCTGACGGAAGAAACATTCCGACAAAGGTTTTGAAAATTGAGGATGAAAAAGGAGAGGAAATGGAATCCTGTCCCCATCCCAAACAAAAGCTTAGGATTTATTTAAGCGAACTTCCCGAAACGGGAGATATTTTGCGCGTAAAGAACGAAAAATAAAATTTTTTACATCGGAGAAACATTATGGAAGATTTGATTAACATTGAAGAGATTTTCGGAAAGAATGCTTTTACTTTCGGCAAAATGAAAGAAATGCTTCCCAAGGACGCTTACGAAGAAGTTATTCACGTGGCGGATTTCGGCGGAGAACTTTCGAAAAAAACAGCCGACATTGTGGCAAATGCCATGAAGGAATGGGCCATAAGCAACGGTGCGACGCATTATACACATTGGTTCCAGCCCTTAACCGGCACCACTGCGGAAAAGCATGATTCGTTCATCACTCATCCCGACAAAGAGGGAAAGATGATAATGGAATTTTCCGGAAAAGAACTTATAAAAGGCGAATCCGATGCCTCAAGTTTCCCTTCGGGCGGTCTTCGTGCGACATTTGAAGCCAGAGGATATACCGCATGGGATATCACATCTCCGGCGTTTTTAAGAGAAGACGCAACAGGAACGATTCTTTGCATTCCCACGGCTTTTTGCTCATACAAAGGTGAAGCTCTCGACAAAAAAACCCCCCTTCTTCGTTCGATGCAGGCGATTAACGAGCAGGCTCTCAGAGTCGTAAAACTTTTCGGAAATACCGAAGCCAAAAAAGTTATCGCATCCGTCGGAGCGGAGCAGGAATATTTTCTGATAGACAGAGATTTGTATTTAAGAAGAACCGACCTTATTTACACCGGCAGAACCCTTATCGGTTCGCCCGCGGCCAAGGGTCAGGAAATGGATGACCATTATTACGGATGCATCAGAGAGAGAATCGGTGCATTTATGAAAGACGTCAACTTGGAGCTTTGGAAAATCGGCGTCACTGCCAAAACACAGCATAACGAAGTTGCGCCCGCACAGCATGAACTCGCGCCCATTTACGAGACGGCAAATGTTGCGACGGATCACAACCAGATTGTTATGGAGACAATGAAAAAAGTTGCGGAGAGACACAACCTTACATGCCTTTTGCACGAAAAACCTTTCAAAGGCATCAACGGTTCCGGAAAGCACAACAACTGGTCTCTTAATACCGATAACGGTATGAACCTTTTGGATCCGGGTGACACTCCCAATGAAAATATGCAGTTCCTTTTTGTTCTTGCCTGCATCATGAAAGCGGTTGACACGCATGCCGATCTTTTGAGGCAGTCTGCTTCCGATGTCGGAAACGATTACAGACTCGGTGCCGATGAGGCGCCTCCCGCAATCATTTCGATGTTCCTCGGCGAGCAGCTCGACGATGTCGTAAAACAGCTCGTGGAGACTGGAGAAGCCACATTCTGCAAGGGCAGCAACCACCTTGAAACAGGTGTATCGTCCCTTCCCGATTTCCTTATCGATCCGACTGACAGAAACCGTACATCGCCTTTCGCGTTTACAGGCAATAAATTCGAATTCCGTATGGTGGGAAGCGCGGATTCCATCGGTGATCCCAATGTTATTTTAAATACCATTGTGGCCGAGAGTTTCTGCGAAGCCGCCGACAGAGTCGAAAAAGCCGATAACTTCGACGAAGCTGTACACGATATCATCAAAGAATATGTAACGGCTCATCAGAGAATCGTATTCAACGGCAACAACTACGCACCCGAGTGGGTTGAAGAGGCCAAAAGAAGGGGACTTCCGAACCTTCCCACAATGCTTGATGCCGTGGATACGCTGACAACGGAAAAGAGTATCAGACTCTTTGAAAAATTCGGTATTTTTACCAAAGCCGAACTTGAGTCAAGAAAAGAAATACTCTACGAAACCTATTCAAAGACTTTGAATATCGAAGCAAACTGTTTGAGAGAAATGATTAAAAGACAGATTCTGCCTTCGGAAATCAGTTATATGAATGAACTTGCCGAGTCCTACAACAACGGTGCAAAAGCCGGAGTTGAGATAGCGACCGCAAAGGAACTTCTCGAAAAAGTCAATGAATACTGCAATGCTCTTTCCGAGTCCGTAAAACTTCTCGAGAATGATATCAAAGAGGTCAGACTCATCAAAAACAACAAAGAAAAGGCTTTTGCCTACAGAGACAGAGTCAAGGCTCGCATGGAAGAAGCAAGATATTATTCGGATGAACTCGAAAGAATAACCGACAAGGATTTCTGGCCTATTCCTTCTTACGGCGATATGCTTTTTGAAGTTTAAGCGGGACAAATACAACATAAAAGATAATTGGAGGAATTCAAATGAACAAACCCATATTGGTTATTATGGCTGCAGGAATGGGGTCCAGATACGGCGGACTCAAGCAAATCGATCCGGTCGACAACGAAGGACATATTATTATTGATTTTTCGCTTTACGATGCAATGCGTGCAGGATTCGAAAGAGCGATTTTCATCATAAAAAAAGAAAACGAACAGGCATTTAAGGAAGTAATCGGAGACAGAGTTTCCAAGCACATGGAAGTGAATTTTGTTTTCCAGGATTTGAATGACGTTCCCGAGGGATTTGTCATTCCCGAAGGAAGACAAAAACCCTGGGGTACGGCTCATGCGATTTATGCATGTCGCGATATTATCGATGCTCCTTTTGCCGTTATTAATGCGGATGATTATTACGGAGTGGAAGCATTCAAGGTTCTTTACGACTATCTTGTTTCCAACGCCGATGACGAGAAATACAGATATGCAATGGTTGGATACAGACTCGGAAACACACTTACCGAGAACGGTTCGGTTGCCAGAGGCGTATGCGTGACAAGCGAAGACGGTTATCTTGTTACGATTGCCGAGAGAACCAACATCATCAAGACCGAAAACGGCGCGGCTTATTCCGAAGACGGCGGAGCAACATATACCGACATTTCACCCGATACTCCCGTGTCCATGAACATGTGGGGATTTTATCCGAGCATTATCAAAGAACTCGGACTTGCTCTCGATGATTTCTTTAAGAACAAAGTTGCAGCCAACCCTTTGAAATCCGAATGCTTTATACCCATTGAAGTAGACGGACTGCTTAAAGCCGATAAGGCAACGGTTAAGGTACTTTCTTCAAAGGACAAGTGGTTCGGCGTAACATACAAAGAAGACAAGCCTTTTGTAATGGCTTCGATTAAAGCTTTGAAGGAAAAAGGAATATATCCCGAAAAACTTTGGGCGTAAAATAAACAGTTGACCCTCCCCTTGGGGGAACCTTTACAATTAGTAATCATAGCGAGAAACAAGGAGGGACATATGGCAATTTTAGTTACAGGCGGAACAGGTTATATAGGCAGTCACACCGTACTCGAACTCTTGAATGCGGGGTATGATGTCGTTGCTTTGGACAATTTATCCAATTCGAGCAAAAAGAGTCTGCAAAGAGTCAATGAATTAGCGGGAAAGGAAGCCAAATTTTACGAAGCTGACATTCGCGACGAGGACGGATTGAGAAATATTTTCGAAAAAGAAAATATTGATTCGATTATTCATTTTGCGGGACTCAAAGCGGTGGGCGAAAGCGTGGAAAAGCCCCTGCTTTATTACGACAACAATATTCACGGAACGATTTCTCTTCTTAAGGTAATGAAAGAATTCAACGTGAAGAAATTTGTCTTTTCTTCTTCGGCCACGGTATACGGAGTACCTGCGTTTGTGCCCATAACCGAAGAGTGTCCGATCGGTGAAATTCCCAATCCTTACGGAAAGACAAAAAGAATGATTGAAGTCATATTATCGGATATGGTAAAAGCCGATCCGGAATTCAGTCTGATTCTTTTACGTTATTTCAATCCCATCGGCGCACATGAATCCGGAATGATCGGAGAAAATCCCAACGGCATTCCGAATAACCTCATGCCCTACATTACCCAGGTTGCAGTCGGAAAACGCGCGGAACTCGGAGTATTCGGCAATGATTACAAAACGCATGACGGTACAGGCGTGAGAGATTACATCCATGTTGTCGATCTTGCCCTGGCGCATGTCAATGCTATTAAAAAACTTGAAGATTTTAAGGGAACAAAGATTTACAATATCGGTACCGGAAACGGATACAGTGTTTTGGATGTCGTAAAAACCTTCGAAAAAGTCAACGGTATTAAAATTCCCTATTCGATAAAAGAAAGACGTCCCGGAGATATCGACGAATGCTATGCATCTTCGAAAAAAGCTTTAGATGAACTCGGATGGGAAGCAAAACGCGGTCTTGAAGAAATGTGCCGCGATTCGTGGAATTGGCAGAAGAAGAATCCGAACGGATTTGAGGACTGACAAAAGCCCGAAAATGCATTCCTTTACTCCAAACACATAGTTGAAATGCCCTGTTTTTGTCATTTTTTAATGACTCATGTCATTATTTTATTGCTTCATTAAAAAAAATTGACTTTATCAAATTCAAGTGATATCGTGAAATCAGGTTAAAGATTTTGAAAAAGGGTGATAAATATGAAAAACAGTAAAGGATTCTCATTAGTCGAACTTATTATTGTTATTGCAATTATGGCCATCTTGGT
>JAGADU010000124.1 GCA_017613435.1 Lachnospiraceae bacterium | reverse complement strand
ATTCACGAAGTAGCCGATGAAATCAATCGAATGAAAGAAATAATGGCCAAACAAAAAGAGGAAGGATTTCAATCATGAAAATGACGGATGCGTTTTTTTACCGCCTTTTCCAGCCCGGATTCAATGTGATATTCAGGGTATTGTTCAATCCGCATTATATTAACAAATCCGTTCTTCCCAAAGACGGCGCCTGTGTTATCGCGGGAAACCACAAACATGCGCTCGATCCTATTTTTGTGGATTCTTCAACCACGAGAATAATCCATACTCTGGCAAAAAAAGAACTTCACGACGGAGCTTTCGGATGGTTTTTCAGAGCCGTGGGAAGTATTCCCGTTGACTGCGAAGCCAAGCATAACAAAGGTGCTTTGAATGCTGCCGTCGATTATCTGAACAGAGGATATGCGATAAATGTTTCACCGGAAGGTGCGAGAAATTTTACGAATGAAATACTGCTCCCTTTTAAACCGGGAGCTGTTGTCATGGCAAAAAGATGCGGCTGCAAAATAATACCCTATTCGATAACCGGCGATTACAAATTCAGAAGCAGGAATCTTAAAATCTGTTACGGGGAACCGCTTGATGTAAGCGGATTAAGCGTTGAAGAAGGTAACGAACTTCTTTTTGAAACCATAAAAAAGCTTTTGATTGAAAATAAAGAATAAAGAATATACATTAAGGAAGAAAAATGGAAACTGTAAAAACACCCTGGTATTCCTCTTACGGGGAAGTCAGACCTCATCTTGAATATCCCGATTATTCGTTATACATGCTGCTTGAGGAATCAGCCAAGAAACGATTAAATCTGACGGCATACAATTATTTCGGAAAATGTGCCACTTACAAAGAATTTTTAAATCAGATAGAAGATGCCGCAAAGGCATTTCTTAAATTAGGCGTAAAAGCAGGCGAAAAAGTAAGTATCTGCATGCCAAACACTCCGGAAGCGCTTATTTCTTTTTATGCTGTTAACAAAATCGGCGCGGTTGCAAATATGATTCATCCTTTAAGCGCGGAGAACGAAATCAAATATTATGTAAACCTAACCGAAAGCAGATTTATCGTAACAATCGATCTTGCTTTAAACAAAATAAATCATATTTTATCCGAAACAAAGCTCGAAAAAATAATTCAGGTCAGCGTGGCCGATTCCATGCCGGTTGCAATCAGTGTCGGATATTTCGTTAAGAAAGGAAGAAAGATTCATAACGAAAAATGCGACATCGCAGTTAAATGGAACGATTTTATAAAAGAGGGCAGGAATTTCGAAACAAAGAACACTTTGTTTAATCCCGACAAGAACGATACCGCCGTTATTCTTTATTCCGGCGGAACCAGCGGTTTTCCGAAAGGCATAGAACTTACAAATCTTAATTTCAATGCGCTTGCGATTCAAAGTTTCGAAATATGTCACAATCTTCATGAGGGTGACAGGGTTCTTTCGATTATGCCCGTATTTCACGGTTTCGGACTTGGTATTTGCATTCATACCGTTTTGTATTTCGGCGGACTGGCCATTATACTGCCTCAGTTTAATGCAAACGATTTCGATAAGCTTTTAACCAAATACAAACCCAATATTATTGCGGGCGTGCCGTCCCTTTTTGAAGTAATGTTAAAGAACAGGAGAATGGAAGGCGTTGATTTGTCGTTTCTTCACCTTGTTATAAGCGGCGGTGATTCTCTTTCCGAGAGCCTAAAGGAAAAAGTAGACGAATTCCTGAAAAATCACGGCACAAATACCGAAGTCAGAGAAGGATACGGTCTTACCGAATGCGTAACCGGAAGCTGCATGATTCCCCTTAACAGATACAAGGGCGGAAGCATCGGTATTCCCTATCCCGATACCTATTACAAAATAATCGATCCCGATACGCTTGAGGAAGTTCCCTACAGACAAAACGGCGAAATTGTTCTGTCGGGTCCTACAGTCATGAAGGGATATCTTAACGAGCCCGAAGAGACCAAAGAGACTTTAAGACTTCATCCCGACGGAAAAGTATGGCTTCATACCGGGGATTTGGGTTCAATGGACGAAGACGGATTTTTGTATTTCAAACAGCGAATAAAGAGAATGATTATATCTTCGGGTTACAATGTTTATCCGCAGTATGTTGAAAATGTGATAGACAGCGTTCCGGAAGTATTGCTTTCGTGCGTTATCGGCATCGATCATCCCCTGAAAGTACAGGTTGCCAAAGCATTTGTCGTTTTGAGGGAAGGATACGAACCCACCGACGAAATCAGGGAAAAAATAAAGAATGCCTGCGAGAAAAATCTTGCGAAATACTCATGGCCTTTTGAATACGAATTCAGAAAAGAATTGCCCAAAACACTTGTGGGCAAAGTTGCGTTTAAGGTTTTGATGGACGAAGAAAAAGCCAAGAAAGAAAAACAATGACCGAAATAAAGAAAGTGCTTCTGATTCATCCCGAGGAAGCCAGGCACAAATATAATTTCAAAGGCATTATTGAAAACGAATGTCTTGATTTGGAATATCTTTCGGCGGTTTTGAAAGAAAACGGTTACGAAACCTTCTTTTGGGACGGAAAAATAGAAGAAACCAAAGTTCAGAGCAAAATTTCCGAAATTAATCCCGATGCGGTTTATATTACAGGCAGAAATTTTCAGGAAGAATTCGTTCTCGAATATGCCGAATGCGCCAAGAATCACAACGAAAAAACAATCGTTATTACGGGCGGGCTGCATGCTCAGCTTTGTTTTGAGAGAATGTACAAACCCTATATCGATTATATTTTGAAATCGTTTGACGTATTTAAGGTTTTAACGCTTTTATCCTGTCAAAACGATTATTCGGTGTTGGAAAAAACGGATGACATCTGTTTTAAAAAAGACGGAGAATGGATAAGCAACAAAGCCGTTCCGTTTGATATAAAAAGACTTCCGCGTCCCGACAGATCGTATTTTTACGAGCATCCCGACAATTACAATTATCTCGATTTACCCCATGCGGCATGGGTCAGAACCGCATATTGCTGTCCTTACAATTGCGCTTTTTGTTTAAGAAACAAAATGAATTCTTCGAAATATTCCGCGAGGAATATAGAGGATGTGGTCGACGAAATAGAAGGCATTGAAACCGAGAATATTTATATTGTCGACGACGATTTTCTTTTTAACGAAGAAAGGCTTCATACCTTTATCCGACTTATTAAGCAAAGAGGTATAAAAAGGCGTTTCATATGTTACGGAAGAAGCGATTTTATTGCCGCACACGAAGAAATCGTCAAAGAACTTTCGGAAATAGGATTTTATTATTTCCTTGTCGGTCTTGAAACCATAAGGGTTGACGACATGGATAAATATCACAAAAGAAACAGTCTTTCAAACAACGAAAAGAGTATCGACCTTTGCCATAAATACAATGTTCACATGATGGGAATGTTTATATTGGATCTGGATTTTACCTCAAAGGATTTCAACAATCTTTACAGGTATATTAAAGACAGAAAGCTTAAACATGTGGCGGTTTCGATTTTTACTCCCGAACCCGGTCTTGAATCTTTCGATGATTACAAAGACAGAATGATTACCGACAATCCGGGGCATTTCGATTATCTTCATCTTGTGTGCAAACCGGACAAACTTTCCGTTAAAGCATATTACAGAAAATATTACGTTCTTCTTATCAGACTTTTTTTGAAGGCTTACAGGGAAAAAGTTTATGATTTCATAGATTATAAAGATTATATCAAATCTTTTGTCAAAGGATTTTTTGGCAGGAAAGAAGGCTGACAATGAGTGATGAAACAAACAAAAATGAAAATCAAGGCGTAAAAAAAGTTGTTCACGGCCTTGTCGAAAAACTGGCGGACAAATTTGCGATTGCGGTATTCGGAAAATTGATTCCTCCTTTTGTTACACCTAACATGATGACCGCAATGGGGGCCATCGGGGGAATAATCGGAATAGTTTTTGCTTTTCTTGCAAAAATAAATCCTCTTTTCCTTATAGGCACCTGCTTCGGCGTTTTGACTCATATGTTTTGCGACAGTCTCGACGGATATATCGCCAAGAAAAGAAACATGTGCTCGAAAGCCGGCGCATATTTCGATCTTTTGACGGACATTCTGCATCTTACATATCTGTTGATTGCACTTGCTTTTTCGGGCGTGGTGGATATAAGAATCGTTATTTTCCTCGTTCCGGTTTATGCACTTATCATATTTACGTCAATGAACGAAATTCATTATCTCAATGTTTTCAGTTTCCCGACACTCGGTCCGAACCAAACGCATCTTTTCTTTATCGCGCTTTTGATAGGAAGCATGATAACGGGCTGCAAGCCATTGTTTGAAATCAAAGGATTCGGGGTTAAATTCGGAGATCTGGTAGCGATCGTCGGAGGCGTTCCGATGTATATCGAAATGATCCGTTTGCAGATTACCGTTTTTTGCAAAATAAAGAAAAGCGAAAAAGAAGATTAAGAGAAAGAGATTTTTATGGATTATATTTATATTGTTTTGGAAAAATCACATACGCTTTTGGGTAAAGTTTCAAGACTTACGGACGGATATGATTACACACATATTACACTGAGTCTTGACGAAAAACTCGACAGATTTTATTCTTTTTCGAGATTCTGGCATTATGCGCCTTTTTCGAGCGGATTTATGAAAGAAACGCTTGACTGTTATGCGTACGGCAAAAACGAAAGCGTTAAACTGAAAGTATTTAAAATTCCCGTAAGCAGGGAAGAAAAAAATAAGGTTAAGCATTTTATCAAAAATGTAAGCGATGACAGGAACAATTATGTATTTAATCTTTATTCCGCACTGACAATGCCCCTGTTTCACGGCTTCAGAATATACAAAACGTATAACTGCATGTCATTTTGCGCGAGAGCGCTTTCGATGATTTCTGCCGTAACGCTTGAAAAGCCTTATTACAAATATACGATTGCCGAGCTTGATGAACTTCTTTCGGAGTATGTTTATGACGAAAGAGAATTTACGAGAGAAAAAATCGAAAACGAACACTATATGAGAAAGATTCCGCTTATGTACAATATCGGTGCTTTTGTAAGACTTAATGTCATTCTCATAAACAGACTTTTGTTTAAATTTAATCAAAAAGAGAAGTTCTGAATATTTTAAAATTTTTGATTGACATTTATTTTTTTTAGTGATAATTTTAAAAAAGCAAAATAAAAGAAACAAAAACTATGACGAAGACTGCTTTAGATGTCGAATTTTCAGAGAGTCGCCGGGTGGTGTGAGGTGACAATTCAATTCTTTTGGCTATCCCTTCCGAGTTGGAATTCCGAAATGCAAAGAGTAGACAATTCCCGTTATGCTGCGTTAAGGCACTTGGCTTGTTGGAGTCAGAAGAGGAGGCACCGTCAGGGTGCAATTTGAGTGGTACCGCGGGTTAGCCCGTCTCAAGCAATTGAGACGGGTATTTTTAATGTAAAGCCGAATTTTAACAGCCCATTCGCTGAACATCGAAGAATCGAAACCGGCTTTTGTTAATCAGCTACCTCAATCTCTTGGATTTCAACTTATGTTGTTGATTATTTTTCGAAAAGGAGAAAACATGAGCGAAAACAATCAGAATCTTGAATTCAAAATTCACGAGGTAGTAAGAAGAATCGTGGAATTGAGAGAGGTTATGAACCTTTCCCAGGAAACACTTGCGAGGAAAATCGGTTTAAGTCCCGAACAGTACAGAAAATACGAATCGGGTGAAGAAGATTTCCCCTTCACATTCATTTACAAAGTTGCAAACGCCTGCAAGGTTGACATGAATGACCTTTTGACCGGTGAATCGCCCGCACTTACCGAATATACGGTAACAAGAAAGGGCGAGGGTTCGGAAATCGTAAGAAGAGAAGGTTTTATATATCAAAACCTTGCACCCAAATTCAAAAACAAACTCGCAGAGCCTTTCTACGTTAAGATCCCTTATTCGGAAGAAGCTCTTTATCCGCCCTATCATTTCTCGACACATGTGGGTCAGGAAATGGATATCGTCATCAAGGGCAATCTTAAGATGATGGTGGGCGATTCGGTTGAAATTCTTCATGAAGGCGATGCGATTTATTACGATTCCGCAACTCCCCATAACGAAATCGCACTCGGAGGAGAAGATTGCGAAATCTACGCAATCGTAATGAATCCCGAAAAGAAGGGACTTTCCGAGGTTAAAGACAAGGTCAGAACAAGCACGGTTACCAATACCGACCTTGCCAAAATCAAAAATCCCGTTTACGAGAAATTTGTTGAAACAACGGTTGACGAAAACGGAATTTTCAACGGAATAAAGTTCAAGAATACCGAAAAATTCAATTTTGCTTACGATATCGTAGACGAAATGGCAAAGAAGAATCCTTCAAAGACCGCAATGGTTTATCTTTCAGAACTTAAGGAAGCAAGAAGATTCACTTTCAAGGAAATGTCCGATTATTCCAATCAGACGGCAAATTATTTCAAGTCCCTCGGAATCGGCAAGGGAGACAAGGTACTCGTTGTTTTGAAGAGACATTATCAGTTCTGGTTCACGATTCTTGCCCTTCATAAACTGGGTGCGATTATCATTCCCGCAACACATCTTTTGAAGGATCATGATTTCGAATACAGATTCAATGCCGCACATTGCAAGGCAATTGTTTGTACCGGCACGGGAGATGTTGCGGATCAGGCAGAATTCGCATCAAAGAAATGTCCCGATTTAAAGGTTAAAATCTCAGTTGACGGTCTTACAAGAAAAGGATGGCATAATTTTAACGAGGAACTCAAAGCATTCCCCAAGGAATTCGAAAAGCCCGAAGATTTTGCATGCGGCGACGATACGATGCTTATGTTCTTCACTTCGGGAACAACGGGATACCCCAAGATTGCAGCTCATAATTTCAAATATCCTCTCGGTCATTTCCCTACGGCAAAATATTGGCATAATGTAGATCCCAACGGTCTTCATTTCACAATTGCCGATACGGGCTGGGGAAAAGCTTTGTGGGGCAAACTTTACGGACAGTGGATGTGTGAGGCCGCAACATTTGTTTACGATTTTGAAAAATTCAAAGCCGATGACATTCTTCCTTTGTTTAAGCAGTACAACATTACGACATTCTGTGCACCCACTACCATGTACAGATTCTTTATAAAAGAAGATCTTACCAAATATGATTTAAGTTCCATCAAATACGCTACCGTGGCCGGCGAAGCTATGAACCCCGAGGTTTACAACCAGTTCCTTAAAGCCACCGGCGTTCGTATTATGGAAGGTTTCGGTCAGACCGAAACGACACTTTCCATCGCAAACTTCGTCGGAGAGAGCAATAAAGTCGGCTCGATGGGAAGACCTTCGCCTCTTTACGACATCGATATTGTCGATCCGGACGGAAATCCCTGCAAAGTCGGCGAAACCGGCGAAATCGTCATCAATACTCAGGGAGAGGTTCCTAACGGTCTCTTCCAGGGCTATTTCGAAGACGAAGAAAAGACTCTTGAAGTATGGCATGACGGATTTTATCATACGGGCGATACCGCTTGGAAGGACGAAGACGGATTCTATTGGTATGTCGGAAGAGTCGACGATGTTATCAAATCTTCGGGATACCGTATCGGACCGTTCGAAATCGAATCGGTTATCATGGAACTTCCTTACGTTCTCGAATGTGCGGTAGTAGCCGCTCCCGATGAAATCAGAGGACAGGTTGTAAAAGCCAATATCGTTCTTACAAAGGGCACGAAGCCCAGCGAAGATCTTAAGAAGGAAATCCAGGTATACGTTAAAGAGCATACCGCTCCTTACAAATACCCGAGAATCGTTGAATTCAGGGATGAACTTCCGAAGACGATTTCCGGAAAGATAAGAAGAGTGGATTTAAGATAAAACGTATAAGTCAGCTGAAACAGGGGGACGGGGTTCCCGGTTCGTATTGAATCGGAAGAACCGTCTCCCTTCTTATTCGTTTTGGCCCAATAAGTTCTTTTTGAACCCTAAACCCCGTCCTCAAGTTCCATTTTTGAAAAAAATGATAGATATTTATTTATCAATATGGTAGTATATTATCGTTGATTTAAAAGTTGGTTAGTTTAAACTAATCAATTTCTCATAAATGTAATATTTTAAAGGAGATTTAATTATGGCAAACGCACCTAAAGTATTGTTGATTCTTGACGGATACGGTCTTAACGAAAAGACCGAGGGCAATGCCGTTGCATTGGCTAAAACACCCGTTATGGACAAGCTTATGAAAGAATGTCCCTTTGTAAAAGGAAATGCTTCCGGTATGGCAGTAGGACTTCCCGACGGCCAGATGGGCAACTCCGAGGTAGGACATTTGAACATGGGCGCCGGAAGAATCGTATATCAGGAACTCACAAGAATTACCAAGGAAATTCAGGACGGTACTTTCTTTGAAAATCCCGGACTTCTCGAAGCTGTCGAAAACTGCAAAAAGAACAATTCCGCTCTTCATATGTACGGTCTTGTTTCCGACGGCGGCGTACACAGCCACAACACTCATATTTACGGACTTCTTGAACTTGCCAAGAGAAACGGTCTCGATAAAGTGTTTGTTCACTGTTTCCTCGACGGCAGAGATACTCCTCCCGCAAGCGGCAAGGATTTCGTAGCCGAACTTGAAGATAAGATGAAAGAAATCGGCGTAGGCAAAGTCGGAGTTATCAGCGGCAGATATTATGCCATGGACAGAGACAACAATTACGACCGTATAGAGAAAGCATATGACGCTTTGACAAAAGGGGAAGGCGTTAAAGCCGATTCCGCCACAGGTGCAATTCAGGCTTCATATGACAACGGTGTTACGGATGAATTTATGATTCCGACTGTCGTTTGCGAAAACGGCGAACCCGTTGCGACAATCAAAGACAAAGATTCGATTGTATTCTTTAACTTCCGTCCCGACAGAGCAAGAGAGATTACGAGAGCTTTCTGTGACGATGATTTCAAAGGATTTGACAGAAAGAGACTTGATGTCAAATACGTATGTTTTACCGAATACGATCCCACAATCCCCAACAAATCGGTTGCATTCCATAAAGTGGAAGTTACGAATACTTTCGGAGAGTGGCTTGCTTCAAAAGGATTAAAGCAGGCAAGAATCGCCGAGACAGAAAAATATGCTCACGTAACATTCTTCTTTAACGGCGGTGTGGAAACACCCAATGAAGGCGAAGACAGAATTCTTGTCAATTCGCCCAAGTATGTTCCCACATATGACAAAAAGCCCAGAATGAGCGCATATACCGTATGCGATAAATTAAGCGAAGCAATTACAGCAAAGAACGAAGACGGCAGTTCTAAATACGATGTGATTATCTGTAATTTTGCCAACCCCGATATGGTCGGACATACAGGAGTTTTGGAAGCTGCAATCGAAGCAATAGAAGTAATCGACAAATGTGTCGGAGAAATCGTTAATTTCGTAAAAGAAGTAGGCGGAACAATGTTTATCTGTGCCGATCACGGAAATGCGGAAATGCTTATCGATTACGAAACAGGCGAACCTTTCACTGCTCATACTACAAACCCCGTTCCTTTTATTCTTGTAAACGGACCCGAAGGAAAGAAACTTCGCGAAGGCGGATGCCTTGCCGATATCGTTCCCACGATTATCGAACTTATGGGAATGGAGCAGCCTGTCGAAATGACCGGAAAGTCGCTTTTGGTTTAATAAAAAATAAATGGTTCGGGTCATTGGCCCGAATCATTTTTTATCGGCCGGAATAATTAAATTCCTTGCAAAATAAAATTCTGTATGTTATTATATCATTTGCATGTTTAGATAATTGTATTTGAGGTGTATAATGCAAATAGTCAAGATAATAGTAATGGTTGTTTTTATACTTATATGTGTAGCGCTTACATTCCTGGTTCTTATGCAGGAAGGCAAACAGCAGGGCCTCGGAGCCATAGGCGGTATCGCCGATTCATACTGGGGCAAGAATAAAGGCCGTTCGATGGAAGGTGTTTTGGTCAAAGTTACGACCTTTCTCGCAATTGCTTTTATGTTAGTTGCATTGATTTTGAATATTCCGATTATTTTCGGCAATTAATTCAAAGATAAGCGCTTCCCGAGGGAAGCGTTTTTTAATATAATTTATAATATTCGGACGATAAGAAAATGGCAGGAGAAAACATTAAACTTGTAGCAAACAATAAAAAAGCATATCATGATTACTTCGTTGAGGAAACTTTCGAAGCCGGAATCGTTTTGGTAGGAACGGAAGTCAAATCATTAAGACTCGGAAAATGCTCGATTAAAGAGTCTTTTATCGGTATTGACAACGGTGAACTTTTTGTCTACGGAATGAATATTTCGCCTTACGAAAAGGGAAATATATTTAACAAAGATCCTTTGAGAACAAGGAAACTGTTGGCGCACAAATCCGAGATAATGAAACTCACCGGTAAAATCAAAGAAAAAGGCCTTACGCTCATTCCTCTTAAAGTATATTTTTCCAAAGGAAAAGCCAAAATGGAATTCGGCCTGTGCCGCGGTAAAAAACTTTACGACAAGAGAGAAAGCATAGCTCAAAAAGATTACGAAAGAGAAACCAGAAGAGAATTCAAGAATTCCATGATGCAATAATGGTTTTTCTTGACTCATTTCCCGTGATTTTGCTATAATATACATAGTTTTGAAGGGGAATTTGTAATTTTTTTCATAAAAAATTTTACTTTTTTCAAAATTATCCGAAATAAAATTCGGAATACAATTTAATAAGGGCCAGTAATGGTTTCGACAGGGGTTTTGCACCTTTAGAAGCTATCCGTAAGTGACGCGTCAGTTCACAAACCTAAATATAAACGCTGATAATAATAAATTAGCTTTCGCTGCCTAATTGCAGCGTGTCCGTGATATCCGTACCTGTCTCGATATCTTAGGGCATCATTCTCTGACAGGAAACGACGTTAAGGTTGTCCCGCCTTAACGGGCGTATTCGGGACTACCGATTTGATAAGATAGTCGGACATCTTATCGAGGAGGGAAATTTAAGGTCTGACTGTGATAGGAGAAGGAGAGGGAATCTGCTTTTGGACACGGGTTCGACTCCCGTCTGGTCCATATTCGTATTTACGGATATAATAACGGAATATTTTTATATTCCGGCTTTTTTTTTAGGAGGGGGAAAATGGACAAGAAAGGCACATTGAGTTTCAAGGCGATTCTGATTTTGATGATGCTCGTTCCGATGACACTGGCTTTGCTTATTCTGGGAGTTGCCAGCAGGGCAATCGCAAAGTCAAGTCTTGAGAAGAATGTCAAAGAAGAATTGAGGCTTGCTTCTTTCGCGCTTCGTGAATATTACATTTACGATCTTGAAAATGAAGTGAATCTTGCTAACGGTTTTTGTGAATACGATACCGAATACATTGACAGAATGAATGAAACGGGTATTGATTTCACATTGTTCGAAAATGATGTTCGTTTTATGACTACCATAAGAAACAGTGCCGGAGTAAGAATAGAGGGTACAAAAGCAAACGAAGATATATGGAATGCCGTTAAGCAGGGAGAAGAATATTTTGGTAAGAACGTAAAGATTGACGGCAAAGCATATTATGTTTATTATGTTCCGCTTGAGGTTAACGATACCGTTTACGGCATGGCATTTTCCGGAAAACGTGTTACCGACATAAAAAAAGCGGAAGCAAATTTAACGCTTCTTATCTTCGTATGCGGCGGAATTCTTGAATTCCTTTCAATTTTGGTTGCAATAACCGTATCATTTGCCGTTTCCGGTCCCATCAGGAAAATATCGGACAATATTGCTGAAATAGCAGAAGGAAACGTTAATATCAATATAAACGAGACATCTATTATTAAAGAGACTTCTCTTCTTATTGGATCAGCCACAAAATTAAGGGATGTTTTGAGCAATTCGATTTCAAAAATCAGAGGGGAAGCGGATTCGCTCATGGAAACAATCGAAGCATCCAGTGCACTTGCCAAATCCTCTTCTGTCGGAACTTCACAGATTTCCGAAAGCATGAGCGGTCTGGCGCAGACAACCGAAACAATGGCTCAAAGCGTACAGGAAATCAATGTAAACGTTGTTTCTATGGGTGAAAGAATAGAAGAAGTCGTTGACAATACTACGCTTTTGAACGAAAGTTCGAGCAAGATGACGGATGCCAACAACGAAGCGAGCGAATGTATCAGAAGCATGAGCGAGAGCTCGGAAAGATCCTTAAATGCGATTGAAAACATTACCGCTTTGATTGAACAGACCAATGAGTCGATTCAGAAAATCGATGAGATGATGAATCTCATTACCAATATAGCATCTCAGACTAACCTGCTTGCACTCAATGCTTCAATTGAAGCTGCAAGAGCGGGCGAAGCCGGAAAGGGATTCGGTGTTGTTGCCGAAGAAATCAAAAATCTTGCCGAACAGTCCAATCAGTCCGCTTCAAAGATTAAGGATGTCGTAAATCAGATTTCATCGCAGTCGGAAGAGTGTGTTTCCGAATCGAGAGAAGTCAAGGATATTATTGACGAACAAAGAAAACTTCTTCAGATTACGCTTGAAAAATTCAATCTGTTAAACGGCGAGATTAATTCCTCGGTTGTTGAAATCAACAATGTTTCGAACCTTGCCGTCGAACTTGACAAGATCAAGGAAATACTTATGGGTTCGGTAAGCGATCTTTCCGCAATTTCACAAGAAACGGCTGCTACCAACCAGGAAGTTACGGCTTCCATAGATAATATTGCGGATAATGTAAGAAAGGTAAGCGATGAAAGCGAATACATGAATGAATTATCCGAAGGATTAAAGGAAGCAATTTCTTACTTTAAATAAAGGGAGAAATGTGTAAAAAGGGATTTTTATACAATACGGCGAAGCCTTTTGAGGGGCTTCGCCGTATTGCTTTTTATGCATAAAAGAAGTATAATAAAGACACCTGAAATATGACGACTTGTTATTTTGACCCTACAATACTTTAAACGGGATTCCTATATCTTTAAATCTATGTCAGGCCATTTTAAGCTCTATCCGATGGAAGGCAGAAATTTATTTGCGGTTACCCACCTGGCTTTTAGCTAGGAGTCAAAATACGAGATCATGTTTCGGGTTGTTTATTATGAAAAAACTTAAATCTTTTTTTAACGGTTATATGGAAATATCTATGCTTTATCGGCAAACCAATGCAAGATTGTTCGCATCGAGTGTTGCCTTTTTTGTATTTCTTGCGATTATTCCTACCGTTCTTCTTGTATTTTCAATCATTCCTTTTACGCCTCTTTCCGAAGCGGGTGTGTTGGAATTTTTATCCAAAGTTCTTCCCGAAGCGCTTGATTCTCTTACGGTTAATATCATAAGGCAGCTTTACGGTCATTCTCCCGCGATTTTATCGATTACCACTTTGATTCTGCTTTGGTCTGCGGCAAAAGGCATACAGGGCATTAAGAGCGGTTTAAACGTCATAAACGGGTGTGCCGAACTGTCCAATTTTATTTTGTTAAGACTTCGTGCCATTGTTTATTCCCTGCTTTTTGCCATTGCAATCGTAATCATGGTTGCGGTAGTTGTCTTTATAAACTATATTTACGAGTTGCTCGGACAGTATTTCGGATTCCATTTCGGATGGCTGGAAGCAATCTTTAATTTCCGTTTCCTCGTACAGTGGATTTTTTATGCATTAATTCTTACTTTTGTATATGCATGGGTTCCCGACAAGAAAACCAGACCGAGAAGACAGTGGAGGGGCGCTTTGTTTACAGGAACGACATGGACGGCTTTTAACTGGGCTTTCAACTTTTACCTGATGCATTATTCCACGTTTAACCTTTACGGTTCGATGGCTACGGTCATTATCATGTTAATCTGGGTTTATTCACTTTCCGTGCTGTTTATGTTCGGCGGAATTATAAATGTATATTTCAACCGCGAAAAAGAAGAAAATGATAAAGTGAAGCAATAAGTTTTTCTTATTGACTTTATTTGTATAATGCTAATATAATTGATTTTAGTTTAATAAGGCATTGATGGTGCACAGAGTCTTAATTAATCTTACAGAGAAGGATAGTGATACGCTGAGAGCTTTCCGAAGACAATGATTAAAGGCAAATTTCACACCGGAGTCTGCATTCTGAATCACAGTAGGTTTGCACGTCGAAAAGTACGTTAACTTAAATGAGTGCTTTCGGGCTTTGCCTGAGAGAATATGGGTGGTACCGCGTATATTACGTCCCGTAGAGAGAATTCTTTACGGGATTTTTAATTTATTCGGGAGTTCGGATATGGGGATTGTTTTTGGCTTAGGCTACATCTTGGTTTTTTTATTGCTGTTTGTTTCCCTGGTCTGTTTTGTTTTTGTGATATTGGGGATTATAAATGTTAAGAATAAGAAAAATAAAGTACTGGGTATTATTATGATTATTGTAGGCGCTGTGCTTGGTAGCTTGGCATTTTTCCCCGGGTGCTATATATTTGATGCATTAAGGGAAGCGCTTAAAAATATATAAGGAGATAGATATGAACGAAAAATTAACTTCAATCAAACAGGAAATTCTCGACAGTATCGAACAGTCTGCCGTATCGAGAGCGTCCGCATTTGAATTAAGAAAAAAATATCTTGATTCGAAAACGGGTGAAATCGGCCAGCTTATGAAGGAAATGAAAAACATTCCCAATGAAGAGAAAGCTGAATACGGAAAACAGGTTAACGAACTCAAAAACTGGGCTACAGAGGTCTTTGAGGACCTTGATGCCAAGATGAAAGATAAAGAATTAAAATTAAGATACGAAAACGAAAAGATTGATGTAACAATCGATTCCGAACCGACGGAAAAGGGTAATCTTCATCCCATTACTCAGATGAGAAATCAGCTTATCGATGTATTTGCCGGAATGGGATTTACCATTTTCGAAGGTACGGAAATCGAAAACGATTACTACAATTTTACTGCTCTTAATACTCCCGCGGATCATCCTGCAAGAGATATGCAGGATACATTCTATCTGTCACCCGAGTTTCTTTTAAGAACGCAGACTTCATCGGGACAGATTCATGTTATGGAGAACAGCAAACCGCCCATTAAGATTTTATCTCCGGGAAAGGTTTTCAGATCTGACGATGACGCGACCCATTCGCCCATGTTTACACAGATGGAAGGCCTTGTTGTGGATAAAAAGATTACTCTTTGCGATCTTAAGGGCATGCTGGATGTTTTTGTAAAGAAAATCTACGGCGAAGATACGACAACAAGACTTCGTCCTTCGTACTTTCCTTTTACGGAGCCTTCCGTGGAAGTTGACGTCAGCTGCTTTGAGTGCGGCGGAAAAGGCTGCAAGCTTTGCAAGGGTACCGGATGGATTGAAATTCTCGGTGCCGGAATCGTTAACAAAAAGGTACTCGAAAATTGCGGTATCGATTCCGAAGAATATTCGGGTCTTGCGTTCGGTATCGGTATTGAACGTACCGCAATGCTTAAATACGGTATCAACAACATTAAATTGCTGTTTGAATCCGACCTTAACGTATTAAAGCAGATTGATGACAATTAAAAAAGCATTGCATATTTATGATGCTCATTCGAAGAAACAGATAAATAAAGGAGTTTGTTATGTTAGTACCTTTAAGTTGGTTAAATGAATATGTTGATATTAAGGATATTACTCCTCAGGAACTCGAAGAAAAATTATTCTCCTGCGGTTTTGAAGTTGAAGAAGTAATCGAAATCGGAAAGGATATTTCGGGCGTTGTTGTCGGCCTTGTAAAAGAATGCGAACCCATTCCCGATACACATCTTCATGTATGTAAAGTTGATGTCGGAACGGGAGAACTGCTTCAGATTTGTTGCGGCGCCGACAATGTCAGTGCAGGCAAAAAATTCCCCGTTGCTCTTGACGGAGCAAGTGTTTATGCTACAGCAAAAGACCATAAGACCGTCGAAGGCGTTATGAAAATCAAAGCAGGTAAACTTCGCGGATACGATTCAAACGGTATGCTTTGCTCGGGCGTTGAAATAGGTGTAAGCGAAGGAATGTATCCGGGCGCATCCTATAACGGATTGCTCCTGCTCGACGATAACGAACAAATCGGCGCGGATATCAAGCCCGTTGTCGGTCTTGACGATTATATTTTCGATGTTTCTATTACCGCCAACAGACCGGATTGTCAATGCATTACGGGTATTGCGAGAGAGGTTGCGGCTGTATTAAACAGAGAATACAAAGCACCCGCGCTTGATTTCACACCCGATTCTTCTAAAAAAGAAGGTTTTATCGTCGAAGTTGAAGCACCCGATATCTGTCCCAGATACATCGGACATTATGTTCATGATGTTGTTATTAAAGAATCGCCTCTTTGGATGAAGAGAAGACTGGCACTTGTCGGCCAGGAACCCATCTCCAATATGGTTGACATAACTAATTATGTATCCCTTGAAATGGGTCAGCCCATGCATGCGTTTGACTGCGATTATATCGAAGGAAACAAGATTGTCGTAAGAAGAGCAAAAGACAAAGAAAAAATCGTGACTTTGGACTCGCAGGAATATGAACTTACGACAAATAACCTGGTTATCTGCGACGGTGTTAAGCCTGTTGCGATTGCGGGTGTTATGGGCGGTCTCAATTCCGAAATCAGAGAAACGACAAAGGAAGTTTTGTTTGAGTCTGCCAAATTCGCAAGAGACAATATCAGAAAGACATCAAGAGCTCTCGGAAAGAGGACCGATGCTTCTGCCAAATACGAAAAAGGTGTTGATGAATATTCTACATATAATGCAATGAAGAGAGCTCTCCATCTTGTTGAGGAACTCGAATGCGGAGTTGTTTCTTCGACGCATGTCGATGTCAATACCGGCAACTCGATTGAGCCCAAGGAAATGAAAGTAAGCATTGCAAAAGTTAACAGGGTTCTCGGAATAGAAGTTCCTGCAGATGACATTGTAAGAATCTTAAAGAACCTTTCGTTCGATCCGAAGGTTAACGGCGATGAATTGACACTTATGATTCCCGCTTACAGAGAAGATATGGAAAGTTATCCCGATGTTGCGGAAGAAGTTATTCGTATGTACGGATACGATCATATCGTTGACACATTCCTTCCCGATGCAAAAGTAACGATGGGCGGTCTCAACGCAAAGCAGAAAAAAGAACTTAAACTCAAAAAGGACCTTTGTGCAAGGGGCGCATACGAATGCATCCATTATTCGTTCATTTCGCCTTCGGATTTCAATCTTTTAAATTTCAGCGAAGATGCTGTTGAAAGAAAGGCAATCAAGATTTTAAATCCCATTAACGAAGATCTTTCCGTTATGAGAACAACTCTGGCTCCTTCAATGCTTCATGCGGTTTCAAGAAACCAGAAAAAGGGCAATCTTGAAGGCAAACTTTTCGAAGTTGCATCCAGATTTATTCCTAAGAACCTTCCTTTAACGGAATATCCCGAAGAAAAACAAACGCTTTCGCTTGCGATTTTCGGCGAAAAATATGATTTTTATACACTTAAGGGAATGGCAAACGCGGTAGCTGATTCGTTCTTCACGAAATTTAAATACGAACCCTGCGAAAAACCTTTCCTTCATCCTTATCAAACGGCTTCTATCAAAGAAGGCGACACTGTTATAGGTTATTTGGGCAAAGTGGCTTACGAAGTGGCTGAAAAACTCGATTTGAGAACGGATGCCTACATTCTTGAAATCGATCTCGATTATCTTTATGCGCTTGATACAAAGGCAGCATACAAGCCTCTTTCGAAATTCGCATCCGTAAACAGAGACCTTGCTCTTTTGACCGACAAGAATATTACCTGCGGCGAAGTGGAAGATACCATTAAAGACGCATGCAAATATATTACGGGTGTTAAACTCTTTGACGTTTACGAAGGAGAGAATATTCCCGCAGACAAGAAGAGCCTTGCGTTTACCGTAACATTTACGCCCGGCGAAGAAGATTTCGAAGCCGATTCGGTGGACAAATACGTTAAAAAGATACTCGGAAATCTTAAATACAAACTTAATGTTGAGATAAGAAGCTAAAGATTAACGGAGCGTTCTTAATGAGCGGTGAAATGACCAACAAAGACAACAAATACATGACCAAGGAAGCATTTGATGCGTTAAAAGGCATACTTGCCGTATGCGTTTTGATTCATCATTTGTATCAGTTTACGGGTTTTTTGTCCGATACTTCTTTCGGATATGCATTTTTGTTGCTTGGGCATTTCGCCGTTGTTTTATTTATATTCATATCGGGATACGGACTCGGCATATCTTATATCAATAAAAGTGATTCATATATTAAGAGTTTTCCGAAAAAAAGAATACTGCCTTTTTATCTGACTTATCTGTTCTTTCTTTTGGTTTACATAATATTCGAACTTGCTTTAAAAAACGAAATTAAACCTTCTGCTTTGATACTTTCGTTTTTTTACGGCAGCACAATAATAAGTTTCGGTTGGTATTTGCAGCTCATTCTTCTTTTGTATGTTGCATTTTTCATCATATGGAGATTTGTCAAAAAGAATACATATAAGCTGATTGCTTTATCGTTATTTCTGTTTGTATTCACGGTTATTAATTTCATTATCAAATCTCCGGCAAATGTTTATTCTCCGGTGTTTTCGTTTGCAATCGGTGTTTTTGTTGCGTATCTTAAAGACAAAGTCGACTCGTTTATGAAAAAGCAAGGCATTTTGATATCTATTGTTTCTTTGTTTGTATTTGCCTGCCTTACGGTTTTTGCAACATTAATCGAATTCAGATATAAGGATTTTGTAAACTCGAATATAATCCTGTCGGTATTGTATTTTGTGCTTAATCTTTTTGTCGATTTGTTTTTGATTATTTTTGTCATATCGTTTTTGTATATTATATGCAGTATTTCATATCGGCTTCTTATTAATCCCGTTACCCGTTTCATAGGGCTTATTTCTCTTGAAATTTATGCTCTTCAGGGATTGTTTTTAAGAGGCTTTTATCCGTATTTTGTCAAAACTTTGAATAACAGGTATTTATATACGCTCGTTTCCGTTGTATCGATATCGGTATGTGCTTTTATCATTAATCGGGCACTTTCATTGTTGAAAAAGAAATTATTAAAATAAACGGAATTTACGAAGGGAGTTTTTATGGAAAACAAATGCATTTGGAATAAATATTCCGAAAATCAGTTAAAAGAATTGGATAAATTCTGCGCCGAATATATCAATTTTATATCCGTGAACAAAACCGAAAGGGAATGCGTTGATTTTATCGTAAACGATATCGAAAAAGAAGGTTATGTCGATATCAAAAAAGTAATTAAATCCGGAAAAAAACTCAAAGCCGGAGACAAGGTTTATGCCGCAAACATGAACAAATCCCTTATCATGATCAATGTCGGAACCGAAGATGCCGAAAACGGATTAAACATTCTCGGTGCGCATATCGATTCGCCGAGGCTTGATGTCAAATCAAATCCTCTTTACGAAGACAGCGGAATTGCATATCTTGATACGCATTATTACGGCGGAATCAAGAAATATCAGTGGGTTACGATTCCTCTTGCAATCCACGGCGTAGTTGCAAAAAAGGACGGAACGACGGTTATCGTCAATCTCGGGGAAGAAGAGGACGATCCCGTATTCTTTATTTCCGATTTGCTTATTCATCTCTCCCAGGAACAGCTTGAGAAAAAAGCAGCCAAGGTTATTGAGGGCGAGGCGCTCGATCTGATAATCGGAAACAAACCCGTTAGCGAAGAAAAGAAAAACGCTTCAAAAAAAGGAAAAGAAGACAAGGAAGAAAAAGAAGCCGTTAAAAAATCGGTTCTTGATATTTTAAAGAAATATTACGATATCGAAGAAGAAGATTTCCTTTCCGCGGAACTCGAAATCGTTCCTGCGGGAAAAGCAAGGGAAGCCGGTCTTGACCGTTCGATGGTGCTCGGTTACGGACAGGATGACAGAGTTTGTTCGTTCC
Organism: Lachnospiraceae bacterium; assembly: GCA_017613435.1. Classification (GTDB taxonomy): domain Bacteria; phylum Bacillota; class Clostridia; order Lachnospirales; family Lachnospiraceae; genus UBA3766. Next base: position 1,831 of record JAGADU010000124.1, on the reverse strand, counting down.
CTTCCTACAAAGCGATGCTTAAAGTCAAAAAAGTAAAGAGAACGGCGGTATGCATTTTAACAGACAAGGAAGAAATAGGTTCCGTCGGAGCTACCGGAATGCAGTCCATGTTCTTTGAGAACACCATGGCGGAATTTTTGAATCTTACAGGTGATTATTCCGAAATTAAGCTTCGCAGAATGCTTGCAAATTCCAATATGCTCTCAAGCGATGTTTCGAGTGCTTTCGATCCTTCGTACGCTTCGAGTTTCGACAAGAAAAACGTCGCATATCTCTCAAAAGGCCTTGTACTTTGCAAATTTACGGGCTCGAGAGGAAAGAGCGGATCTAACGATGCGAATGCCGAATACCTCGGAGCGATAAGAAATATCTTTTCCAAGGATGATGTTTCCTTCCAGCTTGCCGAACTCGGAAAAGTTGATTTGGGCGGCGGGGGAACGATTGCATACATGCTTGCAAAATACGGTATGAATGTTATAGATTGCGGTGTTGCCGTGCTTAATATGCATGCACCTTTTGAAGCGACGAGCAAAGCCGATATATACGAAACTTTCAGAGGATATATTTCCTTTATCAAGAATATGTAATGTTTGAAATTAAGCATATTTGCATTTATAATTAATGGAGCAATTATTTTTTGCTCCATTAATTTTTGCATTGGATAATTTTTTATGGAACTTAAGAAAAAAGACTTTTATTACGATTTGCCCGAAGAGCTTATTGCGCAGGACCCGCTTGCGGACCGTTCTTCTTCAAGGCTTTTAAAATTAAACAAAAACACGGGTGAATTTTCGCATCATCGTTTTTCCGACATTATTGACTTTTTAAACGAAGGCGACTGCCTGGTTTTAAATAATACGAAGGTTATTCCCGCAAGGCTTTTCGGACAGAAAATCCCGACGGGAGCAAGTGTTGAATTCCTGCTTCTTAAAAGACTTTCCGATACGGATTGGGAATGCCTTGTTAAACCCGGCAAAAAAGCAAGAATCGGAGATAAATTTGAATACGGGAACGGAATCTTATCAAGTGAAGTGGTTGACATAACACCCGAAGGGAACAGAATCATAAGATTTGCATTTAACGGAATCTGGGAAGAAATCCTGGATAAGCTCGGCGAAATGCCGCTTCCTCCCTATATTACGCATAAACTTTTGGATAAAAACAGATATCAGACCGTTTATGCCAAATTTGACGGATCGGCGGCCGCACCCACGGCAGGACTTCATTTTACAACCGATCTCCTAAAAAGAATCGAAGAGAAGGGAGTTAGGATAGCATATGTAACTTTGCATGTCGGGCTCGGTACCTTCAGACCCGTAAAAGAAGACAATATTCTCGATCATCATATGCATTCCGAATGGTATCAGGTTACCAAAGAAACGGCCGATATTGTCAATCGTACCAAAAAAGAAGGCGGAAGAATTATCTGCGTCGGTACGACAAGCTGCAGAACAGTTGAATCCGCATCGGACGAAAACGGAATATTAAGAGCCGAAAGCAGGGATACGAGTATTTTTATTTATCCCGGTTATGAATTTAAGGTTATGGATTGCCTTATCACCAATTTCCATCTTCCGGAGTCAACGCTTATCATGCTTGTGTCCGCTCTTGCAGGAAGGGAAAACGTTTTGGCCGCATACGAAGAAGCCGTCAGGGAAAAATACAGGTTTTTCTCTTTCGGAGATGCGATGTTTGTTAGTGACAAATAATTCATGGATTGGAAAGGATGTTTTATGACTGTAAACGAAGCAAAAGAAAAATTGAATTTGATTAAAGAAAATATATCAAAGGTTATTGTCGGCAAAGACGATGTAATCGACAAGGTTTTAAT
>JAGADU010000123.1 GCA_017613435.1 Lachnospiraceae bacterium | reverse complement strand
GATGAGAGCAGCTTTTTCGATCTTACCAAAAAGAATATGTACGATATTTCGAGGGAATGCGAAAAAGAAAGAATAGAAGTGCAAAGCGATATACGTCTTTCGGAAAATATAAGACACAAAAACAATCCCGAGCTCGCGCACCTTGAAAAATGTCTTTTCAGAAATGACGAAAATACGGTTAAATCCGGGGGCGCAATCGAGATATCGAGATGCACCGATATCGATAACGAATGTCATGAACTTTGCGAGAAAGTGCTTTCGGAAATCAAAAACAGAAATTACAGATATCGCGACGTGGCGGTTATCTGCGCCGATATGACGGGATATCAGAAGCCGCTTGAAAAATATCTTAAAAGATACAAAATCCCTTATTACATGGATTCCAACAGGAGCATCGCAAACAATCCTTTGGTAAAATACATCCTTTCGATTGCGGAGATTTTAAGAAACAATTTCAGGGGAGAAGACGTACTTAAAATGTTAAGGACGGGAATATCTCCTTTCGAAGACGAAGAAATCGACAGGCTCGAAAATTACATTTATGCCAGGGGCATAAAGGGCATTGCAAAATGGAGCACCGATTTCGTTTATACCAGTGAGGAGCAAAGGAAAAACAACGAGGGACTCGACGAAATAAACGATATCCGTCGCCGCTTTTTTGATATTTTCAAAGAGATTACGGCCGACGGTGTCAAAAAGAGAAAACTCTCCGTCTGGATAAAAGAAATATACGATATTCTCGAAGACGGTAAAATCGCCGACAAACTGTCCGAAGCGAGCGAAATGTTAAAAGCCGCGAAAAGAACGGAAGAAGCTGCGGAATACGGCTCGGTATACAACAAAGTCATTGAACTTTTTGACGCGCTGACGGACCTTATGGGCGACGAGGATTATACGATAAAAGAACTGACGGATATTTTGAAGGTCGGTTTTTCGGAAATCCGTGTCGGAGTTCTTCCGCAAAACGTGGATTCGCTCCTTGTCGGAGATATGCAGAGAACAAGATTAAAAGAAATTAAAGCACTTTTTATAGTCGGTGTAAACGACGGAAACATTCCGAAATCCGGCGCATCCGGAGGCCTTCTTTCGGTGCCCGACAAAGAGGAACTGAAAAAGGCGGACTGCGTGCTTTCGCCGACAAACGACGAATTGGCATATATCGAGCAGCTATACATCTATCTTAATCTGACGAAGCCCACCGACAGACTTTTCTTATCATACGCAACCATCGGCGGCAAGGGAGAGAGCCTTATCCCCTCGTATCTTATCGAAGTTCTTAAGAACATGTTTGAGGGCTTAAAGGAAAAGGACAAAGAAACCATGCCCGAGAGACTTTCTTTGGCAGATGTCAGAGAGGATACGGGACGCCTTATGGGAAGGTATGTTTCGGGACTCACGGATGACGGCGAGGAAGAGAGACTCTTTAAAAACATAAGCATTCTTCGCGGAATCGAAGGCGGAAGGGAATGGTGCGAAAAGATAATCGAAAACTCGTTCAGAGAATATTCACCCGTTCCCATCGGAAAAGAAACCGCGAGAGCGCTTTACGGAGATCTTCTCAGGGTTTCGATTTCTACACTCGAGCAGTTTGCGGAATGCAGATATGCGCATTTTGTCGGATACGGTCTTGCGCTTGGCAGGAGGGAAGAATACGGACTCGAATATGTGGATATGGGTAATCTCGCTCACGATGTCTTAGAGAGTGTCGGAGAAAAACTTCAGGCAAACAATCTGGATTTTTCGAATGCCGATGTCGAAATGACGGAGCGGGAAATCGACCTTGCGATCGAACGCCTTACCAAGGATTATAACGGGGATATTTTACGCTGCGATCAAAAAACCGCATATTACGCGACACAGCTTTCAAGAATCATGAAGCGAACGGTAAAGACACTCGGATTCCAGCTTTCAAAGGGCAAATACAAGCCCGAAATGTACGAAGCCGGGTTCGAAAAAATGTATGACGGGCACAGCGTGATACTTCGCGGTCGAATCGACAGGGCGGATATTTACCGGGACGAATCGGGCAACGAATACGTTAAGATTATCGATTATAAATCTTCCAAGCGAACCCTTGATCCGAAAATGATCGAGGAAGGCCTGTCGCTTCAGCTTGCGATTTATATGAAGAACGCCGTCGAAATGATAAAAGAAAAACATCCGGACAAAAACGTTCTTCCCGCGGCGATGCTTTATTATGCAATCGACGATCCCTTTGCGGAAAGCAGGGATAATTACGAAGCGGAAATAAGGAAAAAACTTATTCCCGTCGGAGCGATTGTAAACGACGACAAGATCATGGAAAGCCTCGACGAATCATTATCCGAACCTTCGGTCAAATCCGAAGTCGTAAAGATTAACAAGAAAAAGGACAATACTCCGGACAGCAATTCCTGTGTTTATTCCGTCGAAGATTTTCATGCGATGCTTGAATTTGCGGAAGAAAAAGCGCTGGAACTTTCCGACGAAATATTGGCCGGAAGCATAGACATCAATCCCGTCCTTCAGAAAAACAAAACCGCGTGTCAGTACTGCGAACTGAAGGGAATATGCGGATTCGACCCCAAAATCAAGGGTTACGGATACAGAATCATCGGAAACGAAACCGAAAACGAAACGAACGAAGAATCGTAAAAATTTTTTGGATTGTTAAAGGAATGTGTTATGGGTTTTACTCCTGAACAGATAAAAGTAACAGAATCAAGAAACAAAAACCTGATAGTCTCTGCGGCTGCGGGAAGCGGAAAAACTTCCGTTCTCACGGAAAGAATCATAAGGAAAATCTGTCCGAGTAATGAGGATGATTCTTATGAAAAACTTTCTTCGATAGACAGAATGCTCATCGTAACTTTTACGAATGCGGCGGCAAGGGAAATGAGGGAGAGAATCGGGAAAAAGCTTCGCGAAGAATTAAAGAAAAATCCCGGAAACCCCGTTATCAGAAAACAGATTGCGATCCTTCATACGGCGCAGATTACGACAATAGACAGTTTCTGCCTTTATATTTTAAAGAACCATTTTGAAGAAATCGGTCTCGACCCGGCATTTGCAATCGGTACCGAGGGAGAGATTAAACAGATTTCCGAAGACGCTTTCGAAGAGGCGCTGGAACAGGCTTTCGCGGAAGGCAAAAAGGAATTTTTAAACCTCGTGGAAATGTATGCGCCGAGAGGAAAATTCAGTGAATTTTTCGAGCTTGTAACCGGAATCGCCAATACCGTCGACAGCATGCCGTACCCCTACAAAAGGCTTGAAAGTTTTATAAAGGACGCGGATACCGACGTATGGCAGAGCGATTTTATCTCGGAACTCAAAAAATACGAAGATGAATTTTTGGACGAAGCCGTCAGAGTATACAACGAAATCAAGAATCTTACCGAAGGAAGCGTTCTTGTCAAACATTATCAAAAAGCATGCGGGGAAATATCTTTTCTTCAGAGTGTAAGAGATAAGGATTTCAAATCCCGTCTTGGAGATTTTTCGACGCATGAGCCGGGCAAGCTTGCATACGGCGCAAAGAAATTCCTGCCCGAGGAAGCGGAACTTAAGGCAATCGTCGACGAAAAGAACAAATATGTCTCGGATATCATCAAAGAAGTGGAAAAAGATTTCCATTCCTCCGATAAAGAAGAATTCGAAGCTTTGTACAAAGAAGGCCTCATCGTGACCAATTCGCTCGTGGAATTTGTGATTTCCTACATGAGGATTTTCGATGCGAAAAAACGCGACAAGGGCTTGGTAAGCTTTTCCGATATGGAACATATGGCGCTTGAGATTCTTGTGGACGAAGACGGAAATCCCACCAAAACCGCGCTCAGTTACAGGGACTTTTTCGACGAGGTCATGATAGACGAATATCAGGATTCGAACGAAGTTCAGGAAACGATTCTGAGCAACGTGTCAAGAACGGATTCCGAGAGCGGCAACAGATTCATGGTCGGAGACATCAAGCAGAGCATTTACAGATTCCGCCATGCGGAGCCCGGTATTTTCAGGGAAAAATGCGAAGAGTACGAAAAGAGTGAAGATGCCGCAAGCGAGAGGATTAATCTGACATACAATTTCAGAAGCCGCGGGGAAGTGATTGATGCGATCAATTATATTTTTGAACGCTGCATGAAAAAAGAAGTCGGAGAAGTATCCTACGACGATGCCGCAAGGCTGTATTTGGGCAAAACGGATTATCCCGAAAGCAATTCCGACAACAGGGCCGAACTCATTTTTTTCAACAAAACGGAATTTGAAGAAACCGAGGCTTTCAAAAACCTTTCGAAAGACGAGATAGAAGCCAAAATCGTTGCCCGTAAAATAAGGAATCTGATTGAAGAAAAAAAGCAGGTTTTCGACAATAACAAACAGGCTATGCGAGATATTGAATTTTCGGATATCGCCATCCTCATGAGAGGCATGAGCGGCGGTCAGGACGTGATTTACCAAAAGGCGTTAAAGGATGAAAATATCCCCGCATATGTTATTTCGAAATCCGGCTATTACAGCGCCCCGGAAGTGCAGCTTATCTTGAATTTCCTTTCGGTTATCGACAATCCCCGACAGGATCTGCCTCTTCTTGGCGTGCTTAATTCCTTTATCGGAAATTTCACGCAGGAAGAGATTGCGAAAATAAGAAAATACGGAAGAAAGAAGCGTCTCATAGACAGCATGTATCTCTATCTTCTCGAAGGAAGCGAAGCATCGATTAAGGCAAAGATTACGGGTATTACCGACGATCTCGACGACTTCAGAAAAAAAGCGATGTATATGTCCGCTTCGGATCTCATCAGGGAGATTTACGAAAAATACGAATACACGATTATGGTATCGAGTCTTCCGGGCGGCGAACAGCGTCTTGCCAACGTCAATCTTCTGGCGGAAACCGCGGATGAATACGAAGAACAGGGAATTTATTGCATCCATGATTTCATAAAATATACGGAAAAACTTAAGGCGCGCCAGGACATGGGCGAAGCCAATATGCTCGATGAAAATGCGAATGTGGTTAAGATTATGACCATTCACAAATCAAAGGGCCTTGAGTTCCCCGTGTGCTTTGTCTGCGGAATGCATTCGAAATTCGTCCCTCCGAAGGGCAAGGTTTTGATCGACAAGGAATACGGACCGGGCGGAGATACATTCAATCTCGAAAAAAGAATAAAAGGCGTTTCGCCGGTCAAAAAAGCAATAGCCGTTAAAGAGAAAAAAGCCGGCATCGGCGAAGAAATAAGAGTTCTTTACGTTGCCCTGACCAGAGCAAAAGAAAAACTTATTATGACCGGAATGCTTAATGAAGATCCGGAAGCGAAAGACGATCTGACTTTTGTCGATATAATGAAAGCCAATTCTTTTATGAAAATGGTTTATCCCATCGTAAGGGAGAAAAAAGACCTGTTTGCACTCACAAAAGTCATACCCGCGGATTTTGAAATAAATGCGGTTTTTGACGATACGGAAAGAGCGGTTAAGAAAAAAGCACTTAAGGATATCGATTACAAATCCGATTTCAAAGAATTCGAATATCCTCATGAATCGCTCGAGGGACTTTTTGTCAAAACGACCGTTTCGGAATTAAAGAAAGCGGCATATCTTGAGAGAGAGGACGGAGAAAACACTCTTTACCACGAAGAAGAAAAAAGAATACCGAAGATTATCGCCGAAACGGAAAGCGAAAACGGCGGAGCAAGGCGAGGAAGCGCATATCACAGAGTCATGGAACTCATGGACTTCCCGCATGTTTTTGACGGCGACACGGTATCCAATCTTCGAATCCACAGGCAGAAAATGGTCGAGAATCTTTTTATCGACAAAGAGGACGATGCGCTTGTTAACGAGAAAAAAGTTTTGGAATTCCTTGACACCGATCTCGCGAAGCGTATGAGTGCGGCATCTGTAAGAGAGCAGCTTTACCTCGAACAACCCTTTGTCCTTTCGGTCAATGCAAAAGACGTAAAAGAAGAATTCCCTTCCGATGAAAAAATCCTCGTTCAGGGTGTAATTGACGTTTATTTCGAGGAGGACGGCAAACTGATTCTCATGGATTACAAAACCGACAGGGTCGAATCCGCCGAAGAACTGATCAATCGATACAAAACGCAGCTTCACTATTATGCTGAGGCGCTTTCGCGCCTTGAAAAAAAGCCCGTGGCGGAAATTCTGATTTATTCCTTCGCCCTCGGCAAAACAATACGGCTGTAATCGGTTTCGCCGGCCATGCCGGAATCGGTATTTTTCAAAAAAGCTCCGAAAACCACAGGCGTTCGGAGTTTTTTTTCGATATATTATGAAAATCATTTTAATTCGGATGCATGGCTTTCCGGTACGGATTATCCGTTCCGATATATGTATTGCAATTTGAATCAATCAAAAAACATGTTCTTTATCGTCTGTCAATCAAAGCCCTTTCGTAAGGCGTTTCCCGGACGCAATACACCCGTTTCAATTGACAAAAACGCAAAATAAGCCTACAATTTTGTGGTGCGACAGAGTGAATGAAGGCATAAAAAAACTCCCTCGGGAGAGAATATTGAAAATAATTAACCGCGAAGGCGGCAAATAGATTCAGGAGGTATTTCATGAATATTTTAGTTATTAACTGCGGCAGTTCATCGCTTAAGTATCAGCTCATCAATTCCGAAAGCGAAGCTGTTCTTGCGAAGGGACTTTGCGAAAGAATCGGAATGGACGGATCTTGTATCAAACATACTCCTTCAGGTAAGGACAAAGTTACGAAAGAAACTCCTATGCCCGATCATACATATGCCATTCAGGCGGTTATTGATGCTTTGACAGATGCCGATCACGGCGTGGTTAAGTCACTTGATGAAATCGATGCCGTAGGACATCGTATCGTGCACGGCGGCGAGAAATTTGCGAAGTCCGTTGTTATTACGGATGAAGTATTGGATGCAATCGCTGAGTGCAACGATCTTGCTCCTCTTCACAACCCTGCAAACCTTATCGGTATCAACGCTTGTAAGAAGATTATGCCCGGCGTTCCGATGGTAGCCGTATTTGATACCGCTTTCCATCAGACAATGCCCGAGAAGGCTTATATGTACGGCCTTCCTTACGAATATTACGAGAAATATAAAGTACGTCGCTACGGTTTCCACGGAACCAGCCACGATTTTGTATCTGCAAGAGCTGCCGAAATCCTCGGAAAGAAGAGAGACGATTTGAAAATTATCGTTTGCCATTTAGGAAACGGTGCAAGTATTTCCGCAGTGGATCATGGTAAGTGCGTTGACACTTCAATGGGTCTTACTCCCCTTGAAGGTCTTATCATGGGTACAAGATGCGGCGATATCGATCCCGCAATCATTGAATTCATTGCAAAGAAGGAGAATCTTTCCATTTCCGAAATCAACACCATTATGAACAAAAAATCCGGTGTTGAAGGAATGTCAAAAGTTTCATCCGACTTCAGAGATCTTTCCGCTGCAATGGATCAGGGAAATGCACTTGCAAAAATGGCGCTTGAGACATATACTTACAGAGTTGCCAAATACATCGGTGCTTATGCGGCTGCAATGAACGGCGTAGATGTAATCGCTTTCACGGCAGGTATCGGTGAGAACGATGCAAGAGTTCGTTCCATGACAGGCAAGTATCTCGCATACCTCGGAGCAGGTATCGATGAGAGCAAAAACAACGTTCACGGCGAGGAAGCAATCATTTCCAACGACGGCGACAAGGTAACCGTTATGGTTGTTCCCACAAACGAAGAATTGGCTATTGCAAGACAGACTGCAAGTTTGGTAAAATAGTTAAGTCGCCAAAAGACAAAAAACCCGACATCCTTTATGGGATGTCGGGCACAATAAAACATGCAGACGTATCGAAGCGGTCATAACGGGGCGCACTCGAAAAACTTCTGCACATTTAATACATTTATCTTTGAAAGCATTGCAAATACTGTGTTTTCAAATTTCAATATCGTTAAAATTCCTTTTTTCTAAAAAGCTTTTCTAAAAAATTTTTTAGGAAACCAGGGTTTTAATAAATCAATTGGAGACGTATCGAAGTGGTCATAACGAGCCTGACTCGAAATCAGGTTGTCGGTTTACCGGCACGAGGGTTCGAATCCCTCCGTCTCCGTTTCAGTTGGCTTCATCGGGGTATGAAGCCTTTTTATTTTGTTTCTCCCGCAATAATATTTGTCATAATATCTGACAATTCTTCTTTTACATCGTCACTGCAAACATGGGCATAGAAGTTTGCTGTAGTTGAAAAATCGCTGTGTCCAAGGTATGACTGAAGATATTTCATAGGTACACGATGTTTCAAAAGAAGTGTTGCTACAGTATGTCTGATTTCGTGTAATGTAACTTTAGGAAGATCGTATTTATCCAAAAGCCTTTTATAAGCAGAGGTTAAATAATCCGGGTTAATAAGATTTCCTAGAGTGTCTACAAAAATGTAATCTGAATCTTCTTCGTTATAGCCTCTTCCAAACAATTTTCGATTATCGTCTTGAATTTTTTTGAGAGCAAGAAACAAAGCTCTTATTTCTGGAGTCAGAGGGAAAGTTCTATAACTACTGGAATTCTTAGTTCGATCTTTTTTTACAAGTTCTTTCTTTCCGTTTTTTCCTTTTACAGATACAACAGTATGGTTGATGGTCAATAAATTCTGCTCAAAATCAACTGCACACCATCGCATACCACATGATTCACTTCTTCTTGTTCCGTAAACGGATGTAAATTGAATTAATGGACCGATTTCCTCTTCGCCTAATAATTCATTAAGATTTCGTAGTTGCTCTTCCGTGAAGGTATTGTGTATTACTTGTTCCTTTTTTGGAAGGTCAACGCGATCAGCGGGATTGTATGGAATTAAATCGAGCTTAATTGCATGTTCGAGCGCTTTGTGCAAGACCGCATGATAACGTCGAATTGTTGTTGCCCTAGGAGGATTACCCTTCTTTCCACGTGTACTTCGCTGCATATCGTCATAGAATAGTTGAATATCTTTTAGAGTGAGATCCTTTAAATGTATGTACTTCGGAGCAAAATATGGAATCAAAATACTGTTTACAGTAGATTCATATCCGACAAAGGTAGATCGCTCAACACGATATTCGATAAATGGAAGCCAGCTTTTCAAATAATCTGTTAATAAAGGATTTTCAGTATCAATGGGTTTTGGCTCATGAAATTCAGCAAGCCTTTTGGAAGCGATTTTCTCGGCTCTTTTTTTATTTCCTTTAATTGTCAAACCGGTTGTTTGCATTTTATTACGCCATTTGCCGGTTTCATCTTTATAGCTAATAACAGAATACCAGCATTTTCCTTTTGGTTGAACAGTTACTGTAGCCATAAAAACCTCCTTATTTTACTTCTCCATATTAAAAAAATCGTAAATGGATTTTTTGGGAATTCGATATACGTGACCGATTTTAACGCCGGGTATTTGACCCGTCTTAACAAGGTTATAGGCTTTGACTTTGCAGACATTTATCATCTGACTTACATCGTCAATTGATACTACGTCAGGATAATCCTTAAAAAAGTCTTGATATGCGTTTTCTGTACCTTCATTCATTGTCAATACACCTCCTTTCATTTTATTGCGTCAAGCCAATAGCAAATAACATCTAGTTACATTGACAATAATAGCATGTCATTCAAAATGTGTCAATGCAATAATTTAAACCCTTTAGTTGCATTGAACATTATCTTGATGTATAATTTATTTATCGTATTTATGGAGAAGAAAGAATGATACCTGATTTGTATTCCTTTGATATCATTACCTATGATATTGAAAAGTATAATCATGAGATTAACAGTTCAAATCATACAGAAAGTCTTGTTTTTACAGCAATTTCTGACAATGATTCTAAAGATTTTGATGATGTTGATCCAAGAGAAGAGATAGAGTTTTACATGCTTAAGGATGTACCGCAAGATTCTATTGGACTGTCGCTTTTAGATCTTGGTTCCTCAGATGATTGTAAAACGCTTGATGCATTTGAATATATTGAAAAGGCAATAGACTGTTTATCTTTCTTAGATCTGTCCCTAAAGAAGCGAAAAGCAGATAATAATTTAATTTTCTATATTCCTTTTGATGCAAAGATATTAGATAAAATTGAGGAAATATCCTGTAATGTATTGAATTATTTAGAAAAAGCAGTATCTCTTAAACCTGAGTTAGTATATATTTATCCTTTTTTTCAGTTAACACTTAATCAGCTATGGGTTATAAATAAAAATACCAAAAAAAGGCAGGGTGAAGTGACTTTTGCCGACAAATCGTATACTACATTGGTTAAAGAAATTTCAAACTTTAAAGAGAATTATTATCAAGGAAGGGAAGCGATATACTCGATATTTATGCGGCCGGAGCAACTTAAGATTATTGTTTCACCGAATGATGCATTTGAATTATATAAATCATATGCCTCTCTGAAAAACATTCAATTATTCAATCTACATAGGACAGGTGAAAGTGATGAAAAGAAGGAGTATAAGAATTGGGAGGAATTTTTACTAGATAAGCACGGGTTAAGCGTAAATGAGATTTATGGTTATTGTTTTCCAACATTTAAGAAAATCATATTAGGAGTGTTAAATAGTTTAGCAAATTCAAATACTACAGTAAGACAATGCACTTTATGTGGCGGATATTTTAAGACAAAATGGAATTCAAAACAGACTTGCTGCGCAAGAATATATCGTGATACGAAAACAACATGCTATGAGTATGCAAGCAGAAAAGCGTATAAAGAAAAGCAAAAAGAACATCCGGTCTATCAAGAATATATAAAAGCATATAATCGATTGTATGGACGTATCAGAAGAAAAACGGTATCTCCAGATACGCTTATTGCAGATAAGTTAATTGAATTAAGGAATGAATATTATAAAATATATGATGAAAGTGATTCCAAAAGGCAGAAAGAAATAATAGAGGAATTAAGTCAAAAATTTGACGAGATTCTTGCAAAAAAGTAGTGCGCGTGAGTAGGAATTAAGAAAGATTGTTTGAGGTTCTAAATTTAAACCTCTTTGATGATATAGGAAGGACTCCGGTAACAAGGAGTTCTTTTTATTTGTAGTTGTATTAAAAAGTGCACGGATCTGATAAATTCAGCATTTATCCACATTTGGTTTTAAGAATGCGTGGATATTTTCAGGAAAGTGCAGAAAAAAGGGGTATACCGACTTTTAAGCAATATTTTAAAAATATATTAAAATCAAAAAATGTCAAAATAGAAAAACAAACATAAATTAAAAACCAAATACTTGACTTTTTGGTTTTAAAAGCTTATCATACAACTAAAGGAAGGTGAATATATGAATAAAGAATCATTTGTTCCTAACAAGTTACCTCTCAAAAACGATTTAATAGATCAAAGATATTTTTTTGATGAGTTGATTGATGCAACTGTAAAACTTGAGGTGTATAAAGAAAAACTTCACGATAGTAAGTTGGGTAGTGAGTGGTTTTTGCCTACACTTCAGCAGAAAGAAGCTTTAGAATCATCTAAAATAGAAGGTACGCAAGCAACGTTGGATGGCGTGTTGATTAATCAGGCACTTTCGTCAAATGAAGATGAGAACATAAATGTTGTGATTAATTATCATAAGGCATCGGAATTGGGAATAAAATTATTAGGGCGAACGGATTTCTCTAATGAATTCTTTAATGAAATTCATAAAACTTTGATGGAAGGCAAAGTAAGAAAACCTGAACTAATTGGCAATTACAGGACAACCCAAAATTATATTGGAAGGAATGATTCAACACATGAAATAACATTTGTTCCGCCTTCTCCCGAAGAGGTTCCTGAGTTAATGGATAATTTGATTTCTTACATCAATGCTCCGACAGATTCATACAGAGCGCTGGTAAGAATAGCGATTATTCATGCACAGTTTGAGACAATTCATCCCTTTATAGATGGAAATGGAAGAGTTGGAAGGATGCTGATTCCGTTATATCTTTACTATACTAAGCAAATTGATTATCCATGCTTCTTTATAAGCGAAGCATTAGAACGAGATAAAATCAGATATTATAATTTGTTGAATAACACACGTGATAAGGAAGATTGGAATGAGTGGATTAAATTCTTTTTACAAACGGTAGCAAGACAATGTGACAAATATATTAATATTGTCAGTGCGATAAACAATTTATATGATAGACATCTTTTGATAGCAAATAGTAATTCAAAATATGCAGGAATAGTTAAGGTAATAAATTTGCTATATAAAAAACCTATTATTACAGCTAAACAGATAGTCGAAGAAACTGGTCTTCCGCTCACAAGTGTTAATAGAATGATTAATATGATGATAGAAGAAAAGATATTGATAACGGACGGAAAAAAACGTAATCGTAAATTATTTAATTATGGTTTACTTGACATCATTCGATAAATCACACTTCATAATATAAATACTTTTAAATTTGTGTGGGAAAGGAGAAAAATATTTTATAACTATACAACAGAATAAAGAAAAACGCTTTTGAATTGCTGGAACAATTACAAAAGCGTTATCTCGTGTGGATGTGCTAAAAAGCAATCCAAAACTATGTAAAAGCATTTTATCACATCACTTTCACGAGAGCAATATTATTGTTACTTGAAATTTATTTTTTTAGTCGTATAAACGACAGAAAGTGAGGATAAAATGATTTTTTATTTTATTCAAAATCCTTGCTTGCCAATTTTGGCAAGGAGGGTTTCATATGGGAACTACTAAATCAGGAAGAGTATTAAATACACGTGGATCGCGTGGTTCAGCAAGTCAATTTTCAGTGGTTCATTCAAACGAAGGAGCATATACGAAGCCAATAAAAGGAAATAGAATTAAACTTAAGTCAGGCGGACATGGTCAAGCAGGTATGAATGAATTGGATAAATATGGTATACGATACAAGGTTGAGAAGACATATCCTAATGGCGTTAGAGTGGGTTATGTTATAGACCATACAAATAAAGCCAAAAGGGAGTCTATGGGTCAGTCTTGGTTCCCAAAGAACTGGACCAGCAAGGACATTAAACATGCTGGTGAGCATGTTGCAAATTTGAAGGGCAATCGACATAGTAAAGATGGAGTTGCTGTTTATGGGATGTGGAAAGGCGTGAGAGTTGGTGTTATTAGAACGCATGGACAAATTGGCACGATATTTCCGGATTCCAAACAACCATATGGAAAGAGAGGTAAAAACTGATGAGAATTGAAGATTTTCGAAAAGTAATAGAGAGAAGAGAATATGTGGAAAAAATCAGCTCTGGAGAATGGGCAGAAGGCATTGAAGAATGCCAAAAAAAAGAAGTTGAGATACTATCAGAAGATGTTAATTCGACCATAGTATTCTTGAAAGAAGAATGTACGGCCGATGAATACTCTTGGATAAGTGAAGTAATAGATATTCTCGTTGAAAAAACGCAAAGTAGAGAATTGATTGAATGCTATAAAAAACTTATGACGAAATTTCCTGAAGAATATGATACATACAAGATTGCGGAATGCGTTGAGTTTGCAGAAGCTGCTCTTTCGGAAGGAGGAGACAATGGCTAAAACAAATAAAAATCTTGTAGATGAGGGATTCAGAGTCTCCTTGGTGGAAAAGGCGTTTTTTGATGGTGATTTTGAAATTCCTCATATTAATAGACCAGATAAGATAGTTATACCAGAAGGTATGATTCCGTTCTCATTAAGAGAACGAAGCCAGAATCAAGAAGATTTTGTCTGTTTTTATGAACATGACATTAATTTTAGAGAGATTCTAACAGATACTGAGAAATATGTTGAAGATTTAAAACGTTTTCCTGGAGTAATATCACCGGACTGCTCGCTCTATCTTGATGCTCCATTGTGCGTTCAGATTGCAGATATTTATTTAAACAGAGCAATCGGTTATTATTTGCAGAGTCAAGGTTTATATGTTATTCCCAACATTCGATGGGGTGATGAGAGAACATATACAACAGAATTGTTTCGTGAAAAAGTTGCATTTCAAGGAGTAGATAAACACAGTATTGTTTCAATCGGAACCTACGGACAAATAAAAACATCTGAATCCAAACGCTATTTTCGAGAAGGTATGGAGGAAATGCTTAATGAACTTGAACCAGAGGTGGTACTTGTGTATGGAGCAATGCCGGATGCGATATTCGGACAATTTAAGAATCAAACAAAATTTATAATGTATCCAGATTGGATAACTCGAATGAAAAGCAAATAATTAAAATAGGCTCGTAATTGTACGAGCCTATTTTTAGAATTTTAAGAAACTAAACTGCTATATTCTTTTTGCGGTAATACTTTGTCTGATACGAAAATGTACCGGAATAAGAACCACTTGCAAGTTCTTCGAGTTTTCTTAATGCCTCACTTTCAAACTCCTGTGCAGCCTTTGCGGTTCTAAGGATGAACTGATCATCCGTCTGCATCTTCTTTGTCCAATTCTTTTCCGGCTTAGTTCCATCGGGTAATTCGGATTCTGCTTCATTTTCAGAAGAATCAGTCGATGAAAAGCCGTTAGCTGCTACAGATAACACTGCCTGAGATATAGCATTGGCTTTC
>JAGADU010000122.1 GCA_017613435.1 Lachnospiraceae bacterium | reverse complement strand
ACGGGAAACGATTGGTGGTTTCATGCCAAAGGAATTCCGGGTTCCCATGTTATTGTTAAATCCGACAAAGACAGTTCTGCCGCGGAATGGGAGATGCCGGATGAACTTTTTGAAATCTGCGGTGCCATTGCAGCCGTCAATTCTTCGCATTCCGGCCTGTCCAAAGTCGAAATCGATTATACGAGGAAAAAGAATCTGAAAAAACCTGCGGGAGGGGATAAGGGTATGGTTATTTATCATACGTATTATTCACTCGTCGCAATCCCCGATTTATCAAGCTTTAAATTGACTATGGCGAAGTCATGAAGTATAATAACTTTGTATGCAAAAAACTAAAGGTGGTTTAAAAATATGATTAAAAGCATGACCGGTTACGGCAGAAGCGAGAAAGTTACTCCTACTGCAAAATGTACGGTTGAAATCAAGTCTGTCAATCACAGATATCTTGATTTGTCGATTAAGCTTCCCAGAAAGCTTAATATGTTTGAATCTGAAATCAGAGACGTTTTAAAGGACTATATTCAAAGAGGAAAAGTCGATATTTACGTTTCGTTTGAAGATTATTCGAAAGAGAGCGTAAATATCAAATACAATTCCGAGATAGCTGCCGAATATCTTAAATATTTCAAACAGATGTCGGAAGAATTCGATATAGATGACGATATAAGAATATCCACTCTCGCGAGAATGCCCGAAGTACTGGTTTCCGAAGACGAAAACATCAATGAAGAAGAAATCTGGAAACTCGTAAAAGAAACTCTTATGGAAGCCTGTGATGCATTTGTTGTCACAAGAATCAGAGAGGGCGAAAATTTAAAGAACGATCTTTTGGAAAAACTCGAATCCATGAGCAAGAATGTTGCCTTCATTGAAGAAAGATATCCTTGCATCATAGAGGAATACAAAAGCAGACTTACGAATAAGATCAAAGAGGTTCTCGATGACAAGCAAATCGATGAAGCCAGGATATTAACAGAGGTCTGCATATATTCGGACCGTGTGTGCGTTGACGAGGAAATGGTAAGACTCAAGAGTCACATAGAAGCCGTAAAAGAAGCCCTTACAACGGGCGGAGCAGTCGGCAAGAGACTTGATTTCCTTGCTCAGGAATTGAATCGCGAAGCGAATACCACTTTATCCAAATCTACGGATGTGGAGATTTCCAATGTTGCGATTACCATAAAAACGGAGATTGAAAAGATAAGGGAACAGATACAGAATATCGAATAAGGAGCTTATCTTATGGCACAAAACGGAATTTTGGTTGTGGTATCCGGGTTTTCGGGTGCCGGTAAAGGAACTCTTGTAAGAAAACTCATGGAAAAATACGACAATTATTCTTTGAGCGTATCCATGACCACAAGGGACAAAAGAGAAGGCGAAACTGACGGAGAGCATTATTTCTTCGTCGATCATAAAAAATTCGAACAGACCATTGCAAACGACGGTCTTTTGGAATATGCCTCTTATTGCGGAAATTATTACGGAACCCCGAGGGAATATGTCGAGAAACAGATATCCGAGGGCAAGGACGTTATTCTTGAAATCGAAGTTCAGGGTGCCCTGCAGATAAAGAAGAAATTCCCCAACACGCTTTTGCTTTTCGTAACGCCTCCTTCCGGAGATGAGCTCATTAACAGATTAAGAGCCAGAAACACCGAGTCGGAAGAAGATATTTTAAGAAGAATCCAAAGGGCGGACGAAGAAGTCGAATGGATTCAAAAATACGATTTCCTTGTAATTAACGACAAACTCGATGAATGCGTTGATAACCTGCACAATATAATAATGTCGGCACATAATGCACCGATAAGACAGCAGGAATTAATAGAAAAAATCAAAAAAGAACTTGATCAAATTTCGAAAGGAGAATAGAAATGTTACATCCGTCTTATACAGATTTGATGAATGTCGTAAACTATGACGCAGTGGAGGCAGGCGATTCACCCATCGTTAATTCCCGTTATTCAATCGTTATGGCAACATCAAAGAGAGCACGCCAGATTATCGACGGTGCTGAACCTCTTGTAGAAAATGAAGATGCAAAACCACTCTCTATAGCAGTTAAAGAATTAAACGATTCTCAGATTAAGATTGTGGGATAATTTATTTGCCCGTTGGTTATCCGATGGGCTTTTTTTCTTATTCTTTTTTAAATTATGAAAATATATTTTGTATCGCTTGGATGTGACAAGAATCTTGTCGATTCCGAACACATGCTTGCGGATATTTCAACAGAATATGAAATTGTCGATGAAGTCGGCAAAGCCGATATTGCGATAGTCAATACATGTGCGTTTATCAAAGATGCAAAGGAAGAGAGTATAGATACGATTCTCGATCTTGCGAAATATAAAGACGATAATCTTAAATATCTGCTTATTACAGGTTGTCTGGCACAAAGATATTCCGAAGATTTAAAGGATTTGATACCGGAAATTGACGGATTTGTGGGAATTTCCGGAATTCCCAATATTTTAACGGACCTTAAACGTATATCAGGTAAAGAAAAGATTTTCGACCTTCCGGACATTAATAATATGCAGCATGCTTCGGGCAAAAGATTCCTGAATCCGCCTTTTCATTATTCGTATTTGAAAATAGCGGAAGGGTGCGATAAGAAATGCACATATTGTTCCATTCCCTCGATAAGGGGAAATTACAGATCCGTTCCGATGGAAGAGCTTGTAAAAGAAGCGGAATTTCTCGCAAAGAACTGTGTTAAGGAACTGATTCTCGTTGCACAGGAAACAACGGTTTACGGTTTGGATTTGTATAAAAAGAAAAGTCTTGTCGAACTTGTCGAAAAGCTTTCTTCGATAGAAGGAATCGAATGGATAAGGCTTATGTACTGTTATCCCGAAGAAATCGACGATGACCTGATTGAACTTATCAAGAATAATCCCAAGGTGGTAAAATACCTTGATATACCCATCCAGCATTCTTCCGACAGGATTTTGCAAAAGATGGGGCGGAGAACTTCGAAAAAAGACATAGTTGATCTTTTAAAGAAATTGAGAAAAGAAATACCTCGGATTTCGCTTCGTACTTCGCTTATTACCGGCTTTCCCACCGAAAGCGACGAAGAATTCGAAGAACTTTGCGATTTTGTAAAAAAAGCCAAATTTGACAGGCTCGGAGTATTTACGTATTCGAAAGAAGAAAATACTCCCGCCGCAAAATTCAAACCCCAGATAAAAGAGAATATCAAAAAACAGAGACAGAAAAAGATAATGGAAATTCAAAGAGAAATATCTCTTAAAAGAAACAAATCTTTTGTATCGAAGGTTTTTGATGCGATTATCGACGGTTACGATTCGAACGAGGGCTATTATACCGCGAGAATATATGCCGATGCTCCCGATATAGACGGCTGCGTATTCGTGGAATCGGATGAAAAATATTTAAGCGGCGATTTTATAAAAGTAAAGATATCCGATTATTCGGAATATGACCTGATTGGAGAAACAGTTTCATGAATCTGCCCAACAAATTGACGGTTTTAAGAATTATAATAATTCCGTTTTTTATATTTTTTCTGATGGCTTCCTTTATTCCGTTCGGAAAATGGATTGCGTTCGGACTTTTTGTGATCGCCTCTTTTACGGATTTTCTCGACGGATATATTGCCAGAAAAAACAATCTGATAACGGATTTCGGCAAATTTGCGGATCCTCTTGCTGACAAACTGCTTGTATGTTCCGCGCTTATTTGCCTTCTTTCTCTGAATAAAATTCATTTTATAATCGTGCTTGTAATCATAGCAAGAGACTTTATCATTTCAGGCTTCAGACTTGTTGCGGCATCAAAGGGTGTTGTGATTGCGGCCGATATGACGGGTAAAGTAAAAACTGCTCTTCAGATGGTAATGACTTTGTTTATAATAGCCGATTTTAAGATTTTGCTTATCCCGACGATTGTTCTTGAAATCGCGGTTTTGATTCTTACAGTTGTTTCGCTTATTGAATGTATTGTCAAGAACCGTAAAGTTATTTCTTCGGATAAAATATAATTTATTGAGGATTTAAGATGATAGTCGAATATATTTCGGTTGGTACCGAAATTCTTTTGGGAAATATAGTCAATACAAATGCGTCTTTTCTGGCCGAACAGTTTGCGAAACTCGGACTTACGGCATATTACCAGACGAGTGTCGGCGATAATAAGGCCAGAATAAACGAATGCCTTCGCATTGCGAATGACAGATCGGATATTATTGTTCTTTCGGGCGGCATGGGTTCTTCGATAGACGACGTTACCAAGGAAAGCGTTTCGATGTTTCTCGGAAAAGAAATAAATCCTTCCGGCGAAGGCTGCAAATTAATTCCCAACGAATTCGGCAATTCATACGGGCTGATAATAGAAGAGGACGGTCATTATTACATTCTCCTGCCCGGTCAGTTCAATGAATTGAAACCCATGTTTTTGAAATATGTCGTTCCGTATCTTGAAAGCATTTCCGATTCCGTAATTATGACAAAAACAGTAAAAATTGCCGGTATTTCGGAAGACGAAGTCGAAGAAAAGATTAAGGAACTTATGTTAAATCATTCAAACCCCTTGCTCTCGATTTATCCCAAATCCGGAGAAGTGCATATTCACGTTACCGCAAAGGGATGCGACGAGAACGAATGCGAAAGACTTAACAAGCCCGTCATTAAAGAGTTGAAGACGCTTATAGGTGAATATATTTATACTTCCGAAGATGAAGTGTCTCTTGAACAGTCGGTCGTAGATCTTTTAAAATCTAACAATCTTACGATTTCCTGCGCCGAATCCTGTACGGGCGGAATGGTTGCTTCGAGACTTATTAACGTTTCGGGTGTTTCGGAAGTTTTGAATAATTGTTTTGTCACCTATTCGGATAAAAGCAAACATAAAATTTTGGGAGTTAAAAAATCAACTCTTGCAAAATATACCGCCGTATCCAAAGAAGTCTGCCTTGAAATGTCCGAAGCTGACGGAGTATCCAATAAAGCTGATGTTTTTGTGGCCGTCACCGGTGTTGCAGGGCCCGACAGCCCCTATGAGGGCAAGGAAGTCGGTCTTGTTTACATAGGCTGCAATGTCAAAGGAAAGAATAAAGTCAAAGAATATAAATTCAAAGGCGACAGAATAAAAATCAGAGAATGCGCAACAACCGCGGCTTTGGATTTTACCAGAGTCTGCATACTTGAATATATAAGCGCAACCAAATTCGGTTTGTAAAAAAGGAGAGTATTATGAATTCTGAATTTGTTTTTTGCCCCAGATGCGGAGCCGTTACCAAACCCGGAGTTTGTACCAACTGCGGTTTTAAATTCGAAACCGAAATTAAAACGGAGGAGATTTCGTCAAATATTCAAGCTCCTCAGCAAGAAATTGAAGCTTCGCCCTATGTAAAACAAAAGAACGGCGAAAAGAAATCGAAAGGATGGGTTATTCCCTTAATTATCGGACTTTCGGCTGTCGTACTTCTTTTTGTCGTGCTTATAATTGTTGCCGCAATTGCTTTTATTCCCATTTCAACAAAGATAATACAGGCTCAAAATAATGTTAATACGCCTCCCGCAACAGTCAATCCCAATCCTGTGCAACCCGATCCTGTATTGCCTTCGATCGACGATGACGGGGACAAAGACAATAATCCTGACGATGACGTTGTTCCTGACGATGATATATATGATGAATTCGCAAATTATTCCGAAACTATAGCGCCTCTTTACGGCGGTACTTCAGAATTTGATTATGATGAGTTTGAAAAAGAATTAATCGATAAAGCCAACGAATATTGGGATTTGCCTGCGGAAGAAACATATGATTATTATCTTGCCGGCAATTATTCGTATTATCTTTTTTCTTCCTACAGTCATGATTTTAAAGAAAGAGATTCATATGAAGCCCCTTATTACGAATATGTCGTAGATTCCTATATTGAAAACGATAATTACGATGTTGAAAGAAGAATAATAAGATATGAGGGCAATGTCGACGGTTCGTATTTGAATGCTTACTGCGCATATTATGCGTTATATTCGGATGATGTTGATTTTACGAAAGTAAACGAAGCTTTAAGAAACCAGGCGATAAGCGAACTTGACAAATGCGTAAAGGACAAGATTACCAAAAAAGCTTACAATATAAATCTTTACAGCGATGCCGTAATTACCTATAACAACGACGAGGTTTTATCAGTTGTATATAACACTACGGTTTATGCCGAAAACGAAACGGAAGTATTTTATCTTCACGGAATAAATGTTGACATGGTAAACGGCCGCGTAATGGATAACACGAAGATTCTTAATATCGACGACAGTTTTTCCAAGTTTTTCGTTCAAAGATCGAATACGCAAAACAGTTTCCTTGATTCCATCAATTACAGCGATATCAAGGATGTTACCAAAGTGTTAAACGATGACGATTCGCTTCTTATTTTCTTTACGCCTCTCGGAATAGAAGTCGGATGCAATTATCGTTATCATTATTCATACGGATGGGTTACGGTTACCATAAATAATTTTGACAATTATCTTTCGGGAGAATACGATTTCAATGCCGATTTCGGAAAGTCTTACGATATATACAAATACGAACAGGAAAACGGTATTACTCCCAAGGATCCGTACTTTGACAATTATGACGATTACGATTTGTAAAAATTTTTAAAATTTCTCCCATAAATATTTTGTTTTTAATCGTGTATTAATTGAAAACAAAAAAGAATAAATTTCGGAGGTTGATTATGAACGGTAAGGATAAATGCAAAGCTCTTAAAGAAATAAGAAGACAAATCGCACAGAATAACGATATTGCATATGTTGTCGAAGATTGCAAACATAAAGGCAAATGCAAGGGAACCTGTCCAAAATGCGAAGCCGAAGTGAGATATCTTGAAAATGAGCTTGCAAAAAAGAAAGCTCTCGGTCAGAAAGTTGCCGTTGCCGGAGTATCTTTAAGTCTGGCTGCTTCGTTTTCCGCATGCACTCCGTCAGACGTAGTGTATTCGCTGACGTATCCCATCAGCGAGATTTTTGATTCTGACGGCGGAGACGATTTGGGAGGTGCTCCGACTCCCGGATACGAAATCGATGGCGATATTACTTATTATGATCCTCCTCTTGAAGGAGAGCCTACAATCGATCCCGCTTTTTTGGATCCCGATTCCGAGACGGATCCCGAAGTAATCGAAGGCGATGTGTGTGCCGATGATTCCGACATTACCGAAGGAGACCCTTGCGATGAAAATCCCGACGGATGTATGGATGATTTATCCGAGGAAGATATTCCGTACGATGACAGCGGTTACGAACTTGAAGGAAGCATTGAATGCGTTCCCGTTGAAGGCTTTGATGAATCAAGCAGCATTGTGGTAACGCCTTTTGAAATGTAAGACTGAAATTATGGATAATATTAATTCGAATATTATAAATGTATCGGATATAAGCAGATTAAGAATGCAGACGGACGGCGAGGGTGTAACAACCCTCGTTGTTTCGGTTGGATGCCCTTTAAGATGCGCCTACTGCATTAACCCTTTTACATGGGACGGAACATGTGAAAAATCAAAAAAATTCACTCCAGAAGAACTGTTTGAAGTTTTGAAAATCGATGAATTGTATTTTCTCGCAAGCGGCGGAGGAGTTATGTTCGGCGGAGGCGAACCTCTTCTTAATTATGAATTTATTTCCGAATTTATCGATAAATACAAAAGTCGCGGATGGAAATTCTATATGGAAACATCCTTAAGCGTTCCTTTAAACAATTTAAAAAAAGTTGCCGATAAGATAGACATGTTTTTTGTGGATACAAAGGACATGGATAAAAAAAGATATGAGATTTATACAAGGGGCGATTACGATCTTTTTATCGGTAATCTCAAATATCTTGTCGATACGCTCGGACCCGAGAAAATTATCGCCAGAGTTCCCGTTATTCCGCTTCTTCACAAAGATAAAGAATACGAAGAAAACGTAAAAGCGCTTCAAAACATGGGCATTAAAAGGATAGATGTTTTCAGATACGTTTATCCGGAATCGAGAAAAAGCCTTTCGAAAACCGCTCTTGAAAGAAGAGAAGAGTTTGAAGAATGCTTAAAAAAAGAAAAATATATTGATTAAACATTTTTCTGATGTTAATATTGTTTCATCTGAAAACGGATTTCTTCCGTTTGATTTCCCAGTCTTTTAAAAAATACGGATGGAACGGAGCTGATGCCTATTGAATGTTTAATTTTTTGTTGACAAGAACAAATGTTTGGTATAACATAAAAACAGAACATATGTTTGACGGAGGTTAAAATGGAAAGAGAAGACAAGATTAAAGCACTTGAAGCAGCTTTAACTCAAATTGAAAAACAATACGGCAAAGGAGCCGTTATGAAATTAGGCGATCCCGCGAGCAGGATGAATGTCGAAACCATTCCCACCGGTTCGATAAGCCTTGATATAGCTTTGGGTCTCGGAGGAATACCCAAAGGCCGTGTAATTGAAATATACGGACCTGAATCTTCGGGTAAAACAACGGTTACTCT
The DNA here is from genome assembly GCA_017613435.1 of Lachnospiraceae bacterium. Taxonomy (GTDB): domain Bacteria; phylum Bacillota; class Clostridia; order Lachnospirales; family Lachnospiraceae; genus UBA3766. Next base: position 2,224 of record JAGADU010000122.1, on the reverse strand, counting down.
TCATATGATAGCCGAAGTGCAAAAACGCGGCGGAATTTGCGGATTTATCGATGCTGAACATGCGCTCGACCCCGCTTACGCAAAAGCAATCGGAGTTGATGTTGACAATCTTTATATATCGCAACCCGATAACGGAGAGCAGGCTCTTGAAATTACCGAAACCATGGTTCGTTCCGGAGCTATAGATCTTGTTGTCGTAGACTCTGTTGCGGCACTTGTTCCCAAGGCCGAACTTGAAGGAGACATGGGCGATGCACATGTGGGTCTTCAGGCAAGACTTATGTCTCAGGCTTTAAGAAAACTTACGGGTGCAATCGGTAAGACCAACTGTACGGTTGTATTTATTAACCAGTTAAGAGAAAAAGTCGGCGTTTTCTACGGAAATCCCCAGGTTACTACAGGCGGTAATGCCCTTAAATTCTATTCTTCTGTCAGAATGGAAATCAAAAAAGTCGATACCATTAAGGTTAACGGTGAAGTTGTCGGAAACAGAACGAGAGCCAAAATCGTTAAGAATAAAGTTGCTCCTCCTTTTAAAGAGGCAGAATTCGATATTATGTTCGGCGAAGGAATTTCGTTTGTCGGAGATTTGCTCGATCTTGCCACCGAAATCGATGTTATCAACAAATCCGGTGCATGGTATGCATATAAGGGAGATAAAATCGGACAGGGAAGAGAAAATGCCAAAGTATTTTTAAACGATAACCCCGAAATTCTGAAAGAAGTGGAACAGGCTGTAAGAAGTCATTTCGATTTGCAGGGAGTTCCTTCCGAAACAGATAAATAATTAAATTTTTATACCGGTAATTGAAATATGTTAATTAAAAATATTTCCGAATTTAATTCAACAAAATACATAATTACTTTGGATAACGGAATCGCCTTTGTTTTATACAAAGGCGATTTGTCTAAATTCGGCATTAAAGAAGGAGATGCCGACGAAGATATAATAGATGAGATTTTTAATGAAATTCTGCCCAAAAGAGCAATGGACAGAAGTTTGAAAATCATTACGGGCAAAGACGTTACTGAAGGAGAACTCTTTAAGAAACTCGAAAATGATTTATATCCGAGGGACATTATCGAAGACGTAATAGACAGATTAAAGAAAGAGCGTCTCATTGATGACGAGAGATATGTACGGAATTTTATCGAAGCAAAGAGTGAAAAGAAGAGTAAAAGGGATATTCTTTCGGCCCTTTATCAAAAAGAAATCAATGCCGATCTGGCAAACAGAATTTATGATGAATTAAAAGATGACGGCAGTCTTTTTGATGAAAAAGAACTGATAATAAAGCTTCTTAACAAAAGACATTTCGATTTTGAAAATGCTTCTTTTGAAGAAAAGCAAAAACAGATCAATTATCTTCTTCAAAAAGGATTTTCATACGATTCAATTCATAGTGCATTAAAAAATGAAAGATACCGTATTTAGTGGTTTTTTGAGAGATTGGTTTACGATAATTCTTGACATCTTTTGCGAAACAATATAATATATAAATGTTGTAAATTGCAATATGGGGTATTATTGCCCTGTACATACTGTACAATGATAACTTAATAAGGAGGTAAGACTGTCAATGTTTGGACAAGTCAGCATGACTACGTTATTTGTCGTCGTAGCAATTGTTGCATTGATTGTCGCACTTGTTTCCGTACTGATCACATATTTTGTTTACAAGAATAAGATCAGGCAAAAAATCGGTAATGCCGAAGATAAAGCCAGAGAAATTCTTGATGATGCCTTGAAGACCGCAGAAGCTAAAAAACGTGAGGGTTTACTTGAAATCAAGGAAGAATCGATTAAATACAAGAATGAGATCGAAAAAGAAAACAAGGAACGCAGAGCTGAGCTTCAGAGAAGCGAAAGAAGAGTTCAGCAGAAGGAAGAAAGCGTAGACAAAAAGCTGGAGCAGATTGAGAAAAAAGAAGCAGCAATTTCTTCTAAAGAAGCAGAATTGGCGAAAGACAAAGAAGCAGTCTCAAAACTTAACGAGCAAAGATTGAAAGAACTTGAACGTATTTCAGGTTATACCTCTGAAGAAGCAAAAGAGTATTTGTTGAGAATTGTTGAAGAAGATTTAAAACATGAGAAAGCTGTAAGAATTAAAGAGATGGAGTCTCAGATTAAGGAAGACAGCGCTCAGAAAGCCAAGGAATGTGTTGTTAATGCCATTCAAAGATGTGCTGCGGACCATGTATCCGATGTGGCAATTTCGGTTGT
>JAGADU010000121.1 GCA_017613435.1 Lachnospiraceae bacterium | reverse complement strand
TATACCATAATTAATGCCATCTATCACTCAGAACATTTGCCTTTTTTACTTTTCTTGAATTTATCTGTTTTTCGGTTATAATGAATATGTTTGTTATAAAAATTATTAATAGCAAAATGAAAGGATAAGTTTCATGTATTATTCAAATATCATCGATTTGATCGGAAACACTCCCCTTCTTTCTTTAAAAGAAAGCACGGGATGCAACATATTCGCTAAGGCTGAATTCTTAAATCCCGGCGGATCTATCAAGGATCGTATCGCAAAGAATATGATCGAAGTTGCCGAGAAAGAAGGAAAGCTCAAACCCGGAATGACGATCGTTGAGCCCACAAGCGGCAATACAGGTATCGGACTTGCTCTCTGCGGCGTAAGAAAAGGTTACAAAGTTATCATCGTAATGCCCGAGAACATGTCCGAAGAGAGAAAAAAGATCATCAAGGCACTCGGTGCCGAGCTTGTATTAACACCTCCCGAATTAAGCGTGGACGGTGCGGTTCAGGAAGCAACAAGGATCGCCAATTCATCCGATGAGTACTTCGTACCCCAGCAGTTCAAGAACCCCGCAAACCCCGACATTCACTACAGAACAACGGCTGTCGAGCTTTGCGAACAGATCGGTCAGAAGATCGATATCTATATTTCCGGTATCGGCTCGGGCGGAACACTTCAGGGTGTTGCAAAATGTCTTCTCGAGCAGAACCCCGATACAAGGATCGTTGCAGTTGAGCCCAAGAATGTTTCAGCGCTCCTCGGAGACGAACCCGGACTTCATCAGATCCAGGGTATCGGCGACGGTTTCATTCCCGACATTCTCGATACATCGATCATTACGGACATCGTTACCGTAACTGATGACGATGCCATCAATACGGCAAGAAGCCTCGCTCATGTTCAGGGTCTTTTAGTCGGAACAAGTGCAGGTGCAAACGTATGGACAGCCATGAAGATGGCTGAAAAGTACGGAAAAGACAAAGTTATCGCTACCGTACTTCCCGACAGAGCCGAAAGATATTTCTCAACAGCACTTATTTAATACTTATCTTTATAAAACAAAAATTCCACGTACCGGAGTACGTGGAATTTTTTATTTCAAAATAACCGGATTACTTTGATTCAGGGATAATAGTAAGCTTTGTGCCTGTGTATTCAGTATCCTTAGAAAAAGCAAGGATAGCTCTTACGATAGGCGGGAAGAAAATGGAAAGAACACTCATTCCTACATCTTTTCCGTATGCCTTGGGAATAGCAAAATTCAAAACACCTGCACTGATATACATGATCGGTGAAATAATAAGTGATACAACTATTCCAAGATAAGGGATAAATGTAAGAGGTATTCCCGCATATGCAACCATGTAAATTACAAAAACAACGATCGACGTGGGTTTTGTCATTGAAATATCGCACATTGTATACAGGTTGTAGAAAGGAATGATGGCTTTCCAGCCGGGTTCTCCTGCCTTTTCAAGCAGTTTCCAGTTAACGATAATGATAAACACGGTAAGTGCAAGGGCAAGTGCTATAGAAACGATCAAAATTATCGCTACAACACCGGCTCCCAATAATCCTGCCAACCCTGCCATCATATCAGATGAAGATGATCCGTTCATTTTTTGTCTCCTTTAAAAAAATCATTTATTTACAATGAATCACCGGACTCTTTTCGAGCCCGGTAATTCCAATTGCTGTTTTTAAAAACTCAACTGAGCTTATTTAATATCGTTCTCGTCGAAGATGTCTCCGCATTCAGGACAGAATTTAGGAGGATTCATGGGATCTTCGGGTTCCCATCCGCACTTGTCACATTTGTACAAAGGTGCGCCTTCGGGTTTCTTGGCTCCACAGCTTGAGCAGAACTTGCCCTGGTTAACTGCGCCGCATGAGCATGTCCAGCCTGCATTGTCAGGTTTCTTTGCACCGCACTCTGCACAGAACTTGCCGGTGTTGCCATCCTTACCGCATGAACACTTCCATCCGTTTACGGGTGCTGCTGCCTGAGCAACTGCTACCTGAGGTGCTCCACCCTGTCCGTTTCCGAATATCGAGCCGCCCATTCCGCCTTGGTTCATCATGTTGCCTGCAAGGTTAAGTCCGGCAAAAGCCATCATAGCTCCGCCTTCGTTGCCGCCGGCATTTTCAATACCGTTAGCCCAAGCAGTTGTCATACGAGCTTTCTTCATTTCGTCGTTCATCATTACAGCTGTATCCTGGAACTGTTTGATTCTTGCTTCGTCTTCTTCGGTAGCCTTTAATGTATTGAATGTTACATCGATGACTTCCATACCACGAAGCTTGCCCCATTTATCGGAAAGCTTCTCGTTAAGCTTCTCAACAAGGATATCTGTCTTTGTTGTGATAGCCGAATATCTGAGACCTACGCCGTAATCGGAAAGTGCACCGAGAGCAGGCTGAAGAGCTGTCATAAAGTCAGATCTCATGATGCTCTGAAGTTCTTTCTTGTTATATGTCTCGCCGCTGAAGTTTGCTGCGATGAATGAGTAGAAACGGATAGGGTCGGAAATGTGGAATGTATATTCACCGTTTGCAATAAGTGAAATATCGCCCTGGAATCCCGTTACCTGGTCTGCAATGAAGAAAGGAATAGGATTGCTTGTTCCCCAGAGGTTGTTTCTTACTTCGATGATATTTACATAGTAAACTCTCTGAGTTTTCGATAATTCACCGCCGAAAGCAAAACGCTTGCCGATTTCAGCGAAAGTATCGAGAATATTCTTTCCCAAATTTCCGTAGAAAATTGAAGGCTGTGTTGACTGATCGTATCTATACTGTCCGGGTTCAGCACAGAATTCTGCAACTTTACCGTCATCGATGATAAGAGCAGCCTGACCTGCGTTAACTTCGATAATTGATCCGTTGGAAATGATGTTATCCGAACCTTTGTTGTTTCCCTTAGCGAGTCTGTTTTTACCTTTTACTGCGAGAACGCCTTCGCCGAAAGCATCACAGTAGAAGTACTCGAGATACTGATCGGCTACTGCCGTGGAGCCGGATCCCAAGATATTGGTAAACATGTTGGCACCGGCACTCTTAGCCTGTGCGCCTACTGCATCAATGGCTGTTTTTAATAATCCCATTTATTTTCCCTCCTGTTGATTAGTCAGTTTTTTGACGATTTTTATTGTAGCATAAACGGGTATTAAAGTCCATAAAATTGACTTAAATCTCCCTCAAATATATAATAAATTAATCTAAATTCAACCGGTGGGAAAATTATGAAAAAAGAAACATCCCCAAAAAGCAAAATATTACGCAAACTGGTCATCGGAATTGCTGTTTACTGTGCAACTTTTCTCATTTCGATTATTCTTTTGAAGTCGTTTTCGGGATATCTTAAGTACGGCGATGCAATGGTCTCGGTGATGGCTTCTCTCATAGCCGGCGCGGCAGCTTTCTTCACGATAACCCCCGATGAAAAAACGACTCTTTTGTACAATCCCAAAGCGGTATTTACTAAAAAACCTTATTATATAATTATATTTATATTATTTGTTATTCTTACATCTTATTCTTTAACTATTATATTTAATTTTCTTTTCAGTTTGTTTCCGTGGGAAAAGCTCGGAAACAAAAACATCGTACAGGACAACGAGGCTTTTTACGGCATTCCTTTGTATCTGAGGCTGATTTCGTATGTTTTGATCGGACCTTTCTCGGAGGAAGTTCTCTTCAGAGGCGTTGTCTTTTTCAGATTCAGAAAAGTGCTTCCCGCGCTCGCGGCGTCTTTTGCGAGTGCGCTTTTCTTTGGTGTTTACCACGGAAATCTCATGCAGGGAATATATGCATTCTTCATGGGATTTGTCATGTGCCTTGTCATGGAATACGGCGGAAGCTTCTTTTACGCATATCTTTTCCATGTAATCGCAAACCTGATTTCAAACCTCGCTTATGAGTTTGATAATATAAATAATGTAATTTATTCGGTGCCCGGAATTATAATTGCGGCGGCATATCTTGTGGTTGCCATAATACTCAGTTATGTCTTCAAACACAAGTTGACTAAAAAAGACAAGGAATGTTGATAACTTTGCGTATTAACATAAAATTGTTGATAACTCGGTGTGAAAAGTGGGCTTTTGCCCATATTTACCCCTTTTTTTATCAACACTCTTTGTTTGATAACTTTATGCGCAAACAGACTTTCGTCGCAAATACGTTCGTTGACCGAATGGGTTAATGCAGGAGGAGACACAATATGTGGGCTTATGAATCGGTTTTTTATCAAATTTATCCTTTGGGATTTTGCGGAGCGCCTTTTGAGAATGACGGCATTAAAGAATCACGTATTTTAAAAGTTATCGATTGGATTCCGCACATCAAAAAAACGGGGGCGAATGCAATTTATTTCTCTCCCGTATTCGAATCCGACACCCACGGATACAATACAAGGGATTACACAAAAATAGATTGTCGTCTCGGCTCGAACGAGGATTTTGCGAAAGTCTGCGAAGCTTTGCACAAGGAAGGTATCAAAGTCGTTCTGGACGGAGTATTCAATCATGTCGGCCGAGGCTTCTTCGCTTTTCAGGATGTTTTGAAAAACCGTGAGGCTTCACCCTACGTCAGCTGGTTCAACCGTATAGCTTTCGACGGTAATTCGAATTACAACGACGGACTCTGGTATGAAGGTTGGGAAGGCAATTACGATCTCGTCAAATTAAATCTTCACAACGAAGACGTTATAAATCATATATTCTCTGCCGTGGAAGGATGGATCAAAGAATTCGACATAGACGGAATACGACTCGATGTGGCATATTGTCTGGATTACGGGTTTTTGAACCGTTTAAGAGGCTTTTGCGATTCCAAAAAGGAGGATTTTTTCCTTCTTGGCGAAGTTTTGCACGGAGAATACGGCAGAATGCTGCGCGAGATGAATATACACTCTTTGACAAATTATCAGTGCTACAAGGGAATTCATTCCGCATTCAACAGTTACAATATGTTTGAAATCGTTCATTCTCTTTTGAGGCTCTTCGGCCCCGAGGACTGGACGGTCGCAAGAGACTCGCATCTTTTAAGTTTTGCGGACAACCATGATGTCTCAAGAATCGCAACCCTGATTCAAGACCCAAACCATTTGCCCCTTGTATACGCAATGGTATTCGGAATGCCCGGAATTCCCTGTGTTTACTACGGTTCCGAATGGGGCGAGAAGGCCGACAAATCCCAGGGCGATCCCGCACTGAGAGCCTGCTTTGAAAAGCCCGAATGGAACGGCCTGACCGAATTTATTTCAAAACTTGCAAATGCCAAAAAGAGCAGCAATGCTTTAAACTACGGCGGAATGCGTTCGGTGGTGCTTACTAACCGTCAGTGCATATTCGAAAGAAAAACCGCAGACGAAAGAGTACTCGTATGCATCAATGCCGATTCAAACGATTACACCGCCCACTTCGATGCGGGTTGCGGAATGGCTGTCGATCTTATAAACGGAGATAATTTTGATTTCGGCGGCGGAACTTTTCTTCCCGCTTACAGCGCAAAATTTTTGAAGTGCGAAAGATAATCTTTGAACACCGTACGGAATAAACGTCGATTTAAAGGATAAACATGAAAAAGATCAAAAGAAAAATATTATCGATAATCTGCTTTAGCCTCTTGGCATCAAGTTTGGTCGGATGCGGCAGTTATACCGTCACTTCCGACGATAACTCAAAAACCGTCCTTCTGGATTCGGCATCGCCTTCGTCATCTACCGACAAACAAATCATTGCCAAAGCAATGGACACTGCCGCATTTGCCACGGGTGACATCACCAAATGGCTCGATCAATTGAAAATTTCAGGCATTACCGAAGCCTCTTATTTCTCGGAAAACGGCAGTTTATATATAGTAACCGACGATGACAAATCATATCTGCTGCTTTTGACCAATCGCAAAGTGAACGGAATTCAGGATTTGGAAACCGGGGAATGGCTGATGACATCCGTCAGGTAAAATATTGCTTTTATTCATCATACCCGCATATTAATCCGATTTGTCCGCCGTCACGGAATTTTAACAAAAAACTCCGAATGCCGTATATGCAGCATTCGGAGTTGATTTTTGTAATACAGATTTTATTTTGGATTTTTAATGTGTTTTTAGTTTGAAAAAGCAGCCAATAAGGTTGAACCGCAGAAGCAGACTGCGACAACCGCAAGTACAATGCCGATAACAAGAAGCACTTTCCATACGGAAACGGGCGTCTTGCCGTAAACTTTACCGGTTTGGCCGTTTACCATGAACTGATATACCTTGCCGTTATACTGGAAAGAAGAACACCAGATGGGAAGCATAAGATATTTGTATGTGATCTTGCTGAAGACCGTGGATACCTTTACATCCTTTGCATGGTCTGCATGATGGTCGGAAATAATCTTATCCGAGATATTTCTCTTGAGTTTCTGGGAAATGGACTGCTTTGCCTTTTCCCAAGCATCCTTGAGACCTACGGAATATCTTTCTGCCACGAATCCCGCTACATACTCGGGCTTGTAAGGAACATTCTTTGCCGTTTCAAAAGGCTCAAGGCCGCGAAGCATTGCACTGTCGTGACGTTCACTGCCCTGTACGAGTTCGTCGTCGATGAACTCCTGATAAGTACCTGAAGTACGATGCCAGTCGGTAACGGTTCTTGTCTGTGTCTTACCATCCGAATCTCTGTATGTTTCTGTTCTGTCGATACCGTATTTTCCGGAATATCTTGAAAATGTATCCGAATCAAATGTCCAATACGGAAGATATATTCCCTTGAAAGCTTCGGGCTGAGCCGACTGCTTGGCAAGTTTGGGACAGAAGAATTTCTTTCCGATCCACTGTTTGAAATTCGCGCTGGCCTGTTCGTTGCCTATGGCAAAAGGAACAACACCGCCGGGAGCGAGAGTATTCTCGTCACTCGCCTCCATAACCTGGTTGGATCCGCAATACGGACATTCGTTTGCGACATCAAGCGCATCATAGATGGTTTCCGCACCGCAGCTTTTACAGATAATCTGCTTCTTTTGAGCTCCCCAGTTACAGTTTTCGGTTTTTTCCGCCGATTCGAAATCGAGTTCCGCCGCACTTGCTGCAGCATCCTGAACGATTTCTTCTTCATATCCGCAGTAGGGGCACGCCATGGCGCCGATATTGGGATCGAAATCCATTACGCCGCCGCACTTGGGACATTTTTTATCTGTTTCCTGTAATGTTGAAGACTGTGAAACATTGCTTGTTTCATTCATTTCGCCCATTTTTATACCTCATACCTTCGTGTTTTTGTATTATTACATACGCATAAATTATACCCAATTCAGTATCTATTATCAATAAAAAAGAGAATTAAACCTTCTTCAAAAGCAACTGCACGGTGAAGCCTGCATCATTGTAATATTCCATGCCTCCAAGCTGCATTTCCATGTATCTTTTAACCAAATACATACCGAGTCCGTAGCCTGCGTGCTCTTTCGCATTGACGCCTCGGTAATACTTCTGCGTAATGAGCGGAAGATCCTCTTCTTTTACTCCCGGCCCGCCGTCTTTTACGGTAATGCGGATAAAGTTGTCCCTGTGCTCTCCGTCGGCAGAAAGTGCCGAAGTTTCGGAAAAACTCACTTTTATGTCAGTGCCTGCGTATTTTCTCGAATTGTCGATTATGTTGTCGATGACCTGTTCCATTCGCAGCCTGTCCATGTAAACAAGCCCCTCGGGAACTTCATTCTCCATTATGATATTTCCGCTGTTTTTGTGATTGTCAAAAAAGCTTTTGATAATTCCGGAATTGGTTTCGACGGGTGTTACCGCAAGTTTGTCGATGTCTTCAAGCGTCGTATGCATGATATTTGTCACCAATGCGCTGATTAAATCCGCTTTTTGCGAAATCGTTTTGACTTTTTCTATTGTGTTTTCGATATCGTTTTTTTCCGTTTCCCGTTTTGCCTTTCGGGATTCGAATTCGGCATCTTTTTCATTGTTGTTTTCGAATTCGTCCAAAGCCTCGATTTGCGAGAGTTTCTTTTTGCTTTTGGCTTCCATTACCTCGCAGGCTGCCTTGATAATCGAAATCGGATTTTTGATATCGTGACTCAGATCGGCCACCATTTCTTTTCTTGCAATCTCCGCTTCGATTTCCCTCTGGCGCGAAATCTTCAGTTCTTCGCGCATGATATCAAACGCTTCGACAAAGTTTCCGAAAAGATTGTCCTTTCTTATCGGAAGGGGCTCGTCGAGATTTCCTTTTGCGATTTCTTCCGAGAATTTTGTCAGTTCGTTAACGGGTCTGATGAACGAAACATAGAACATGAAGATTACAAAATAACCGCATAAAAGCATTACAAGCCAAAGAAAGACCGAGGCTTTGAAAAGAGAATTGCGGGCGAAAGAATAAGTCTCGTTGTAGTCATCCCACGCCGCTTTTCCGACATAATCCCCGTTGACGGTCAGATCCAGAACAAGTGCACCGTTTCGATACATCTTTGCAAGTTCGCCGTTTTCTATATCCTTGGAAAAAATGATGCTGCAGCCGTATTTGTCTTCGATTTTTTCTTCTGCGGTTCCGTTTTCAAGGGCCTTCTCGACCTCATGAAGTTTTTCGTTGTATTCTAAAATATCTCTCTCTTCGTATATGCTTTCTTTGTGGAACAAAACAAAAACCAGCAGAACCGCACCCATTATCAGAGAAAAGCATAAAACTATTCTTAAAAGTCGTTTCATCCGTTTTCTCCTCACATTTCAAGATAATAGCCGGTTCCCCAAACCGTCTTTATAAGTTTGGGCTCGTTGGGGTTATCCTCGATTTTTTCCCTGAGTTTTCTTATATGCACATTCAGCGTACTGTCCGAAAAGAAAGTATCGCCCCAGACTTCGTCGAAGAGCACTTCTTTTTTCACTATCGTGTTTTTATGCCTGTAAAGACATTCGAGGAGCGCAAATTCCTTGGCTTTCAGTGGAATCTTTTTTCCGTCCACAATTGCGGAAAGCGTGGAATTGTCAAGAGATAACAATTCTTTTTGGGCATTTGTTTTTTCAACCGCATCGTTTCTCGGATTGACCTGCTCAAGCCTTTTTAGGGTCACTTTAACCTTGGCAAGCAAAACGGACAGATTGAACGGCTTTTTTACATAATCGTCACCGCCGCACGAAAGCGCGATAAGCACATCGTCATCGCTTTGTCTCGCACTGACGAAAAGAATCGGAAGCTGCATTTCTTCCCTGATTTTTTTGCAAACGTCAAAGCCCGTTCCGTCCGAAAGATTAATATCGAGCAATATAAGGTCGGCTTCGTTGTTTTTAAAAAAATCAAAACACTCCGCTTTGCTT
>JAGADU010000120.1 GCA_017613435.1 Lachnospiraceae bacterium | reverse complement strand
GGGTTGCCCGGATCCGTATCCGTGGGGTCCCAGTTGTGACGAGGATCGTTACCGTCGAGTTTTTGGGCTTCGGGTTTGCCCAAAGGTCCCGGATTGTCGGCATCGTCGTAAATCTCCACGATGGTTCCGGCTTCGCAGTTTTCATATATCCACTGCGCATCTTCGACGGTCAGGCGGACACATCCGTGTGAACAGACGGTTCCGAGTTTATTGTATTCGCCCCACAAAAGCGTATCGGGGTATTTTTTGTAATACATTACCGAATGGAACCACACGTGACCGCTTATTCTTCGCGCGTACTGTCCGACGGTTCCCTCATCGAATGTCAGCCATCTCGCGTTGCCGCCCAGAGAATGGGTTCCGATCGGAGTGGCTCTGCCGGTGGAACAAACCATTGCCTTGAAGGGAACGGTATAATTGCCGGATTCGTCCTTGGAATAAATCGTAACCGTACATGCGCTGCGGTTTATCTTTATGTAATAGGTTGCATCGCCCGTTTGGACCTTAGGAGGCGCGGTTGCGTTTACAACCTGTCCCTCGAACGCCATGCGGCCTTCTTTTTTGCCGTATTTTTTGTAATGATTGTAGAGCTTGGTTTCGTTATTTCCGAAAACAGCCACAACATCGGGATATGTCGCGGCGTAAAACGTCGGATCGAAAAGAGTTTTGTCTTTCATGACCTTAACGTTTCCGACCGCCTCACTGCTTTCGCTGCAAACGCGCCCTTCCGCTTTGCCGTATTTGGTGTAATGGGCCCACAGATCTTTTTCGTTGTATCCGAAAGCTGCCTTCAAATCGGAATAACTGTCGGCATAATAAATCGGATCGAAAACGGTTCCGTCAGGCATATTTAAAGGTGCGGCTTTGACATTTTCGGTGAATGATAAAAGAAAAACAACAGAAAAAAGGAATAAAAAAAACACCCTCGCGTTTACAAACTTTTTTATCATTTTCTCCCCCCTTGCAAATGGTGAAAAACATCACCCTTTGTGCGAATAATTTTAGCATAAACAGTTTGAAATTACAATTCGGATTGTGATATCATTAACTGTCGGATACAAAAAACTATACATTTTACAGGAGGACGAGATGGAAAACAGACCTATACTGAAAAACAGGATTTATTTGTATCTTACCGAATTCTTTGCGGGAATGTCGGTAATGGCGGTGGAGTTGGGCGCCAGCAGACTTTTGGCTCCGTATTTCTCCTCTTCGCAGATTGTTTGGACGATTATCATCGGAACCATCATGATAGCAATGGCACTCGGAAATATTTACGGCGGAAGAACAGCCGATAAAAACCCGAACCCGGACAGACTTTATGCGAGAATAATCATTGCGGGAATCTGGATCGCCGCAATTCCGGTTGTCGGCAAATATGTAATCATCCTCATTACGGGAATACTGATTATCGCAGTAAACAGTCATTTCCTTGTAATTGCGGGCTTTTTGGCATGTATGATTATTTTTGTGTTTCCGCTCTTTTTACTCGGCACGGTTACACCTTCGCTTGTTAAATACACCGTGGACAATCTTGACAACAACGGCAAACTTGTCGGCAATCTCAATGCCGCAAACACCATAGGAAGCATTATCGGTACATTTGTACCCACATTCATCAGTATTCCCGCCGTCGGAACATCGATTTCGTTCCTTATTTTCGCGGGAATTCTTCTGGCACTTTCGGCAGTATATTTTATCTCTTCGAAAATAAGCATGAAGAAAATCAAAAGACTCCCCGTCGGAATGCTGATTTTCATTCTCTGCATAGTATTCGGACACAGGAGCAATTTCGCTTTCTGGCAGAACAACCTTATTTACGAGGGAGAGTCGATTTACAATTATCTTAGAGTATACGAAGACGACAGAGCGATTTATTTTTCGACAAACGTATTGTTCGGCGTACAGTCCGTATATTTAAAAGAAAAAGGGCTTACGGGTCTCTGCTACGACTTCGCGATGGCTGCTCCCTATATGTGCGATCTGAAAGAAAAAGATGAAATGGACATTCTTGTTCTCGGTAACGGTACGGGTACTTTTGCGACTCAGTGCCGCAGATATTTCGATCAGGACATAAATATAACGGGTGTGGAAATAGACGATAAGATTACAAAGCTTGCAAAAGAATATTTCGAGCTTCCCGAAGACATTGAAGTCGTAACCTACGACGGCAGAGCCTATCTTAACGCAATCGACAAAAAATACGACGTAATCCTTGTGGACGCGTATCAGGATATCACAATCCCTTTTCAGATGTCGTCGGTTGAGTTTTTTCAACTTGTAAAAGACCATTTGAAAGAAGACGGAGTAATGGTCGTAAACATGAATATGAAGAGTAACCGCGAAGGCGGTATCAACGAATATATTCCCGATACCGTGGCAAGGGTTTTCGACGAGATTTATTACGTTGATACTTTCGGAAATTCAAACAGGGAAGTTTTTGCTTCCAACAATCCCGAAATGATTGAGGTGTTTGCAAAAAACGCCGCAATGGAGGAAGATCCCGAACTTGTATGGCTTTTGGGTAAAGTAGACGAAAAACTTACGGTTTACGAGCCCGGAGATTTGCTTCTTACGGACGACAAAGCCCCTGTTGAACTTCTCGGCATGAGAGTTATCGACGAAATCATTCATGACGAACTTGCTTATTACAAAAACATATTTAAAGAAGGCGGTTTCAAAGCCGTAATAGAAAATTTCTGATAATCCGGGAATTTAAATATGACACAGGACGAGAAATTCATAAAAATGACGACGGAGCCCGTACCCGGGCTTGTCGGAAAACTTGCGGTTCCGACGATTTTAAGCATGCTGGTAACTTCGTTTTACAATATGGTTGATACCTATTTTGTAGGCAAAATCAACACATCGGCATCGGGTGCGGTCGGCGTTGTTTTTTCTCTGATGGCAATAATCCAGGCGTTCGGATTCATGTTCGGACACGGCTCGGGTAATTTTCTTGCCAGAAAACTCGGAGAAAAAAAAGAAGATGAAGCAAAAGTGATAGCCAATGCAGGATTCGCGTTTGCTTTTTCTTTTGGCGTTATATTTGCCATCGTCGGTCTTTTGAATCTCGACACTCTTGCATATCTGCTCGGTTCCACGGACACGATTCTTCCGTATGCGCGTTCCTATATGGGACCGATTTTAATAGGTGCGCCGTGGATGATGTCCTCGATTGTTTTAAACAACGAGATAAGATATCAGGGTAATGCCCAAACCGCAATGCTCGGAATAATGGCGGGCGCAATCATCAATATCGGACTCGATCCGCTGCTTATGTTCGTATTCAAACTCGGAATCATGGGCGCCGCTATCGCCACGGTTTCGGGTCAGGCGGTAAGTTTTGTCCTCCTTCTTCTTGCGACAAGAAGAGCCGGAAACATAAGAATTACCCTAAAAAAGAATCCTTTCGCATTCAGATATCTTTGGGAAATCGTGGCGGGCGGTCTGCCTTCGCTTTTCAGACAGGGACTTGCCAGCGTTTCCGCCATACTTCTGAATGTTGTCGCGAAAGAATTTTCCGCTCCCGATATGGCGGATGCGGTATTGGCGGGCATGGCAATCGTATCAAAGATAAGCATGTCGCTTAATTCGGCGGTTATAGGCTTCGGCCAGGGATTTCAGCCCGTTTGCAGTTTTAATTACGGTGCCGCCAAATACAACAGGGTGAGGGAAGCGTTTTTCTTTTCCGTAAAAGTATGCGCAATATTGATGTTTGGAATCGGAATCCTCTGCTTTGTGTTTGCGCCCGTTATCGTGCCATGGTTCAGAGACGATGAAGTTGTTTCCGAAATCGGTTCGTTTGCTCTTCGCGCGCAGTGTATAACATATGTTTTCGGAGTGTGGATTATTTTGACGAATATGCTTTTGCAGGCTTCGGGAAGGGCTTTCGGCGCGACGGTTATTTCGTCCTGCCGTTCGGGGCTCTGCTTTATTCCGGTAATCCTCATCCTCCCGAAGTTTTTGGGAATAACGGGCGTTCAGCTTTCGCAGGCTGCAGCCGATATGATTGCATTTTTCATATCTCTTTTCGGCGGATTGTATTTTCTTAAAAATCTCAAAGCGCAGGAGAGCCAAATTGAAAAATAAGCCGTTTCAAAGTATAATGTAAAAGGTATGTTTCGACATGCAAAAGGTATTTCAAAGGAGGTTACGTATGGGTGTAACAAACGATATCATATATGTTGGAGTCAACGATCACAAAATAGATCTTTTTGAAGGACAGTACGACGTTCCCAACGGAATGGCTTACAATTCGTACCTTATTACGGACGAAAAAATTGCGGTAATGGATACCGTGGACAAAAATTTCACGCATGAATGGCTCGACAATCTTGCGAATGCGTTAAACGGAAGAAAACCGGATTATCTTGTCGTTCAGCATATGGAACCCGACCATTCCGCCAATATAGTCAATTTCGCAAATGCCTATCCCGATGCGACAATCGTATCTTCCGCCAAAGCATTTACCATGATGATGAATTTCTTCGGAAAGGATTTCGAAGACAGAAGAATCGTGGTAGCGGAGGGAGATTCCCTTTCGCTCGGAAAGCATGTGCTTAATTTTGTGGCAGCACCCATGGTTCACTGGCCCGAAGTAATCATGACATACGATTCGTACGACAAAGTACTTTTCTCCGCAGACGGCTTCGGCAAATTCGGAGCGCTTGACGTCGAAGAAGACTGGGCATGCGAAGCAAGACGCTACTATTTCGGTATCGTGGGCAAATACGGAGCACAGGTTCAGGCCGTTCTTAAAAAAGCCGCAGGACTTGACATTCGGATTATCTGTCCCCTTCACGGTCCCGTATTAAGCGAAAACCTCGGTTATTACATTAACCTTTACAATATCTGGTCAACATACGGTGTCGAGACGGACGGAATCGTTATCGCATATACATCCGTATACGGTCATACCAAAAAGGCGGTCGAATTACTCGCCGAAAAATTAAAAGCCAACGGCTGTCCGAAGGTTGCGGTTACAGACCTTGCGAGAGACGATATGGCAGAAGCCGTGGAAGATGCGTTCAGATACGGCAAGATAGTTCTTGCGACCACGACATACAATGCAGAGATTTTCCCTTTTATGAGGGAATTCATCAATCATCTTGTCGAAAGAGGATTCAAAAACAAAACCGTCGGACTTATCGAAAACGGTTCGTGGGCGCCTCTTGCGGCAAAGACCATGAAGGGTATGCTCGAAGGCTGTAAGAATATTACTTTTACGGATACCACCGTTAAAATTCTTTCAGCCCTAAACGATGAAAGCAAGGCTCAGATCGATGAGCTTGCAAACGAACTTTGCATGGATTACAGGGCAATCAGGGAAGAGACCGCAAACAAGAACGATCTTACGGCGCTCTTTAAGATAGGATACGGCCTCTATGTCGTAACATCCAATGACGGCAAAAAAGACAACGGACTTATCGTCAATACGATTTCGCAGGTTACGAGTTCGCCCAACCGTGTTGCGGTATGCATCAACAAAGACAATTATTCGCATCACGTAATCAAGCAGACCGGTATCATGAACGTCAACTGCCTTTCGGTTGAAGCTCCTTTCTCGGTATTCGAAAACTTCGGTTTCAGAAGCGGAAGAAACGCGGATAAGTTCGAAAACGAAGAAAATCTTCTCCGCTCGGACAACGGCCTTGTATTCCTTTCGAAATACATCAATGCTTTTATGTCGCTTAAGGTTGAACAGTACGTCGATCTGGATACCCATGGAATGTTCATCTGTACCGTGACGGAAGCCAGAGTGCTCTCCGACAAAGAAACGATGACATATACCTTTTATCAGTCGAATGTCAAACCCAAGCCCGATACCGAGGGCAAGAAGGGTTATGTTTGCAAAGTCTGCGGTTATGTTTACGAAGGCGATGAACTTCCCGAAGATTTTGTATGTCCTTTATGCAAACACGGTGCGGCCGATTTCGAGCCGATATCTTAGAAGAAAAATGCCCGCGTACGCCATGTTGCCGCGGGCTTTTTTGATATGATGCCTTAAGTGTGAAAACGGGGGAGAGAATTATGGCACTTAAAATCGTCAGAAACGACATAACAAAAATGGAAGTCGATGCAATCGTCAATACGGCGAATGCAAAGGTTTTTGTCGGCAACGGATGCGATCGGGCAATTTACGAGGCGGCGGGTTATGAGACCCTTTTATCGTACAGAAAAGAGAATATAGGCGAAGTCAAAGAGGGAGAAGTTTTTCTTACTCCGGGTTTCTCTCTTGGCGCAAAGAACATCATTCACGCCGTAAGCCCGCAATTTATCGACGGCAGTCACAAAGAGGACGAAAAACTTCGTAAAGTATACAAAAAAGCGCTTCAGCTTGCTGAAAAGAATTCTTTCAAATCCGTGGCGTTTCCTCTTATTTCCACGGGAAGCTTCGGTTATCCGAAGGAAGAAGGATTAAGAATCGCAATTGACGGAATAAACGATTTTTTAAAAGAAAAAGACCTTTTGGTTTATCTTACGGTTTTTGACGAAGAATCGCTTAAACTCGGGCAAAAAGTCACGCCCGAACTCGAAGAATACATAAACAGCAATTATGTCGAAAAAGCGATAAAAGACGAATATATGGCGGGTGCGGCGTCTTGTGCAGCCTCTCAGGCAATATCTCCGAGGGTATCGGACGATCTTTATATCAACAGGGCTTCCGCAAGGCTTCTTGCCGAGAATTATCTTTCCGGGGAAGAGAAAGAAAAGAAAAAAAGGCGCCCGATGTCTTTCCTTGCAAATATACTTCCTTCCGAAAAAAGCGCCAAAGGAAGCGAAGAGAGGTCACTTGCCTTTGAAGAAAAGACAATCGAACTCGAAACCGCCGAAAAATCCGATGAAGAATATGACGAAATGCAGTCGGTTATCTCTGACGGTCTTAAAGAGAGAATGAAACATTTAACCGATACTTTTTCGGAATACCTTTTGTATCTTATCGAATCAAAAGGCATGAACAATGCTTCCGTTTACAAAAATGCGGTCGTGGACAAGAAAACTTTTTCCAAAATAAAAAACAATCCCGACGCACATCCGCAAAAAATCACCGCACTCTGCCTTTGCGTCGGAGCAAGGCTCAATCTCGACGAGACAAAGGATTTGCTCTCACGCGCGGGATATGCGCTTTCGCCGTGCGACAAAACGGATGTCATCTTCTCGTATTTTATCGAAAACGGCATTTACGATATGGTCGAAATAGACATTCAGCTCGAAAACCACGGTCTCGAATGCGTGATAAAATAAATAATTTTCAAAATTTTTCAGGGTCGCTTTCGAAGCGACCTTATTTTTTTGTCTTTCTGATATTATGTGCTCAACAAAGGAAAACTAACAAAAAAATAAAAAAACGGAGGGCAAAAATATGAAGAAGAATTTAACGGAAATAGTTTTCATTCTTGACAGAAGCGGATCGATGAGAGGACTTGAAGCGGATACCATCGGAGGATTCAATTCGATGATCGAAAAGCAGAGAAAGGAAGACGGCGAAGCGATGGTTTCGACAATTCTTTTCGACGATACCACGGAAGTGGTTTATGACAGAGTCGATATTTCAAAGATTGAGCCCATGAACGACAAACAGTATTATGTCAGAGGCTGCACGGCGCTTCTTGACGCAATCGGTCTTGCGATTCATCATATGGGCAACGTTCATAAAAAACTCGGCAAAGACAGTCCCGAAAAAACCATTTTTATCATAACAACCGACGGCATGGAAAATGCCAGCAAAAAATACAATTATTCCAAGATAAAAAACATGGTTGAGAGGCAGAAGGAAAAATACGGATGGGAATTCCTCTTCCTCGGCGCGAACATCGATGCGATCAAGGAAGCCGGAAGGTTCGGAATTTCCGCAAGCAGGGCGGTTGAATACAAATGCGATTCCGCAGGTACGCAGTTAAACTACAAGGTTCTTTCCGAAACGGTTTCCAAAATGCGTTCGGCCAAGGGATGCGTCGCAATGAGCGAAATCCTCGACAGTGAAGACTGCTTTGCGCAAATAAGAACGGACCGTGCGATGAGAGGCTGATCGGGCAATTTACGCGGGTTATATCATATTGAGTTTGGAGGGATTAATTGATATAATTGAGTGCGAAAGACGAGTGCTTTCGCACTTTTTTGTGTACAAAAAAATGAAAAAAAAGAGATATTCCACCAAAAAAATACTTCTTGTTTACTCGGCCATGATTTTTATTGTGGTCCTGATTTCTTTTGCCGTTTCGATGTATTTTTCGCGTTCGATTAAGGCTGCCGGCAAATCCGGCGAATCTCACAAATCGATTACGGGGCTCGATGTCGACGCATCGGATGCCGATTTCAATAAATATTATGTAATGATCACTTCGGACAGGGAACTCGATTTTTGGAAGTCGGTTTACAAGGGTGCATTCGAAGAAGGAGTCAAAAACGGCGTTTACGTTGAGATGATGGGTGAAAATCTGTCCGAGGATTACGACGAAAAAGAACTTATGGAAATAGCCATCGCTTCGAATGTGGACGGTATTATTCTTTATTCCGAAGAGAGCGAGGAAATGAATCTGCTTATAAACGAAGCGGTCAGAGAGGATATTCCCGTTGTTACGGTGTACGGAGACAGCGCCAATTCCGCAAGATGCTGTTATGTTTCCGTCGGAAGTTACAGCCTCGGACGCGAATACGGCAAGCAGATCATAAAGATTGCAAAGGAATCCGAACTTTCGAATACCACGGCATCGACCCACATGAACGATGTTTTGAAAGTGGTTGTTCTTGTCAATTCGTATTCCGCCAACTCCAGCCAGAACCTCGTTGTTTCGGGTATCAAAAACGTAATTTCCACGGAGCAGGACATACAGACGAATATAGACATGGAGCTTGCCTATGTGGATAACAGAAACACATTTACCACGGAAGAATCCATACGTGATATTTTCAGATCGCAGGAAACTCCCGACGTTATCGTCTGCTTAAACGAGACCGACACCAACTGTGTTTATCAGTCCCTCGTCGACTACAACAAGGTAGGTAAATCCCTGATTCTCGGATATTACGATTCGGAATCCATATTGAGGGGCATTTCCCGTAACGTCATTCATTCGACCGTATCCGTTGATACGCACCAGATGGGTGTTTACTGCGTTGATGCCATAAAAGAATTCGAAGAGACCGGAAACATAAGCCAGCTGAAACTTGTAGACGTTACGCTTATCGACAAAAACAATGTAAAAGACTACCTGAAAGAAACAGAGGAGGCAACGGAATGAGAGAAAAACATTCAAGACCCCCGATTTCTTTGCAGGTCAAATTAAGCAGTATATTCATCATGGCGAGTGTCCTGATTTTTATCGTAAACATCATGCTTGTCATCGGTATCAACAGAATGACCGGAGAAATGGATTCGGTATACCGCGACAATATCAAATTAAACGAACTTGCCATGTCCATCGGTGAAGTTCAAAGCAGCATGACGGACTATCTTAACACCAAGACCACGGATTCGCTTGAAAAATATTACAAGAGCGAGCAGGATTACAACAAATTGATCAGCGAACTCAACAATGACGTATCCGGCGACAGTTACGATCTTATGGAAAAAAACATAAGAAACATGTCCGAGGAATATCTTCAGACCACGGGTTATGCCATTGAAGCCAAGAGAGGAAGAAACGTAGAAAAGTACAGCAGCGAATACGACAAGGCAAGCAGACTGTACAATTACATAAACACATACATCAACAGTCTTAACAAAGAAAGATTCAAAAGCAATTCCACAAACTTTAAGGATTTGCTCACCGCATTCAGATTTTTCGAAACGGTTACTCTTATCGTTATGTTCGGTGCGGCACTTGGAAGTACGCTTTTTGTGATCGGTTTTACCAGTTCGCTCATGGATCCCGTCAGAAAGCTTGCCAAATCCGCCGATGAAGTCGCAAAGGGTAATTTTGAAATAGAAACGATTCCCATTACGTCGAACGATGAAATAGGTGTCGTAACAAAGACCTTCAACAACATGGTAGTCAGCATCAGACAGTATATCGAGCAGATTAAGGAAAACATGGAATACGAGCGTAACATGCAGGAGAAGGAACTCAGAATCGAAGCCAATCTTAAGGAGGCGCAGCTTAAATACCTTCAGACGCAGATTAACCCGCATTTCCTTTTTAACACATTAAACGCCGGCGCACAGCTTGCAATGATGGAAGAAGCGCAAAGAACTTACGATTACATTCAAAACACCGCCGAATTTTTCAGATACAATGTACGCGAAGGAAATACGACCGTAAAACTTCGCGACGAAATCAACCTTATCGATCATTATATTTATATTCTGAATGTTCGTTTTTCGGGAGACATCAAATACGAAAAAGACATTGACGAGAGCGTTATCGATGTTTTGATGCCCAGCATGATTCTTCAGCCCGTCGTTGAGAATTCCGTCAATCACGGCATAAAAGAAATGGAAGGAAAGGGAAAAATCACCCTCCGCGTTTATTCAAAGGACGATTTTGTCTGCATCAGCGTAAAGGACAACGGTATCGGAATGTCCGTTGAAATGATAGACAAAGTTTTAAGCGGAAAATTAAGAGAAGACGAAAAACCTTCGCCTGTCGGAGCGCACGGCATCGGCATGAACAATGTCATTAACAGAATCAGACTCTTTACCGACAGTGAGGACAGCGTATCCATAATAAGCGAAGGCGAAAACAAGGGAACGGAAGTAATAATCAAACTTTCAAAAGAATAATAAACCGCAAAGGGAATGAGATATAAGGGAGCGGAACAATGTATAAAATTATGATTGCCGATGACGAAGGAATCGTTATAGATTCACTCAAATTCGTCCTTGAAAAAGAATTCGGCAAAGAATGCACAATCGAATATGCCAAAACGGGAAGAAGCGTTATCGAGCTTGCGGAAACTTTCCGCCCGGACATTTCCATCATGGATATTCAGATGCCCGGAATCAACGGTATCGATGCGATGAAGGAAATCCGGGAAAAGAACAAGGATGTTATCTTTATCGTAATGAGCGCCTACGATAAATTCGATTATGCGACCGAAGCCATCAAACTCGGCGTTTTGGATTATATTACCAAGCCGATGGAAAAGAACAAAATCATATCCGTCGTTAAACGCGCCATGGACATGATTGACAAGGAAAGAGCCAGAAGAAGCAACGACCTTATGATCATGGAAAAAATGGAAATGGTCATTCCGATGCTCGAGAGCGGTCTTATTTACAGTATTTTTCTTCAAAACAAATTTTCCGAAGAAGCTTACAATTACAAAAACATCCTCGGAATAAAAGAAGATTACGGATACATGATGGCGGTTGTCTGCGGAGAGCAGGACGAGGAGTCCAAACTTACCAATGCGGTGGGAAGCAGCGTGCGTCTTCAGAACCACTATTCCGAATTAAGATCCTATATCAAGGATTTCTGCGGCGGAACGGTCGGAAACGTCATGTCCAACAAAATCGCGGTGCTTGTTCCTTACGAAAAGAAGGAAATGGATTATTCCGACAGAAACGCGCTT
This sequence comes from Lachnospiraceae bacterium, assembly GCA_017613435.1. Lineage (GTDB taxonomy): Bacteria > Bacillota > Clostridia > Lachnospirales > Lachnospiraceae > UBA3766. Next base: position 35,298 of record JAGADU010000120.1, on the reverse strand, counting down.
ATAGAAAAGACCAGGGAATTTACGCGCACGCTTCAAAAGAAACTGTCGGGAGACTTTAAAATCGGAATCGGCGGCGTAAAAGAATTCTCCAGACTGAACGAATCCTATGATGAAGCGCTGCAGGCAATTTTAAGCGCAAACGGAAGAGTCGCGCATGCGGACGATTTGGATTTGAGATGCGATTACGAAGAGAATTATCCCGTCGAAACGGAAAACAGAATATTCGAAATGGTTGAAAAAGGCGATTACGTGGGTGCCGGAAATGCGGCGAGACAGTACTTCGACTGGATGGTTGAAAATTTCCCCGACGGTCTGATGGATATAAGACTCAAGGTTTTGGAATTTGTTCTTTATGCCGAAAGGCTTTTGTACATCAAGGGCGGAAACACATACGAATTCAAGAGCCGCACGGATTATCTCCCGACCGTGATGGGAATGGAAGATACGGATGACATTAAGGACTGGTTCTTGAAAAAGATCGTCGAAGTTACGCAAAAAGTCGAGAACAACCGAAGCGAAAAATCGGAGAGCCTCATCGAAAAAGCCGAAGCATTCATTAACAGAAACTACATGAAGGATATTTCCCTTGACGATATTTCGAGATACTGCAACATAAGTTCCTATTATTTCAGCAAACTTTTCAAACAGGAGACCGGAGAAAATTACGTCGAATATTTAAGCAGGGTAAGAATCGAAAATGCAAAGAAGATGCTTTCCGAATCGGAAGCTTCGGTCAAAGAGATAAGTTTTTCGGTAGGTTTTTCCGATCCGAACTATTTCAGCAGGGCATTTAAAAAATACGAGGGCGTATCTCCCACGGAATACAAGGACGCACTTTAACCGCAAGGTATCGAAACTATATTTATACAGGTTTGAAATATGAAAAAGACAAAGAGATTATTTTGCAAAGTATTAAGCATTGTTCTTGCACTCGGGCTTCTTTGCGCTTGCACGCGAAAAGAAGGCGATTCGGGTGAAAAAACCGAAAAAGAACCCGATACGGTCAAAATCGGTATGGCCTTTGACTCTTTTGTCATCGAAAGATGGCAAAGGGACAGGGATGTATTTGTGTCCACGGCCAAGGAAATGGGAGCGGAGGTAAACGTACAGAACGCCAACGGCAATATCGAGGAACAGAAAAAGCAGATTATGTATCTCATCGAGCAGGACGTGGATGTTATCGTTATTATATGCATTGATGCCGACACGCTTTCCGAAGAAGTCAGAAAAGCAAAGAACGCCGGAATAAAAGTCATAGCCTACGACAGAATAATAAGGGATTCCGATTTGGATCTTTATATTTCTTTCGACAACACCACCGTCGGAACGCAGATGGGAGAAACGCTTGTGGCATCCGGCATCGGAGAGGGCAGCAATATCGTAATGATAGGCGGTTCGCCCGCGGATTACAATGTGCCGGCTCTCGAAGAAGGCTTTTTGAACGTAATGAATCAAAACAATGTTACGATTGCCGACAGAACGCATTGCGAAGGCTGGAGAGCGGAAATAGCCTATGAATATGTTTATTCCAATATAGATACGATATCCAAAGCGGATGCGATTATGTGCGGAAACGACAATATAGCCAGCAAGGTTGTGGCGGCCCTTTCCGAACAGAGGCTTGCGGGAAATATTCCGGTTACCGGACAGGATGCGGATCTTGAAGCCTGCCAGAGAATCGTGGAAGGCACACAGCTTATGACCGTGTACAAACCGGTTGACGCTCTTGCAAAACAGGCGGCCGAATGCGCAATCAAACTTGCCAAAAACGAAGACATCGGTACCGAAGAGACGATGAACAACGGAACGTTCGATGTTCCCTACATAAGTCTTACCCCCATTCCGGTTACGGCGGATAACATTGACGAAGTCATTATCAACAGCGGTTTCCATTCCAGAGAGGACGTTTATCTGAATGTTCCGGATGAGGAATAAGGGTATAGCATTTTTTTGTCAATTAAAAGTGTATGCTGACAATTTTTTGATAGCATACACTTTTTTTGATTTTGAAAGATATCAAAAAATTGAAGAATCTTGCAATTTTTTTTGCGAAAAGGTGTGTTAAGGTTTATCTGTAGTCATGAAACTAACATTTCACATTTTTATGGGAGGTAAAGAAATGAAAAAAAGATTACTCAGTGTTCTTCTTGCAACCGGTATGGTAGCTACATCACTTGTTGGATGTACAGCAGGCGGTGCAGGCGGTAAGAAAGTCGGCGTTGCAATGCCTACAAAGGATTTACAGAGATGGAACCAGGACGGCTCCAACATGGAGAAAGAGCTTAAAGCTGCCGGCTACACAGTAGATCTTCAGTATGCATCAAACGACATCAATACTCAGGTTACTCAGATCGAGAACATGATTGCTTCGGGATGTGACGTACTCGTTATCGCTTCTATCGACGGTAATTCACTCGGTACAGTTCTTGAAAAGGCAAAAGAAAAAGGTATCGAAGTTATCGCATATGACCGTTTGATCATGAACACGGACGCTGTTACATACTATGCAACATTCGATAACAAGCTTGTTGGTACAAAGCAGGGCCAGTACATCGAAGATCAGTTAGGTCTTAAAGACGGCAAGAGCGGATACAACATGGAAATCTTCACAGGTGACCCCGGTGACAACAACGCTAAGTTCTTCTATGACGGTGCTATGGAAGTTCTTAATCCTTACATCGAGAACGGCCAGATTACAGTTCCTTCAAATCAGATCGATTTCAATACGGTTGCTACAGCTAACTGGGCATCCGATGCAGCTCAGGCAAGAATGGAAGCTATCATTTCCGCTAACTATGCAGACGGCACACAGCTTGACGCAGTTATGTGTTCAAATGACTCTACAGCTTTCGGTGTAACAAACGCACTTGTTGCAAACTACGCAGGCAACCACAACAACTGGCCCATCATCACAGGTCAGGACTGCGATATCGCTAACGTAAAGAACATGCTTGCAGGCAAGCAGTCTATGTCAATCTTCAAGGATACACGTACACTTGCATCTCAGACAGTTAAGATGGTAGACGCTATCCTTAAGGGCACAGAAGCTCCCGTTAACGATAAAGAAACATACGACAACGGCGTTAAGGTTGTTCCTTCATACCTTTGCGAGCCGGTATTCGCAGATGCTAACAACTACAAAGAGATTTTGATTGATTCCAAGTACTACACAGAGGAGCAGTTACAGTAGTTCCCTAATGAGTTGAATTAAATTCATCTCATTCCCTACATAAGGTTAAGTCCCCTTTTTTCATGACTATTAAAGGGGACTTAACTATGTAAAAAGAAAAATTGTGACAAAACAGGTTTTGATAAATTAACCGAAATTTAAATCAGGAGGGATAAAATTGGCCAAAATATTACTTGAAATGCAAAATATAACCAAGATATTCCCGGGCGTTAAAGCACTTGACAATGTCAACCTTCAGGTAGAAGAAGGCGAAATCCACGCTCTCGTAGGCGAAAACGGAGCGGGTAAATCGACATTGATGAATGTATTAAGCGGTATTTATCCTTACGGATCATACGAAGGAAAAATATTATATAACGGTCAAGAATGCAGATTTACGAACATTAAGGACAGCGAAGCATTGGGAATAGTTATTATTCATCAGGAACTTGCGCTCATTCCTTATATGACAATCGGAGAGAATATGTTCCTCGGAAACGAAAGAGGAAATTCCTGGAAGATTGATTGGACTGAAACATACGGTAAGAGTGATGAATATTTAAGAACGGTAGGACTTAAAGAATCTTCACGTACCTTGATTAAAGATATCGGTGTCGGAAAACAGCAGCTGGTAGAAATCGCAAAAGCGCTTGCAAAAAAAGCAAAACTTTTGATCCTTGACGAACCGACATCATCACTTAACGAAAACGAGTCGAAGGATTTATTGGATCTTCTTTTGAAATTCAAAGAAGAAGGCCTGACCTCGATTATCATATCTCACAAACTCAACGAAATTTCTTATGTTGCAGATAAGATTACGGTTATCCGTGACGGATCCACAATCGAAACGCTCGATAAGGAAACAGACGACATCTCCGAATCCAGAATCATCAAGGGAATGGTAGGAAGAGAAATGTCAGACCGTTTCCCCAAAAGAGAAAAGAATATCGGAGACATCTGCTTCAGGGTTGAGGGTTGGAACGCATATCATCCCATTTATTCCGAAAAGAAGGTTATCGATAACGTAAATATTTATGCACGAAAGGGCGAAATACTCGGAATATGCGGTTTGCAGGGTGCGGGACGTACCGAGTTCGCAATGAGCGTATTCGGCAAGAGTTACGGCGAAAAAATCAAAGGCCGAATTTTCAAAGACGGAGAAGAAATCCACCTCAACAGTGTTCAGGATGCGATTCAGCACCACCTTGCATATGTAACCGAAGACCGAAAGGGCAACGGACTGATCTTGAGCAATTCAATCAAGTTCAATACCACTTTGGCAAATCTTTCGGAAGTAAGCCGTTACACCGTCATCAATAAAGACAAAGAATTCGCGGTTGCGGTCGAATATAAAGAAAAACTTAAAACAAAATGTCCTACGGTTGAACAGAACGTCGGAAATTTAAGCGGCGGAAACCAGCAAAAAGTTCTTCTCGCAAAATGGATGTTTGCAAAACCGGATGTATTGATTCTCGATGAACCCACACGTGGTATCGATGTCGGTGCGAAATACGAGATTTACTGCATTATGAATCAGCTTGCATCCGAAGGAAAGACAGTAATCATGATATCTTCGGATATGGTCGAACTTCTCGGTATGTGCGACAGATTCTACGTTATGAATGAAGGAAGAATCGTCGGTGAAATGACGGCGGAAGAAGCTTCGCAGGAAGCAATCATGACCTGCATTATCCAAAGCGAAAGCGAATAACGATACAATTCGTTTTGAATACATTCAACAAATTTCAAGATAAAGGAGAAGAGTGATGGAAAAAAAGAATGACAGCGTAAAAGTCATTGAATTTGTCAAAAAATATGCAATGGTTATCGTACTCGCTCTGGTAGTGGCATTCTTTGCCATAAGTACGGGAGGAACGATACTTTTGCCCATAAACATAAGTAATATTATTTCCCAGAACGCATACGTGTTCGTTTTGGCAACCGGTATGCTTCTTTGTATCCTTACCGGAGGTAACATCGATCTTTCGGTCGGCTCGGTAGTTTGTTTCGTAGGTGCCGTAGGTGCCACTCTTATGGTAAATGCCAAAGTAGAATGGCCCATAGCGGTTATTATAATGTTTGCAATCGGAACACTTATCGGTGCAACACAGGCTTTCTGGATTGCATACGTAAGAATTCCCCCGTTCATCGTTACGCTTGCCGGAATGCTTATTTACAGAGGCTTAAGTAACGTGGTATTGGAAGGTCTTACAATTCCCATTGCGGACAAGGTCGGATTCGTTAAATTCTTCGGCGGCGGTGCGGACTGCTATGTTCCCGGACCGGTATTTAGAATTGATACTCCCACGCCGGATGATCCCGAAAAGTTTATTACTTTTAACATAACATGTCTTATCGTAGGTTTCCTGGCGGTTGCATTATTCCTTGTACTTCAGATTCTCGGAAGATATAAGAGACTCAAAAAAGGATACGAAGTTGAAAAACCCGCTCCCTGGATTGTAAAAATGGTTTTGATTTCGGCAGTTTTGATTGCCGTAACCGTTTTGCTCTCGATGTACAAAGGTATTCCTACGGTTCTTATCATAGTTATGGTTGTAATCATCATTTATACCTACATCACATCGAACACGACTTTCGGACGTTATTTCTACGCAGTCGGCGGTAACGAGAAAGCAACAAGACTTTCGGGTATCGACACAAACAGAACATATTTCCTTGCTTATATGAACATGGGATTTTTGGCAGCACTTGCAGGTATGATTACAATTGCCCGTATGACATCGGCTCAGCCTCAGTACGGTCAGAACTACGAAATGGATGCCATTGCTTCCTGTTTCATCGGCGGTGCTTCCGCATACGGCGGAATCGGTACCGTTCCCGGTGCAATCATCGGTGCGACCCTTATGGGTGTCATCAACCTCGGTATGCTTATCCTCGGCGTTGACCAGAACATGCAGAAGGTTGTTAAAGGTCTCGTTCTTCTTGCAGCCGTTATCTTCGACGTAGTATCCAAGAGAGGCTTCAAGCTTTTGGCAAAGAACTAGAAACATAAATTGTAAATAGGTGTAATAACATAAAAAAGCCACTCCTTTAAAAGGGGGTGGCTTTTTACGGGAAAACATATAAATAAATATTAAAATATAAGTAATGTAATATAGAATCTGCCGTGTAAATATGGTACAATCAGTTTTGATTATATTTAAAGCCGAAATACAATAAGAACGGAGCGAAAATGAAATACAGAGCAGACTTAAAAAAGACATTGAATTTTAATAACAAAGCTTGTCATTGCGTCGGAACCGGAAGAATGGATCTTGCTTTGCACAAAGAGTATCTTGACCAGCTGAAACTGGTTCAGGATGAAATAGGTTTTTCGTATATCAGAGGTCACGGCCTCTTTTCAAAATACATGGCGATTTTCAGGGACAGAAGTTTCAGAGACGAACCTGCTGTGGAAGAGTACTGTTTTACTTATCTTGACATGGTTATGGATTCTTATCTCGAGCTTAACATCAAGCCCCTTTTGGAACTTGGTTTCATGCCTGAGGATCTCGCATCCGGCGAAGAAACCACATTCTTTTGGAAAGGAAATATCACTCCTCCCAAGGATTACGATAAATGGGTCAGACTCGTGCAGGCAACTCTCTCTCATCTGATGAATCGCTACGGAAGAGAGGAAGTCGAAACCTGGCCCGTCGAAGTATGGAACGAACCGAATCTTACTTCGTTCTGGAAAGACGCCGACATGGAGGAATATTTCAAGCTTTACGAACTTACGGCAAAGGGCATCAAGGAAATCGACGAAAACATTAAGGTCGGCGGACCCGCCATCTGCGGCGTGGACGACGAAAGATGGCTTAAAAGTTTTCTTGATTACGTAAAAGAGAAAAATCTGCCGCTTGATTTCGTTTCAAGACACCATTACACCAGCTATATGCCCAAAATGCAGGGGCATTATGCCTATATAGATTTGCATGAACCCGAAGTTGCCTTCGGATGGCTTGAAAGATCGAGGGATATCGTGGATTCCTATGACGAATTCAGGGGAATGCAACTTTTTATCACGGAATTCAATACATCCTATGTTCCGAACGCCCCGATTCACGATACCGCGCTCAATGCGGCATATGTTGCTCATATGCTTTCGCGCCTCGGAGACAAACACGATTCTTATTCCTACTGGACATTCGGAGACGTGTTTGAGGAATTCGGCGTGCCGTTTACGCCTTTCCACGGCGGATTCGGTCTGGTGGCCGACGGCCTTATCAAAAAGCCCACGTTCCACACCTTTTCCTTCTACAAAAGACTTGAAGGCGAATGTATCGTAAAAGAGGATAACTGCGTTGCGGTTAAAACAAAAGACGGCGCAATACGCGGCGTTTTGTGGAACCCCGATTTTCATCTCGAAAAGAAAGATTTGCCGGTTGAACTCGAAATCGAAGGACTCGAAGACGGAGAATATTTCTGCTTTGAGGAAATCGTCAACGAGGAACACGGCAATCCTTTGAAGACATGGCATGAAATGGGCGAGCCTTCTTCGCCGGACGAAGCGGACAAAAAGCTTTTGAGAAAAGCGGCGGAACCCGAAATCGTTTCGTCTTCGAAAATGATTTCAGGCAAAAAGGCAGAACTGTCTTTTAATCTTTCATACAACGAATTAAGATATTTCGAATTAAAGAAAATAAACAGAAACTCTGACAGAGGATACGACTACGAAGCGGTAATATCGCATAAATGTGTACCCGATGCCAATCAGTCGTAGTTACGGAGGAAGTTATGAGTCAGAAAAAAAGACTTATCGAACAGAAGAAAAAAAAGGAGGCACTGAAAAAAGCCCAAAGACGCCAGACCATGATACGTATTGCCGGAATCGCAGTGGCAATTGCGGTGGTCGGAATAATCGTAGGCGCGCTTGTTTTCGATTTCAACAAAAGTGCCGAGAAGGATTTGAATTATTCGATCGGACTTGACGACAACGGGCTTATCAAAAACGTTAAGGCTTCAAAACACGTAAAACTCGCTGATTTGGATGCGATAAACAAAAACGCAAAGGATTATTATCCCTCGGCGGATGAGGAAGAATCATACATAAACGCGATTGTCGATTCTTATCCCGAACTTTTCACGAATAAGGGTGTTGAAGTAAAAGAAGAAGATATCGTAAGTTTAGATTTTGTCGGCAAAGTAGACGGAAAGGAATACGAGGGCGGAAGCACAAACGGAAACGGAACGAGAGTAACACTCGGCGCAGGAGATCTTCCCGACGGATTCGATGAACAGATTATCGGTCATAAAACCGGAGAGACCTTTGAAATCTCAGTCGATTATCCCGAAGAATTCGGCAACGAGGAACTCGCGGGCAAAACCGCCGATTATGAGATTACGATTAACGGCATTTATTTGCCGGCTGAATTCAACGATGATTTTGTCAAAAGAAATTTCGGATCGAATGTTGCAAACTGCGAGGAATTTCTTGAAGAATACAGAAGAAATTATGCCGAGACGGCTTTTGACAATTATCTGAAAGAATATGTCGTTCAGGAATCGGAAATCAAATCATATCCCGCAAGTTATCTTTCCAAAGTCAAAAAATTCATGAAGGCAAAGGATTACAAACAGTATGAAACAACCAATGCCACATATCAGAATCTTTACGGATTCAATGCATATGACGATGTATACACCATGCGCGGAATGAGCAAGAGCGAATACAGGCAGTACATCAGGGAAGCGGCCGGGACGGAAGCCAAGAAAAACCTTGTAATGCAGGCACTTTACGAACAATACGGTCTGAATATCACCGACGAAAAAGTCAAAGAGGTTACCGCATCCTTCGGTCTTTCGAGCGACAGCCAAAGCGACGTTGTAGACAGATTCGGCGAAAATTATCTTAAACAGCAGACCGTAATCAAGGTCGTAAACGATTATCTGGCGGAGAATTTCAATCTTGATGACTGATTCCCGAAAGGGTATCGAACCCACTCCGGAAGATAATTCAAAAAATGCGCCGAAATTATTGAAAATAAAGCAAATACAACGATTGCGCGACCTTGAAATTATGATATAATCAAAATAGGATTTAATCCTTAAAAAATTAAAAATTCAGGCTTTGAAAGGAGACCTATAAAATGGCAAAACAAAAAGAACCTTTGGTAACACACATTTATACCGCCGATCCTTCCGCTCATGTATTTAACGGAAAGATTTACGTATATCCTTCACACGATCTCGAGCATGACGGCGAGGACAACGATGACGGTGATGAATACCAGATGGAGGATTACCATGTCCTTTCAATGGATAATGTTGATGCTCCCTGCATCGATAACGGCGAAGCTTTAAACATGAGAGACGTTCCCTGGGTAAGCAAACAGATGTGGGCACCCGACTGTGCTTTCAAGAACGGAAAATACTATCTCTATTTCCCCGCAAGAGACAAGGATTTGAGATTCCATATCGGTGTAGCCGTATCGGACAGCCCCGTAGGACCCTTTAAACCCGAAGCGGATTACATTAAGGGAAGCTTCAGTATCGATCCCGCCGTTCTTGTTGACGACGACGGCTCCGCATATATTTATTTCGGCGGACTCTGGGGCGGACAGCTTGAAAAATGGCAGACAGGCGAATTCGTTGCAAATCCCGCAGAGATTCCCGCAGATGCAAAGGCACTCGGACCTCAGATGGCAAAACTCACCGACGATATGCTTCAGTTTGCCGAAGGACCCAAGGAAATTACAATTCTTGACGAAAACGGTGAACCCATCAAGGCGGGCGACGAAGACAGAAGATACTTCGAAGGCCCCTGGATGCACAAATACAACGGAAAATATTACCTTTCATACTCAACCGGAACAACACATTATCTCGTATACGCAATCGGCGATTCACCCGAAGGACCTTTTACATACCAGGGAAGAATCCTCGAGCCCGTTATTGGATGGACAACACACCATTCGATCGTTGAGATTGACGGAAAATGGTATCTTTTCTATCATGATTCGTCACTTTCGGGCGGCGTAAACCACAGAAGATGTGTAAAGTTCAGAGAGCTTAAGTATGATGAGAACGGTAAGATAATTACCATGCAACCTTACGACGAAGATTAATCCGCACAGGGGGTAGCAATATGAGCTTTATACCTTTTTTGGTTCTTGCGATCCTTGAAGCGATTGCGATAGCAGTGCTTCTGATCGTCCTATTGAAGAAGAGGAATTCACGGGAGAGAATAGTAAAACAGGCAGAGCTTATAACAAAGGGTAAGTTGAATGTCGACGACGTAAGTCTTGAAAACATCGACAACGACAATGCCATTATGGCCGGCGCGTTCAACTCCATTAAAAACAACCTTATGACTTTTGTCGAAGCCACCAAGGTTAACGTTGTCACGCTTTCGGATGCGATAGATGTATTGTCGGAGAGCGTCGAAGCAAATGTCAAAGGCAATGAACAGATTGCGGATGGGGCAACAAATGTAGCGATTAAAACCGCGGAACAGCTCGAACTCGTAAAAGACAATCTAAAACTTATCGAATCCAACAATACCCAGATGCAGGAAATCGACGCTTCGATGAAATCCATCAAGGAAAGCCTCGACAGAACCGTGGATACCAGCGAAAAGGGTATGATCAATGTCGAAGATCTCGAAAAAGACATGGACGCGATGGCGACCGATTTGAACAGGATTAACGAAATCCTTTCAAAGTTTAACAACGAAATCCAAAGAATCGGTAAAGTCGGAGATTTCATTGTCGAGATAAGCGACCAGTTAAGACTTCTTGCGTTCAACGCTTCGATTGAAGCCGCGAGAGCAGGTCAGGCCGGAAAAGGATTTACGGTAGTTGCGGATGAAATGAATGTGATGTCGGGCAAGACCAGGGACGGCATGCAGACCATCAGCCAGATACTTGAGGAAATCATGGGCAGCAGCCGCATGGTTAACGACAGTATTTCCAATTGCGAAAAGACCTTTAACCGCAGCAGGGATGCTTTCTTAAACGTTAATACTTCCTTCAGGGAGATTAATGAAAGCTCATTGGTTATTCAAAACAATATTAACGATATTTCGGGTCTCTTTGATGTAATGGCGGATAACTCCGACGAATCAAAGACCAAGGCCGAGAATCTTTTCGAAACGGCTCAGATCATCAGTGAGAATACTCACGAGATAGCTGCGGTTTCCGAAGAGGTAGCGGCCGAATCCACCAAAATCGGAGTCAATACGAACAATCTCGAAGGCATGCTTTCGGGTATTCAGAATCTCTTAAAGCAGTTTAATACCGCTGTCGTTCCCGTTGAAAAGACATCGGGCAAGACGGTCAAGATTCTTGAAATGAGCATGCTTGACAACGATTTCTGGTACGGTGTAAGAAAAGGTGCTCTTTATGCACAAAAAGAACTTGAAGGCAAAAATGCCGTTATCGAATATGTTCCTTTGATTGTTCACGGCAAGGAATCGCTTGACGAACTGGTTCGTTCGACGGTACAGTCGGCAATCGACAGAAATTTCGACGGTATCATTTTCCCGGGATTCCTGGGCGGTGCCAATGAGAAGTTCAAAGCAGCCGTAAACAAAGGAATAAAGGTAATGTCTTTTAACTGCGACTGCGATAAGGAAATAAGAAGAATCGCATGCTTAAGACCCGATCCTCACGAACCCGGTATTCTCGGAGCGAAAGCCGCCGAGAAGAAGATGGGAGGTGTAGGTAACGTACTTATGCTTACCGGCGATTTGACTGTCGGCGTTAACGTCGAAAGAAGCGAAGGCTTCAAGATGCAGCTTAAGGGCGCCAAAGGAATGAAGATTGTCGACGAGGTATTCGTTACCGATGACGGAGACGAAGTATATGCTACCGCCAAGGCAGCGCTTCAAAAACATCCCGAGGTCGGAATCGTATTCCTTACAAACGGATTTCCTCTCTCGGTGGCAAAGGCCATCAGAGATACGGGAAGAGTCGGAAAGACCAGCCTTGTGTGCTTTGACCACAATCAGGAGATTTTCTCCGAGATCAAAGCCGGCGTAATCGCGGCGGCAATCGGACAGGATGCTTTCGGACAGGGCCACGATCCCATCATCTGGCTTTACAACAATATTGTTACGGGTGAAAGACTCGACAACTTCATCAATTGCAGACTTTCGGTTGTTGACAGATCGAATGTGGAAAGTCTCGTAGAGGCATAAAATAAAAGCCGTTTTTCGAAACGGCTTTTTTTATTTGTCTTTTTGATATTGGAATTCTTCATTTGATTACAAAAAGGAATCTGTTTCGGATTTATTGGACGGAAACGGTTTCGTTGGTTGTATGGTAGACATCGAAAATATCGTTTACCGAAATGCTTTCTTCCTTGGAAATTTTGTTCTTGTACTGGGTCGGCGAACATCCGGTATATTTTTTGAAGCAGCGGCAGAATGTCGTAAGATTGTTGAAACCTACCTGGAAAGCAACTTCGGTAACCGGTGCGTTTGAAATCAAAAGCTTCTTTGCTTCGATGATTCTCTTTTGACAAAGATAATCGTAAAAAGTCGAATCCGTATATTGTTTGAAAAGCCTCGAAAAATGGTATTTCGAAAAGCCCGCGGTATTAGCGACGGTTTCGAGGTTCAGATCTTCGGAATAGTTTGTTTCTATATATGAAAGAACGCGCACGAATTTGTTGTAGATTTCCGAATGCGTAAGGATGGTTTCTTCTTCCTCAATCCTGTCGGTTTCGACGGAACGCGACATAAGAGAGATGATTTTTAACAATTCCGAATAGATTTCGATTTCGTTTATTTCGTTTAATGCGAAATAAAGCGAAATCATTTTGTTTAACGAAGAAAATACAAGGGGATAAATGTGCGATGAAGTATTTATGCCCGTAAGGCGCGGAGTCGAAAAGAAATCAAGCACTTCTTTTTTTGATTTAAAATAATCGAAAAAAGATATGTCAAAAAGCATGATGAATCTTTCTCCGGACTCCGGAGCGGTAATGGAATGTACGGACATCGGGGGTACGAAAATAATATCTCCCTCATGGAGCTTGAAATCCTCGTTGTTGACGGTTACCGTATAAGTTCCCTGTGAACAAAAGACGATTTCGAGCGCGTCGTGTTTGTGATCGGGAAAGTTTGTGGCCTGATCGTTATGCCATATTCTGTAGCGGTAGCCCGGAAGATAATCTATGAATTCCTCGTCTTTGCTTATTTTTCTTGAGACGAAATTACCGAAGGGCTGGGTAAAATCCGTCATTGTGTTTTTGTTGGAAGGCATCTTTTTTACCTCTTTTATGTTTGCTTTAATTATATCAGATAATCACGACATAGCAATATCTGTTAAAAGAGCAATATTTGTAAATTCAAATTTGAAAAATCCGTGATTTGATTGAGATAATCACCAAAATATATTAGAATTAAAACGATGCGATGCGTCAGTCAAATATGTGAGGAGAATTTGAATGAACAGAGAAGAAGCCGCAAAAAGAGCCGAAGAGCTTGTCGGTAAGATGACGGTTGAGGAGATGGCGTCACAGTTAAGATTCGATGCGCCCGCCGTTGAAAGACTCGGTATTCCCGAATACAACTGGTGGAGCGAGGGACTTCACGGTGTTGCAAGAGCCGGTGTTGCGACAATGTTTCCCCAGGCAATAGGAATGGGTGCCGCTTTTGACGAAGAACTTTTAAAGGAAGTCGGAGAAGTGATTTCCACCGAAGCCAGGGCAAAATACAATTTCCAGTCCGCACTCGGTGACAGAGACATATACAAGGGCCTTACAATCTGGTCTCCCAACGTTAATCTTTTCAGGGATCCCAGATGGGGCAGAGGGCATGAGACCTACGGAGAAGATCCGTATCTTATTACAAAACTCGCAATCAATTTTATCGAGGGTTTGCAGGGCGACGGCGAATATCTTAAAACAGCGGCATGCGCCAAGCATTTTGCCGTTCATTCGGGCCCCGAAGCCTTAAGACACCGCTTTGACGCAAAAGCCACTCTTAAGGACATGTGGGAAACATACCTTCCTCAGTTCGAAGCCTGCGTTAGAGAAGCAAAGGTTGAATCGGTCATGGGTGCGTACAACCGCACAAACGGCGAACCGTGCTGCGCTCATTCGTATCTTATGGAAGAAGTACTTCGCGGCAAATGGGGATTCGAAGGTCACTTCGTTTCCGACTGCTGGGCGGTAAGGGATTTCCACGAAGAACATAAAATAACCGCTTCCCCCGAACAAAGCATCAAACTTGCCCTTGAAAAAGGGTGCGATTTAAACTGCGGCTGCACGTATCAGAAAATACTGGATGCCCTTGACGAGGGCCTTATAGACGAGAGTCTTATTAAAAGAGCCGCAATCCGTCTTTTCACAACGAGATTTCTTCTCGGAATGTTTGACAAAAACGAGTATGACGATATTCCTTTTGAAAAGATCGAATGCAAAGAACATCTGGAAGTTGCGGCAAAAGCAACGAGGGAGAGCCTTGTGCTTCTTAAAAACAACGGAATTCTTCCCCTTGATAAAAACAAAATCAAAAAAATCGGCGTTATCGGTCCGAATGCCGACAGCCGTTCCTCGCTTATCGGCAATTATCACGGAACATCTTCAAGATATATTACCGTACTCGAGGGAATTGAGGATTACGTAGGAGAAGACGTCAGGGTATTTTTCTCCGAAGGATGCCACTTATCGGAGCCCAAAACCCAGTTTTTGGCCAGAGAATACGACAGGCTTTCCGAAGCCGTGGCCGTTGCCCGAAATTCGGATGTTGTCGTTTTGTGCCTCGGACTCGACGAAACGCTTGAAGGAGAAGAAGGCGATACGGGCAATGAATACCGTTCCGGAGACAAAAAAGATTTGGAATTGCCCGAGCCCCAGATCAGACTTCTCGAAACAATCATCGAAACCAAAGTTCCTTTTATCGTATGCGTAACTGCGGGAAGCGCGCTTAATCTGTCGCTGGCCGACAAATACGCCGATGCCGTCGTTCAGGCCTGGTATCCCGGTGCAAGGGGCGGCATTGAAGTCGCAAAGATGCTTTTTGGCGAATTTTCGCCCTCGGGCAAACTTCCCGTTACATTCTACCGCGATCTTGAAGGAATGCCCGATTTCGAAGATTATTCGATGAAGGGCAGAACATACAGATTCCTCGAAAAAGAACCGCTTTATCCTTTCGGATACGGTTTGTCATATGCCGATATGGCAATAACCGATGTCAAAGCTTCCGGAAGCTCAAACTTTTCCCGGGCTTCCAAGGACGGAATAAGCTTTAACGTAACGGTTAAAAACGAAAGCGCAATCCCCGCGGAGGAAGTGTTGCAGGCCTATGTTCACGTTAACGGAACACCCGATGAAGTGCCGAATGCGAAACTTTCCGCATTTAAGAGGATCCGTCTTCTTGCCGATGAAGAAAAAATCATCGAAATAACAATCCCCGCATACGCTTTTACCACCGTAAACGATGAAGGAATAAGAAGCGTAACCGGAAACAACGCGGATATTTTCATCGGTTTTTCGGGACCGGATAAAAGAAGCGAGGAGCTTACAAAAACAAAAATATTTAAAACGCAAATATAGAGACCTGAGTTTTTCGGGCCAAAAGAAAGGAAAAGGTTATACTCTTTAAATGGCCAAAAAAGTTAAGAAACAATCAAACAACGAAGAAAAAGAATTGCTTGAAAAAGAAGCCGTTCAAAAAGCCGGACAGCCGAAAAGCGACAACGAAGAACTGTCCGAGGCCGAAATGCTTTTGAAGATTAAGGAAGAGATGTATTCCGAAAAGACTGAAGAGGAAGAGGAAGTCGAAGAAGTACCGGATACGGCTCTTACCAAAACGAAGAAGAAGATCGGATTTTTCTTAGATTATTACAAATGGTTTATCATTATTCCCGCAATCGTAATCGTAATCGCGGTTGTAATGATTACTTCGTATTTAAGCGAAAGCAAGGACAGGGCGCTTGAATTAAGCATCATGAATGCGGCTTTCGAGATACCCGAAATTTTTTACGCGGTCGAAAACGATTATGTTGAATATACGGGAAATGAAATCGACGCCAAAGACATAAGAATCGAATATAATTTCAGATATCCGAACACCGATGCCGGCGTTGTGGACTTTTCGCAGGACGAGGCCGTTTCCTCACAGAAATTCAATGCCATGGTTATAGCCGGCAGAGTTGACGTGGCAATAACCAATACATGGGTTATAAATGCTTTTTCGGCTACCGATTCGACTTTGGATTTAAGGGAAATATACGATGAGGATTTCCTGAAGCGCTACGAAGAGAAGATTTATTACGTTAAAGATTCAAACGGAGATAAAATACCGGTGGCATTCTATATTGATGCTCCCGTGATTGTTAATGCTTACGAGGACGATGCGCTTCCCCTGGCCGTATCTTTTGACACATCGAAACATCGCGAAGAAACGGCACGCTTTATGAAGTGGCTGCTTGAAGATGCGAAAAACGTGAGTGTTGAGGAATAAAATCAGATAACGGGCTCTTCTTCGTCTCCCTCATCTTCCGAAGGTGTTTCTTCTTCGTCTTTTCCGAGAACTTTAAGAAAGATTCTTCTGTAAAAGATACAAAAGAAATATGCCAGTGCGGCAAAACCGAAGAATAACAGTAAAGAAATTACCAAAACGCGGCATTTCGCGGACAAATCGGCTATCAACAATATGAAGATGTGAATAACAAACACCATTATTATTGTCGGGAAGTTGACGATTCCGAGGAGTGCCGAGTTTTTTATGATCTGTTTGGTGGGAGAATCAAACAGAGCCATTTGGGGAAATACGAGAACCGTAATATATATAAGGATAAAAAGCGCTATTGAGCAGGGGTACTGCAGAAATCTGAACGATTCGGGGAGTACCGAGTGCGAAATGAACACATCGCTTACGAGGAAAAGTACGAGCAGCAGATAGGGTATCCAAAAAAGAGTTGACTGTTTGAAATTGGATTTAAATTCCCGGAAATAAGTTTTTCCGATGGGAACCTCGCCGCGCATTCTTTTGAAAATAACCGCATAAAGAGCGGTTGTGGAAGCGCCAATGGTGAAAATCGGAATGCTGCATATAATAAAGAGAGCGTTCAAATACATCAAATCGCAAAAAAGTGTCAGAGTCTTTATTAAAAAACTGTCGGGAGAAAAAATATTTCTCATGAGTCCGTCTCCTGTAAATATTATGGAATAATTATGGAATATATAAAAAAACCAACAAAGAGTATAACATAATTTAAACCTCAAAACATGCTTTTGTGCGAATTTAATCTAATCTGACGAAAAAAATATGCAAAATGAAACGCATAAAGCAAGAAATGTAAAAAACGAAGCAATATTTGTAAAGTAATAAGCCCTCATAACGATTATAATTGGGTTGTTATTACAAAAGTCGACATTTTTATTGTTCGGATTGTACACTTTGTATACAAATTGAACAAGACGGACGATAGGATGTCAAAAACCTATTTAAGGAGGAAAAAGTAATGAAAAAATTTATGGCTTGTGCTTTAAGTACATGCATGGTTGCTGCTACTTTAGTTGGCTGTGAAAAGACACCTGCTGTTAATACCGGCGACGGTGGAAACAATGGCGATGGTGACAATAAGCCCGCTGTATCAGAGCCTAAGGACAAAACTATCGAACTTTGGGCATTCACAGATGAAGTTCCCAAGATGGTAGAGAAGTATCAGGCAGCTAACCCTGACTTTGATTGGAAGGTTAACGTTACAATCAAGGGTACAGGTGATGGATACCAGGATGCTCTTGACCAGGCTCTTATGAACAACCAGGTTGATATGTTCGCTGCAGAAGCTGCTTTCGTTCTTAAGTATGCTCAGGGCGACATGGCTAAGTTTGCAGGTGCTTACGAAGATCTCGGCATCGACGTAGCTGGCAAGACAGCTGCAGCTGAAATCGCACCTTACACAATTGAAATCGGTACAAGACCTTCTGATGGCAAGTTAGTTGGTTTAGGTTACCAGGCTACAGGTGGTGCATTCATCTACAGACGTTCCGTTGCTAAGGCAACTTGGGGCGATGATGATCCCGCTTTCGTAAAGGAAAAAATCGGTGGCGGTTCAGGTTCTTGGGATAAGTACTGGGACGCTGCTGAAGAACTTAAGGCTAAAGGATACGGAATCTGCTCAGGTGACGGTGATATGTGGCACGCTATCGAGAACAGCTCTGACAAGGGTTGGATCGTAGATGACAAGCTTTACATCGATCCTAAGAGAGAAGCATTCTTTGATGTTTCCAAGAAACTTAAAGACAACGGTTACCACAATGATACTCAGGACTGGACAGATGCTTGGTACGCTGATATGAAGGGTACAAGTGAAAAGGACGTTCTTGGTTTCTTCGGTCCCGCTTGGTTGATCAACTACGTTATTAAGCCTCAGGCTGAAAGCGAAGATGCTGTTACAGCTACAGACTGGGCAGTTACAGAGTCTCCTATCGGATTCTTCTGGGGCGGCACATGGGTAATGGCTAGCCAGGCAGCTATCGATAACGGCAAGGGCGAAGCTATTGCTAAACTTATCGAGTACATCACACTTGATGATTCCGAAGCTGGTTTACAGTATGCATGGGCTAACGGTACATTCGATGGCAGCGGCGTAGGTGACTGTGTTGCTTCCGGAACAGTTATGGCTAAGTCCAAATCAGCTCCTGACCTTTTAGCAGGCCAGAACATGTTTGATTACTTCATTCCCGCTAACGCTTCTGCTAACGGTAAGAACCTTACACAGTATGATGAGAAGATCAACAACATCTTCAGAGATCAGGTAAGACAGTACACAGCTGGCAACAAGTCTAAGGAAGAAGCTATCGAAGAGTTCAAGACTCAGGTTAACGAGCAGTTAGGTATTGCTATTGACTAATTTGGCATCGCCAGATATTAGTTAAACTAATAATAATGAGAGCAGGGCGGACTTTCGTCCGACCTGCTCTTTTCAAGACTTTTTTCTAAATTCACACTTGATTTGATACGGCCGAAAAAAGGTTACTGCGGGTGTGTAGCATTAATTATTCTGAATCGAGGAGGTTGAGCGTATGAAAAAGAGAAGAGCTTATGATTATGCAAAATATGGCTACATATTCAGCATTCCCTTTGTTCTTGCGTGGCTGATTTTTCAATTATATCCTATTTTATATACTTTGGTTTTAGGTTTTTCCGGCCTTAAAGGTGCCGGTAACTCCGATTGGTGGGGCGCCATGCTCTGGTCGGAGCCTTTTAAAAACTTTATTACCGTTCTTCATAATAAATCCTTTAAAAACGCATTTCTTAATACATTGTTGATTTGGGGCTTAAACTTTACTCCCCAGATTATGCTTGCTTTGTTGATTACCGCTTGGTTTACCAACAGAAGATCCAAGATTAAAGGGCAGGGATTCTACAAAGTTATGTTCTATATGCCCAATATCATCACACAGGCTACCGTAGCTATGTTATTTGCTCAGTTGTTCCTGTATCCCAAGGGAGTTATCAACGACTTATTTATCAGTCTTCATATTTTTAAAGACGGTCCTGTGGACATGTTGCTCAGCAAAAATGTTACGCGAGGAGTCGTTATATTTATTCAGACTTGGATGTGGTACGGATACACTGCCATCGTTCTTATTTCCGGCGTTTTGGGTATTTCTCCCGAATTGTTTGAAGCAGCCGAAGTTGACGGTGCTAATCAGTGGCAGACATTCTTCAAGGTTACTATTCCCAGTATCAAGACGATGTTGCTCTTCACATTGGTTACATCCCTTATCGGTGGTTTGAACATGTTCGATATTCCCAAACTGTTCCGTGACGGTGGTCCCGACAGTGCAACGACAACCACTTCATTATATATTTACAATAAGGCTTTCCAAGGCGGATATCTTTACGGTGAAGCATCCGCTGCCAGTATGATAATGTTTGCGATTATCGTATTCTTGTCCAGTCTCGTATTCTATCTGCTTCGTGATAAGGATGAAGTTGAATTGAGACGTCTTATAAGAAAACAGGAAAAAGAATACAAACGTAAAGCAAAAATGAGCAGAATGATGTAAAGAAAGGAGAAGAAAAAATGTCTAATAGTAATTTGCAATTAACTATGGATGGCAGAGAAAAAGGAAATGTCGGAAACATAATCCTTAAGGTTATCATCTACATTTTATGTACTTTTCTCGCAATTTTAAGCATTCTTCCTTTCTGGATGATGTTTGTTAATGCGACAAGATCTACTACACAGATTCAGGCAACGGCAGTTTCATTCTTACCGTCCAAATATTTATTCAGCAACATCGGAATTCTTACATCCAAGAATATGTTTAGACCTCTCGTAGGTTTCTTCAACTCATTTATCGTAGCTGCAGGTGCTACGACATTGGCTGTTTACTTCTCTTCGTTAACAGCTTATGCACAGGTTGTATATGAATGGAAATTCAAAAATGCATTCTTCAGCTTTATTATGGCTGTCATGATGCTTCCCGGTCAGCTTACATTAATCGGTTTCCTTCAGATGTGCTACAAGTTCAATCTTACAAACAACCTTATCATGCTTATTCTTCCTGCGATAGCTGCACCTTCGATGGTATTCTTTATGAGGCAATACCTGGTACCCTCGCTGCCGATTGAAATTGTTCACTCAGCACGTATCGACGGTGCAAGAGAGTTCTATATATTTAACAGAATCGTTCTTCCCATCATGAAACCCGCTATTGCAACTCAGGCAATCTTCAGTTTCGTTGGTAGCTGGAACAACCTCTTTACTCCTATGGTTCTTATTTCAAGTCCCAAGAGATATACAATGCCTATGATGGTTAGTTTGCTTAGAGCAGATATTTACAAGACGGAATTCGGTTCAATTTATGCCGGCCTTACACTTACGGTACTTCCTTTGATTATAGTTTACTTACTTTTATCAAAGTACATCGTAGCCGGTGTAGCTCTCGGTTCAGTAAAAGGATAATTATTCAAAAGCTCATAACGAAAATACCGCATACGAAAGTATGCGGTATTTTTTTGTGCACACAAATATTAACAGGCGATTCGTGCGACGGTTTTACATATTAAGCTGGAAAATATTACATATATCACGCGGTTTTTGCATCGTATTTTCTTTTAACCGCGATATAGCAGATGACATGTACCGTAAACGTTAAAATCCACGAAATCGGGTAGGAAATGTATATGGTCTGAACTGTATGCCATTTATCGATTTGAAACACCGTAGCGAGCCACACAAGCCTGAAAACGCACGCACCGAGGAGAGATACTATTGCAGGCATTGTCGAATAGCCGAGGCCTCTTAAAGATCCGACGATAACATCCATTATTCCGCAAAGAAAATATATGGTGCATATAATTCTGATACGAATAAGACCGGCGGCGATAATATCGGGGTTTTTGCTGTAAATCCCGAGAAGTTGTGTTCCGAAATAATTAACCAGGGTTCCGAGAAGCAGACCGGTTGAACTTACGAGCAAAAGACCTATGATTGTAATTTTGTTGATTCTTTTCTTTTTTCCCGCTCCGACGTTTTGGCTTACAAAAGATATTGTGGCCTGATGAAAAGCGTTCATTGCGACATAAACGAATCCTTCGATGTTAATAGCGGAGGAGTTGCCGGATATTACGGTATCTCCGAAGCTGTTTACGCTCGATTGGATAAATACGTTCGAAAGCGAAAACAATGTGCTCTGAAAGCCTGCGGGAAGACCGATTTGAAGTATTTTCAAAAAGATACTTTTGTTTATGTACATATGTTTAATGTCAAAATGAATGGCGTTGTCTTCTCTCATAAGACACAGTACAACAAGTGCCGCGGAAATCATTTGTGAGATAACTGTCGCTATTGCAACGCCCTCAACATTCATTTTGCAAACGATTACAAACAAAAGGTTTAAGCCCACGTTTACTATTCCCGACAATACCATGAAAAGAAGGGGTCTTCTGGTGTCTCCGATGGCCCTTAACACGGCGCTTCCGAAATTATATATCATAACTGCGGGCATTCCGAGAAAATAAATTCTTAAATAAATCGAAGCAAGTCTTAAAATCTCGCCTTCAAGTTTCATCCAAACAAGGAAAGTGGGAGCAAACAAAAAGCCGATAAAAGCAACAAAGAAACCGAGTATCGCACTAAGTGTCACGGATGTCTGAACCGTATCGTGAAGATTATCAGTTTGATTGGAACCGTAAAATCTTGCGACAAGAACGTTTACTCCGACGGAGAGACCTATGAAAAGATTGGTTAAAAGGTTTATAAGCGAACCCGTCGATCCGACAGCTCCGAGAGAATTGTCTCCGGCGTAATTGCCAACCACGATGATGTCGGCCGCATTAAAAAGAAGCTGAAGCATGCTTGAGAGCATCAGCGGTATGGTAAATATAAGCATTTTGGTGAAAATGGATCCCGAACACATATCCATTTCGTTTCTGCTTTTCATAACAATTCTCCTATTAATATTTATACAGACATTTTAACGTTTTTAATCCCAAATGGTAATAGCAATTATCATATATCAAATAAAATATATATTCAAGACAAATCTTTTGCAGTGAAACTTTGGAGCGTTTTTGGGCAAAAGTGGAAAAATAAGGGCAATTTTGGTAAAATACGGATATGGGGAAAAAAAGAAAAATATTGATTTCGTTGATAGCTTCGGTATCTTTCCTGACTGTTCTGCTTATTTCGATAATTGCGGAACAAAGAAAAGAAAGATCGATAATAATAAAGGCGAATGACGAAATCGCTCAAAAGTATAAAAGTGTAAAAGAGGAACCGACTGTTGCCAAAGAGCCGGTTATGCTTATTATATCTTCAAATACAGGAAAAGCCGAAACGAAAGCAATAAAGAATACTTTGACGGCGGACGATTCCGAAAAAGAATCAGACGAGACGGAAACCGATATGATTTTTTCCGAAGAGGAAATACTTACGGTAACATCGGATGAACTGGTCGAATGGGCCAAAAGAGCCTATAACGAGAACTGGGAATATGTCTACGGCGGATGCGAGGAAGGACATGTGGACTGTTCGGGACTGATTAAATCCAAAGTGGAAGTCTGTGCGAGGGGCACCGAAGAATTGCTTGCAGAATCCGCAATGAGCGGGGATATTTCGACACTTCCCGACATTCCGGGCCTCGGGGTATATTCGCCGGGTCATGTGGGAATATATGTGGGAGAAGGCAAAGTAATAGACGCCAGAACCGAAGATGCAGGTATCGGTTATGACGTCGTTGAATATGAAGCGTGGACCGCTTGGTTTGAAATAAAAGGTGTGGATTATTCCCGTTACACCAACGGGGGTTACGAATAAGCAATCAAAAATCCTTGCTTATTTCAAAATCCATTTCTTTAAAATTCCATACGCAGCGTCCGATATTGTATTTATCCATTACGGCATGGAAGTCGCTAAACCATTTGGCGGCTTCTTTTTTGTCCGCAAGATTGATAACGCCGTATTCGCCGCAGTAAAGAGGCACATTTCTTTCTCCGGCAACCCTTACGGCTTCGGCCAAAAGTTCTTCGAAGAAGTTTTGGTCGGGATGGGCGTTTTGGTCAAAAGATTTAAAAGATGCATAAGCCTGGCAGAGATATTTTTCGGAAAGTTTCTCGTATTCGGAATAAGGCATATCGTAATTGCATCTGAAAGAAGTATCCATGGTTGCAATCCAGTAAGCACCCTGATGAGTGAATAAAAGAGGTTCGTAAGCATGGAAAGTATATACGATTTTATCGTCGTAAGGCTTGTTTAAATCCTTAATCGCTTCGAGGCTGTTGTTATAATAGCCTCCGATTATTATATGGATATCGGGAGCGAATTTTCTGATGTTTTTAACGGTTGTCTCGGAAATTTCGTTCCATTTGTCGGAGTATTCTTTCTTTGTAACTTCGTTTAAAAGCTCAAAAGTAAGAATGTCGGATTCCTTTCCGTATCTTTTGGCGAATTCGATCCAGATCGAATGGAATACGTTTTGGAATTCTTCGCTGTCAAAAAACCCTTTTTCTCCGTGGAAGGGATCGAAAGAATAACCCGGTGTCCTGTGGAGATCGAGAATCATGTTAAGAGAATATTTTTTGCACATTTCGATTGCAAAATCGATATATTTGAATCCGCTCTCGTTAAAAGCGTAATCGCGGCTTAATTCAAGCTGCTGACCGTATCCGATAACGGGAGTGACGTCTTTAAAAGAATCGAGTTCGGATAAAATAAGTTCGTAATCGACAGGTATTCTCACATGGTCGAATTTTCTCAAAGAAACTTCCCTGAAATCTTCTTCGGTGATAAAAGTATCGTAACGAAGTTTGGTATGGTCGCACTGTGAGAGCCATCCGCCGAAATTTACTCCGCGTGTATATCCTTCAAATTTCCTCATAATTCCTCCGAGTATTTATTCTACCCATTTGCCGTCGGCAACCATCTGATCTATCCAGAGCTTGAGAGATTCGATGGAAACGGTCATTTTATCAAGTTCGCCCTTAATGTTCATGAAATCCTTCATTTCGTCCCTGGTGATTTTGCCGTCGACGGTAATTTCCACGAGACGGTCTTTCTGCTTGGAAAGAATATTAATCGTTGAAAGCATTTCAAGCGTAATCTGAGCGAGATCTTTTTCCTTGAGTTCGGGAATGTAAAGCTGTCCGATGGGGCATTCGTTTGAACAGAAATAGTTGCTTAAGCTCGGCTTTTTGTATGCCTTTGCCATGGCGAGAATTTCTTCGGGATGAGGTTCGCATTTTTCACTCTCGATTTTTTCGATTCTGCTGTCGCTTATAAAAACAAGAGCTTCGCTGGCCTGCGAACGCGTTAAACCTGCTTCCTCTCTGGAAAGCTGATAGATGTTTTTATTTTCTTTGATAGATTTTTTGCCCATAGTATCCCCTTTGCTAAAAAAATAACCTGAAACACTATAATTATATGATAATATGGTGCTTTTGTGAAGTATTATGCCTTTATTGATTTTGGACTTTTTCTCGGATATAATTTAATAAGAAAAATCTGCGAAACATGACTTTCGGAGGGTTTATGACTCAGGGGAAAAGCTTTAAGGGACTGAATCTTTTTACGCTGAAATTAATAGCGGTTTTCGCAATGACCGTGGATCATGTCGCATGGGCGGTGGTACCTTTTGACAGCGTTCTCGGACAGATTATGCATGTGGTCGGAAGATTTACGATTCCGATTATGTGTTTTGCCATTGTGGAAGGCTATATTCATACGGGAAACATTACCAAATATGCGCTCAGGCTTCTTATATTCGGAATTGTTTCCGCAACTCCTTTTTACATGTTTTTCGGGTCGATGTACGGATACAGACAAAACATTATCATCGACCTTCTCATAGCGCTTTTGACGATAATGATAGCCGCCAACGAGAACAATTCGCTGTCGGCTAAAATCATAGCGATAATATGCCTTGGCATCATATCGATGCTCCTTGGAGGATGGCCCATTCTTCCGATGGTATATGTGCTTATCTTCTATTTCTTCAGAGAAAATTTCAAACAAAAATGCATTCTTTTTGCGATTGCCACCGTTGCGACAGTGGCGGTTATAGCGCTTTTCTCGTTTATAAACACAAGTGCGCATGTCGTAAACGTCGATTGGAAATGGTATGACAAACTCTATCTTTTGGGATTTGTCCTCCCGCTCTCCCTCCTTTATTTTTATAACGGCGAAAAGGGCGGCAACCGTTTTTCTTCGGAATTCTTCTATGTTTATTATCCCGCACATCTTTTGATACTTTCGGTGGCGTTTTCGACGATGACCGATATAAGAAGCATTTTTATGATGGTGCAGGCAACCTCGATTGTTCTTATCATCGTTCTTATGACGATTGCGGCGGTTGAGAGCAAAAAATCATCGAATGCGTCCATTATAGCCACGCTTGTTTTCGGACTGCTTTTCATGGTCGGATATTTCGGCGAACTGATAAGTCCGACCTACGAAACCATAAAAGAAGTCGTCAAAATCGAATATGTGGCGGATTGCGGATTTTTAATCTGCTTTACGTGGTTTGTAGCGGATTTTTTGAGAATGAAAATACCCGTTACCGTATATATCGTGGAAGGATGCGTAAGCGCACTGACGATTTTCGGTGTATATACGATGGACAGCAATACTCTTTTTTACAAGAGTTTTGAAGTGGGCGGCAATCTGGCATATCCGGTTGCGATTCTCGAACCCGGCATTTTGTATATAGTTTTTTACACTTGCATTGTCCTGGTTTTTGCGGGATTTCTTGTGGTCAATTACATATCAAGCAAGGAAACTTCCTATATCGAGCACCAAAGACGAATGATAATCAATTATGCGGTATTTGCGCTTTGGTTTTTCATCGCGCTCAAAGCCATAGGCATTTCGCCCTACGATCTCATAGCATTCGGCGTTATTGCCGCAATCTGCATAGTATCGTACGGTGCGCTTAAATACGGCTTTAACAACAATACCAAGGTAATAGCCGCGAGTGCGCTCAATCATACTTCGGAAAGCGTTGTCGTGGTAGACATGACGGGCGAAGTTTTGATGATGAACGAAAACGGAAGAGCGCTTTTCCCCTATGTTCAGATCGGAAAAAATGTTAAAAGATACAGAATTTTAAAAGATATTCTTGATGATAAAAGAAGCACAATCGACAAGGACGAACATGTTTACGGCTTCAGAAAAGAGCCGCTGAACGAAAACGGTATCGTGCAGGGTTATATGGTTTGGGGCTCGGATATCACGAACCAGGTTGAGGCATTTAACGAGATAAGAAGCAAAGCCGAAACGGACGGCCTTACGGGACTCTTTAACAGAGGCGTTTTAGAGAGAGTCGTGTCGGGAGAATTGTCCGAGGGCAGAGAGGGTACCCTCTTTATGATGGACCTCGACAATTTCAAGGGCGTAAACGACCATTACGGACATTCGACGGGCGATGCGGTTCTCATTGCTTTCGGAGAGCATTTGCTTAACTGTTTCAAAGACTGCGAGTCGATTGTCTGCAGACTCGGCGGCGACGAATTTACCGTATATGTCAGGGACCTCGTCGATGAAGAAAAGGTAATAGACATCGCTTGCAAAATCATATCGGGACTGTCGGTCAAAATGGTCAGATCGAGCCTTCCTCCAATCGTCGGTTCTTCAATCGGCATTTGCATAAACGACGGTAAAATCGAAGACTTCGAAACGCTTTACGACAATACCGACAAAGCATTGTATTATTCGAAAGAAAACGGTAAAAACAGATATCATATCGCGGGTAAATAGGTATGGGATTATTCAAAAGCAGATACGAAAAAGAGATGGATGACATTATCAAACGTCTCGAAATGAACATGAGCAACAATTACAAAGACGCCGCGCAAAGCAATTTAAAAGAGTTCGAGGAACTCTTCGAAAAACTTGACGCCGAGGGTCTTTTGAAAGACAAAACCAAAGCTTCTTACGGCGAAAAACTTACGGCTTACAAAACGAAAATGCAGGGTTACACGCATAAGGATCAAAAACCCTATTGGACGTAGATTCCGAAAACCGGGAACGGCGAAAAATGTTTATGCGCCGAAGGTACCTGATGCAGAGCGAAACGCTCGTGCGCGGATAAAAAAACATACGGGAGAGAAAAATGGGCTTAAACGATACTCCGGGAGGAGAGAGAAAACATATTGCATTCTTCGGATGCAGAAACGCGGGCAAGAGCAGCCTTTTAAATGCGGTTACGGGGCAGAATTTCGCGATAGTTTCGAATATTGCGGGAACAACAACCGACCCGGTATACAAATCCATGGAACTTCTTCCGGCGGGACCGGTGGTTGTAATTGACACGCCGGGACTTGACGATGTCGGAGAACTGGGGGAATTAAGAATCGAAAAAGCCAAGGGAGTTTTGAGAAAAACCGACCTTGCGATACTTGTTATAGATTCAGCGAAAGGATTCGCACCCGAAGACGAAGAAATTCTTTCTCTTATCGAAGAAAGAAAAATACCCTGCATCAAGGTGTACAATAAATCGGACATATCATCCGAAAAAGATTTTCCCAAAAAAGACGATGACACCGAACTTTCGGCTACTCTTTTTGTAAGTGCGGTAACGGGAGACGGAATTTTCGAATTAAAAGAAACCATTGCGAAGCTTTTAAACGATTCGAAAAACGACAGGGTATTAATCGGAGATCTTGTAAATGAAAACGACCTTGTAGTACTTGTCGTTCCGATTGACAAAGCCGCACCGAAGGGAAGACTGATTCTTCCGCAACAGCAGACGATAAGAGATCTTCTCGACCACGGCGCAATTCCCATGGTTTGCCGCGACAGCGAACTTGAGGGCGTGATTGCAAAATACGGTAAGGACGTAAAACTTGTCGTGACCGACAGTCAGGCTTTCAAAAAGGTATCCGCGATTGTACCCGAAGAAATACCCCTGACGTCTTTCTCGATTCTTTTTTCGCGTTACAAGGGCGAACTTTCCTATCAGCTTAAGGGAATCGAAGCGATTAAAAATCTAAAGGACGGCGATTTTGTTTTGATAGCCGAGGGCTGCACGCACCACAGGCAGTGCGGAGACATCGGCACCGAAAAAATACCCGCAATGCTTCGTAAAAAAGCAGATGTTAAAATTGATTTCACGCAGGGTACCGAATACCCCGACGATCTTGAAAAATACAAAGCAATCATCCACTGCGGCGGATGCATGTTAAACGAAAAGGAAATGAAAGCACGAATCGAGGCTGCCAAAAAGAAAAATATCGCAATCACCAATTACGGCATGACAATTGCGTATCTTACGGGAGTTCTCGACAGAAGCATGAAACCGGTGAAAAATGTATAACGGACTCATAAATGTTTACAAGGAACCGGGATTCACATCTTTTGATGCGGTTGCGGTTTTAAGAGGAATTTTAAAACAAAAGAAAATAGGACATACGGGAACGCTCGATCCGGCTGCGGAGGGCGTTCTTATGGTGTGCCTCGGAAATGCCACGAAGCTTTGCACTTTTTTGGAAGAAAAAGATAAAACATATATATGCAAAATGCGCCTCGGCGTTACGACGGATACCGAAGATACCACGGGAAAAATAATCGAAGAAAAAGAAATATCATGCGGCGAAGATGCAATAAAAGAAGCAATCAATTCTTTTGTCGGAGATTACAAACAAATTCCGCCGATGTATTCCGCATTAAAAAAAGACGGCAAAAAACTTTACGAATTGGCGAGAGCGGGAATCGTGACAAAGCGTGAAGCAAGGGATGTAAAAATCCGTTCGATTGAGATTGCGGAAATTAAGATTCCGTACGTCACTTTTACGGTTGACTGTTCAAAGGGAACTTATATAAGATCGCTTTGCAGGGATATCGGAGAGAAGCTCGGATGCGGCGCATGCATGGAGCATTTGAAGAGAACCAGGGTATCTTTTTTCGATGAAAAAGATTCGCTGAAATTATCACAAATAGAAGAACTTGCAAAGGCGGGAAGAATCGACGAATTCATACTGCCGACCGAAAACATGTTTTCGGACAGACCCGCAATATTCGTTAACGGGGAATCGGCAAGAATCATAAACAACGGCAATCCGTTGCTTATGTCAAATATCAAACCCACAGAACCCGAAGAAGGGCTTTACAGGGTTTACAACGCCGAAGGAATATTTTGCGCCGTATACGAATACGATGCGAAAAAAGAATATTTCAAACCCTATAAAATGTTTTTTTAAGAGCGCTTCGAATTTCTGTAGGCATAGAAAATATATTGCTGCATTACACCGTTGTATGGATTGTATGCGTCATGATCGAAACCGAGCGGAAAATGCTCCCCGAGAGCTCTGTTGATCCACACGTCCTTCGGGAAGAAATTGAGACGGTGAAAACCGAATAAAGCGATGCAGGAGGCCACTTTGTCGCCCACACCCTGCATCTTTTTTAATTCCGAAAGAAGCTCTTCGTCGTCAAGGAGCGAGAGCCTTTCGAATTCGTCTTTCTTTGCGTAAAACAAATCCGCGGCTTCCCTTATGTAGGAGAGCCTGTAACCGAGCCCGCATTCGGCAAGTTTGTCGACGGGAGCGCGGCATATTTCCCGGGGGGTGGGGAAAGAATAAATTCCGTCACCGATTTCTCTTCCGCAAACTCTGCAGAGGCGCTCAATTGAAGTCTTGATTGCGGGAATGCTCTTTCTTTGGGATATGATGAAGGAGACCGTCATTTCCCATTTATCCTGTTTTAAAATGCGCATACCGACCGATCTGTCGGCGCATTTTTTAAGAAAATCATTGTTGCAGGCAAGTTTTCTGATGGCCGAATAATCGGTTTCAAGGTCAAAATAACCGCTCCAAAACGAATCGAAATCCTTTTTGCTGCAGTCAAACGAAAACCTTCCGCTTCCGAGAGATGCGGCATGAAGCATTTTTTCAGAAGAGATTATCGTATAATTTATTCCGTCGGCGGTATTGAATCTGAAGCACTGTCCGCTGTTTGCGATAACTTCCAAATCAAAATCGTCCGTAAAAGTTTTTTCCATATTTCCCTGCCTTTTTTCGAATACTGATAAAATTTTATACGGCGCAAAGTCTTTTTTCAAGAATTACAAATATGTATTTTTTAATTCGGCGCTATGTTATAATTATAAACGGTAATGCATGGCAAAAAAACACAATTCGGAGAAAATATGAAACTGATTCATGTTGCGGATCTGCACCTTGATTCGCCGATGAAAACACATCTTGATAAAGAAAAAGCCGAGAAGCGAAAAAACGAATTAACGCTTAATTTTTCGCGCCTTTGCGAGACGGCCGCGGACCTTGAAGTCAAAGCGATACTTATAGCCGGCGATCTTTTTGACACCAAAAGCGTGTCCAAAAAAGTTGCGGGAATGGTTCTTTCGCAGATAAACAAATACAAGGACATAAATTTTTATTATCTTCGCGGCAATCACGACAGGGAGAGTTTTATAAGCTTCATCAAAAGTACCGGCGAAGTGCCTTCAAACCTTCATATGTTTGAGGACAGCTGGACTTCCTATGTCTTAAATCCCGGTTCGGATTACAAAAAAATAGTTCTCCACGGAGTGGAATTCAACAATAACGCGTCATCGGTAATGACGCTTTTTAACGTGGATTTCGACGATTTCAACATCGTTGCGCTTCACGGCCAGGAAAACGAATATTCCGGAAAGGACAAAACCGATATTGTTCCGATTCCGGCCCTTCGCGGCAGGGGTATAGATTATCTCGCACTCGGACATGTGCATGAATACAAATTAAAAACTCTCGATTCGAGGGGCGTATACTGTTATCCCGGCTGCCTTGAAGGAAGGGGATTCGACGAATGCGGAGACCACGGCTTCGTGCTTTTGGACATCGACGAGGAAAAGGGCGACTTCGTTCCGCAGTTCATAGATTTTGCATACAGGAAACTCCATACCGCCGAAATAGATATTTCCGATTTGGAAAATTCGGCGGACATTATAGAAAAGATTACAAAAGATATATCGGCATACCGTTATAATCAAAGAGACATGATTAAGATAAGACTTATCGGAAACGTTGATGAAAATGCCGAAGTAAACGAGGAACTTATTGCCGATGCTTTCAGGGAAGATTTCTTTTTCGTAAAAGTCGTAAACGAAAGCAGGGTAAAAGTCGATTACATGAAATACGCACTCGACGAATCCTTAAAGGGATGGTTTATCAGACTGGTGCAGAATTCGGAAGAAACGGACGAGGAAACTAAGGGTCGGATTGTAAGAATGGGTCTTAACGCTCTCTCGGGAGAGGAGATAGTGAAGTGAAACTGAAGACTTGCCATATAACCGGATTCGGAAAAATAAGTGAGAGGACGTTTGATTTTAACGACGGCCTTAATGTTTTGTGCGAAGAAAACGGCTTCGGAAAAAGTACGCTCGCATCTTTTATAAAAGTCATGCTTTACGGCTTCGAGGACGAATCCAAAAGAAGCCTCAAGGACAAGGAGAGAGAAAAATTCCGCCCCTGGAACAAGGGAGCTTACGGCGGAAGAATCACATTCGAATACGGCGGGAAATTTTACGAAGTATCAAGGACATTCGGGAGAAACGAAAACGAGGATTCTTTTGAAGTAAGAGAACTTCCCTCAAACATCGTAAGCAGCGCTTTTGACAAAAATACAATCGGAGAGACGATCTTCGGAATAGACAAGAATTCGTTTTTCAGGACCGCATATATCGCGTCGAGGGATTTGAACAGAAGCGACGAAAGCATTACGGATTCGATAAGGGCCAAACTCGGCAATCTGACGGATGCTACCGACGATATCAACAATTTCGAAACGGCATGTGCGAGAATCGAAAAGAAGATGAACGAATACACACCCGACCGCAAGACCGGAAAAATCAAAAGTCTTCAGACCGAAATCGCGGATAAAAACAACAGGGTCAGAAATCTTGAAGACGTCGAAAAGGCAACGGAGATTCTCGAAAACCAGATTGTCGCGCAGACCGGGCGAATCGAGAGCGACAGACAAAGAATAAAGGAATTAAAAGAGATTGAATCGAACGTCATGAAGGCCGAATCGCTTCGCGCCAAAAAGAAAATGTACGATTCGCTTAAGGACGAATACGAAACAAGCAGAAAGAACACAGACGAAATATTCGACTTTTTCGCCGGACATGTTCCTTCTCTTTCGGATATAAACACCGTTAAGGAAAAGAAGATTAAAATGAAACATCTTCTGACGGAAGCGGAAACGAAGAAAATCGAAGAAAACGAAAGATGGGAGAGCCTTAAGGAAAGATTTTCAAACGGCAGCCCGTCCGAGGAAGAAATAAAAAATTACATTACTCTCTGGAACGACATGCTTTCGAAGAAAAAAGGTCTGGAAGATAAGGAATCGAACTTAAAGGAAGAAGCGAGAAATTACATCGATAACAAAAAAGAGGAGACAAGGGACAATTACGATCGAGCCCTTTCGATTTTTAACAAAAACGAAAAGAAGAGAAAAGCAAAACTTGTGATATTCGTTGTTCTTGCAATTCTTTTCTTTGCGGCGGCAGCAGGGCTTACCGTTATGGGTATCATGGGTATGCGAAACGATTACATACTGATTCCCGAAGTTGCGGCGTTCGTGATCGGACTTGTATTCGTGATTCTTATTTTTGCATTAAGACTTTTTAAGAAAGGAAATTTCGACCTTTCGCGCGATATCGAAATCACGGAGGAGGAAGCGATAAACGCGGTCGATTCGGCGCATTTTACGAGAAACGTCCTCGAATCCGGAAAGAACGAAATCCTTTTTACGAACAATCAGGTCAAGAACTTTTTCGAGAAATACAAAGTCGTTTTCGACGAAGAAAAAGTCGTGGATGAACTCGTTGTCATGTTAGAGGACGTAAAAGAATACGATTCGAACATGAGAAAAATTTCCGAGTACAAAAAATGCATGGAAGATTATGAGAAAAACGAGAACGAAGCCAAAGCGTTTTTTGCAAACATCGGCAAAGACTATGACATCGAAAACGACGAGATTTTAAACGAGTATCAGAAGAAGTCGGTGCGCTTTGTTCAAAGCATGGAAGAAAGCGAAAGAAAAAAGAATAATTTAGTGCAATTTGAGTCGGAAAATGATATAACAGAAATTAGTTCGGATATACCTTCCGACTTGCCCGATGTCGAGGATTTAAGAGACGAAGTTTCGGAGATTGAGGAAGAAATCGAAAAAGAATCCGACATGCTTCTTAATTTCAGAAACCGCCTTGAAGAAAGACAGGAAGAAAGAGACGGTCTTTCATCCCTAAAGGTCCAGCTTGAGGATGACAGGGAGAGACTTGCTAAATACGAGGAAGACTATGCGCTGATGGTCAAAACGCTCGAATTTTTGAACAGGGCAAAGAACGAACTTTCCATGAAATACACCGGCCCGACGATGAAGGGCTTCAAAAAATACTGTTCGTTTTTCGAAAAAGAAGATTCCGACAGTTTCAGAATAGATACCGATTTGAATCTTACTAAGACCGAAGAAGGCATGCAAAGAAGAATCGGAGATCTGAGTCTCGGAATAAGGGAAGTTACGGATTTTTGTCTTCGCCTTGCGCTCATCGATGCGATGTACGAAAAGGACAAACCTTTCGTGATACTCGACGATCCTTTTGCGGATTACGACGAGGGCAATCTCTCGGATGCGATGAAGGTGCTTGCGAGGTTTTCCGAAGAATACCAGATTATATATTTTACGTGTCATGAAAGCAGAACCGCTGATAAGAACATATATGAAAAATTATAACGGAGGTGCGATATGGACGAGAATACGAAATTATTGAAAAAACTGCATATTGGACAGTGGGTTAACAGAATCATACTGATTCTCGTATTGTTTGTTATGATAGGAAACATCGTAACCACGGTAATCGTCGGTGTGCGCATCAAACAGTTCACGGTAATGATTCAGCCCGCGGTTGACGCGATAAATGCGATAGACGTCGAAGAGCTTAACAAAACGCTCGTTACGATCAACAAGTCAATCGACGTGTTTAAGATTGACGAAACGCTCGATGCCCTCTCCAAACTTGATTTCGAAGGCTTCAGCGAAGTTATTAACGGAATTGATGTCGAAAAGCTTAATTCCACGCTTGGCAAGATAGATGATGCAACCCAGTTTATGAAGCGTATAGGCGAGGGAATGAACAATTTCCTGAATCAGTTCGGCATAAA
Organism: Lachnospiraceae bacterium; assembly: GCA_017613435.1. Lineage (GTDB taxonomy): Bacteria > Bacillota > Clostridia > Lachnospirales > Lachnospiraceae > UBA3766. The sequence goes on along the minus strand of JAGADU010000120.1, from coordinate 562 downwards.
TTTAGGCAAATAAATATTTACTCACACAAGGAGGAAAAGGAAATGAAACTTTTAAAGGAATTCAAAGAATTTGCACTTAAAGGAAACGTAATGGATATGGCTATCGGTGTTATCATCGGCGGCGCATTTTCGTCAATTGTTACCGCACTTACAACATGTCTCATCAATCCTTTGATTAACAGCGTGGGCGGTGCGGAAGTTGCAGGTGCCATTAAGCTTCCTTGGGTAGATTATTCAGAACTCGATTCCGAAGCTGCATTGGCTTTATCGCTTAACTACGGCGGATTCATTACCGCAATCATCAATTTCCTGATTCTTGCCGTTATTCTTTTCATTATGCTCAAAGCAATCAATGCGGCTACAAAGGCAGCAGAGGAAGCGGCCAAGAAACTTAAAAAGAAAAAAGAAGAGGAAGAAGAGGAAGCTCCCACTACAAAGATTTGTCCTTTCTGCAAGAGCGAGATCAACATCGAAGCGACAAAATGTCCTCACTGTACTTCCGATCAGCCCGCGGAAGCAAAATAAAAAAATACGTTTTGACAATAAAAAAGCCGCATCGGTT
>JAGADU010000019.1 GCA_017613435.1 Lachnospiraceae bacterium | reverse complement strand
TCGGTGAGCCCCCTCTTGTTACTCCTTCTTCACAGATTGTCGGAACTCAGGCTGTATTCAATGTACTTATGGGTGAAAGATACAAAGTCGCAACAGACCAGACCAAGGATCTTCTCCGCGGTAAATACGGTCAGACAATCAAGCCCATGAACCAGGAAGTAATCGACAAGGTTATTCCCGGCGAAAAGAGATATACGGAGCGTTCGGCTGATGCTGCAGGCTTAACCGATGAAATGGATAAGCTCGAAGCGGAAATGAAAGAATGGAAACAGCAGGATGAGGACGTACTTTCCTATGCATTGTTCCCTCAGGTTGCGGTTGACTTCTTCAAATACAGAAAAGCACAGCAGGAAAAGGTTGACCTTACGGCTGCCGATTCCAAAAACGGTGCATACCCTGTATAATTAACCTTTATATAACGATAAATACCCGATACGTTGTTATCGGGTATTTTTTATTTAAGATTTGTTTGCATAAGGGGATTTTTCTTTACTTTTAGGGTCGTTTTTTTTAAAATTTTTATGTATGTAAAGGCGTAAAAATTAATACGATAGTAATTTGTGCGGGACCCGCCGGAATCATGGCCGCAGTCAGTGCGGCATTAAGCGGTGACGAGACGGTTCTGCTTGAAAAAAACGAAAAAATCGGAAAGAAACTCTTCATAACGGGCAAAGGCAGATGCAATGTCACAAATGCCTGCACAAGGGATGAGTTTTTTGAAAATATTGTAAGCAATTCCAAATTTTTATACAGTGCTTTTTCGAATTTTAACAATGAGGATTTGATTAAATTCATCGAAGACAACGGTACGATGCTTAAAACCGAGCGAGGCAACAGGGTTTTCCCGGTAAGCGATCATTCGTCCGACATTATAAAAGCATTAAATAACGCACTTAAAAATTCCGGAGTCAAAGTAAGATTAAATACTTCCGTTAAAGATATTTTAATCGAAAACAATATATTTGAATCCAACGGTGAAGAAGACGATAATTCCAAAAAAAGCGGATATTCCAAAAAAGTATCGGGAGTTGTGACCGATTCGAAGGAAAAGATATTCGCCGATAAAGTAATAATCGCAACCGGCGGAATAAGTTACAAATCCACGGGCTCGACCGGAGACGGCTTAAGATGGGCGGGAGAATCGGGACACAGAATTTCTTCGTTAAAACCCGCATTGGTGCCGCTTGAAACCAAAGAAAAATGGCCTTCGGAATTGACGGGTCTTTCTCTTAAAAACGTTACGCTTTCTTTGCTTATAAAAGATAAAGTCAAATATAAAGAGATGGGTGAAATGCTTTTTACGCATTTCGGAATAAGCGGTCCGCTTGTTTTGACCGCAAGCTCCGTTTTGGCAGCGAGTGACGAGTGGGATGTTAAAGTTTTGATCGATCTTAAACCCGCATTATCGGACGATGAATTCGATGCGAGACTTATCCGCGAATTAAAAGAGGGCAATAAAAAAGAATTAAAAAATATTCTCGGAAACATTTATCCGGTTAAACTGGGATTCAAAATCTGCGAACTCGCGAATGTCGATATTTACGGGAAATGCAATGAGATTACAAAAGAAGAGAGAAAAAGAATTCTCGATATGACCAAAAGGCTTCCGCTTTCAATCAAAGGAACAAGGGATTATGACGAAGCCATCATAACCCACGGCGGAGTAAGCGTTAAGGATATTAATCCGAAAACAATGGAAAGCAAGGTGGTTTCCGGACTTTTCTTTGCCGGAGAAGTAATGGATGTCGATGCCTTCACGGGAGGATTTAATCTTCAGATAGCGTTCAGCAGCGGATATTTGGCCGGAACGCATGAGTATTAAATTGATTCGAATAACTTTTATGTAATTGAAAATACAGGGATTTAAAAGGATATTTTTCAGGAGGAATGAAAATGGGATTTAATGTTGCAATCGACGGACCTGCGGGAGCGGGCAAATCAACAATAGCCAAGCTTGTTGCAAAAGAAAAAGGTTATATATATGTGGACACCGGCGCAATGTATCGTGCAATAGCGCTTTACCTTATAAGAAAAGGCGTTGGATTAAACGATAACGAAGGATTCGAAAAATATTGCGGCGAAGCCAATGTGTCCATCGAATACGAAAACGGTACGCAGATTGTTCTTTTAAACGGTGAAAACGTAAACGGACTTATAAGAACGCAGGAAGTCGGAAACATGGCCAGCGCAAGTTCCACAAACAAAAAAGTGAGAGCACAGCTTCTCGAACTTCAAAGAAAACTTGCGAGAGAAAACGATGTGGTTATGGACGGAAGGGATATAGGAACGAATATCCTTCCCAATGCGGAATGTAAGATTTATCTTACCGCATCAAGCAGGGTCAGAGCCGAGAGAAGATATCTCGAATTAAAGGAAAAAGGTGAAGACTGCGATCTTGATACCATCGAAAAAGAAATCATCGAGAGAGACGAGCGCGACATGAACCGCGAAATCGCACCTCTCAAACAAGCTGAAGATGCGGTATATCTTGATACTTCGGACTTGTCAATCGAAGAAGTGAAAGACAAAATCATAGAAATAATCAACAATTGTCGTTAACAAAAAGAGGGAAAGATGGAAGTTGTACTTGCTGAATCGGCAGGCTTTTGTTTCGGAGTAAAAAGAGCGGTCGAAACGGTTTACGAACAAATCGAAAAAGGCGGAATCATTTACACATTCGGTCCGATTATTCACAACAAAGAAGTGGTAAATGATTTTCAAAAAAAGGGCGTCAGGGAAATCAATTCGCTCGAAGAACTTGATTCGCTTCCCAAAGGTCTTGTGATAATAAGATCTCACGGCGTTGCAAAAAGCATTTACGACGGGATAGAAAGCAGGGGTTTTTCGATAATCGATACCACCTGTCCTTTTGTAAAACGTATCCACAATACGGTAAAAGCGGAGTCCGAAGCGGGCAAAACAATCGTGATAATCGGTAACGAAGGACACCCCGAAGTAGAGGGTATAAAAGGGTGGTGCAAAAACGCGGCTTTTACGGTAGGAAACATGGAAGAAGCACAAGCGCTCAAAGGCGTATTAAAAGGCGATATTTGCGTTGTTTCGCAGACCACTTTCAACATCAATAAATTTAAAGAATTAGTTGAATATTTAAAAAATATTTGTTATGATTATAATGTTAGTGTTGTGAATACTATTTGCAATGCTACGAGCGAACGTCAAAATGAGGCCGCGCAACTGGCCCGCAAAGCTGACGTTATGATTGTCATAGGGGATTCGCAAAGCTCCAATTCCCGCAAGCTTTACGAGATTAGCAAAATGCATTGTGAAAGAACCTATTTCATTCAGACACTTAAGGAGTTGCATTTGGATTTACCGGCTAATGCTAACCTGGTGGGAATTACAGCTGGGGCATCAACCCCAAAAAACATTATTGAGGAGGTTCAAAATTATGTCAGAACTTACTTTTGAACAAATGCTTGATGAATCATTTAAAACAATTCGAACAGGAGAGATAGTTAGCGGTGAAGTTATCGATGTTAAACCGGATTACATTATTTTAAATATCGGCTACAAATCCGACGGCATCCTTTCCAAAGCTGAGTACACAAATGATTTAAGCATTGATCTGACAGAAAAAGTAAAAATCGGAGATACCATTGACGTTAAAGTATTAAAGGTTAACGACGGAGAAGGTCAGGTATCGCTCACACACAAGAGAATTGTAGCAGACAAAGGTTCCAAATACCTTGAAGATGCGTTCAACAACAAGACCGTTATTAAGGGCGTTGTTTCTCAGATACCCAACAACAAGGGTGTTATCGTTGTTATCGACGATGTGAGAGTATTCATTCCCGCAGGTCTTCTTTCGGACGTTTACGAAAAAGATTTATCCAAATTCATGGATAAGGAAATTGAATTCTACATGCAGGAGTACGATCCCAAGCAGAGAAGATATATCGGTAACCGTAAAGAGCTTATCGTTTCCGAAAAAGCCAAAGCGGTTGAAGAAGTACTTTCCAAGATTAAAGTCGGCGATACCGTAGAAGGTACGGTTAAGAATGTAACGGATTTCGGTGCATTCATCGATCTCGGCGGAATCGACGGATTGCTTCACATCAAAGAAATGAGCTGGGGCAGAATCGAAAGCGCCAAGAAGCTTTACAAAGCCGGCGATAAGGTAAATGTACTTATCAAAGAAATCAACGGAACAAGAATTTCTCTTTCAACCAAATTTGAAGACGAGAATCCCTGGAAAGATTTGGCAGCAAGATTCCCCGTAGGCAGCGTTGTTACAGGCAAAGTTGCAAGAATGACCGATTTCGGTGCTTTTGTACAGCTTGAAGGCGGAGTTGACGCACTTCTTCACGTTTCTCAGATTTCCAAGAATCACATTGAGAAGCCTTCGGATGTTCTTAAGATCGGCGATGAAGTAACTGCCGAAGTTACGGAAGTCAATGAAGAAAACAACAGAATCAGCCTTTCCGTAAGAGCATTGTTACAGCCTAAGAAAGAAGACAAGGAAGAAGCTGACGATAACAGCGAATACGCTTCGGTGGATGTTGAAGCACTTGTTGCCGCAGAAGCTGAAGAAGAAAAAACCGAAGCTGCAGAAGAATAAGAAATTCAAATATAATAAATCACAGGGGAAGGCACATTTTAAGTGCCTTCTCTTTTTAAATGTAGTATAATGTATAAGGGTAAACAATAAAGGGTTTTGGGGATTACTGAATATGGCTTACGATTACGAATACTTTAAAAAAGAGGTATATATCCTTACAAAAATCGATTTAAATTCATATAAAGAAAAACAGATGAAAAGGCGTATCGACACGCTTATTTTAAGACATCATCTGACCGGTTACGATGCGTTCGTAAATCTTTTGAAAACCGATGTCGACGTTCTCGAGGAATTTGTCAATTATCTTACAATCAATGTATCGGAATTTTACAGGAATCCGGATCAGTGGAAGATTTTCGAGGAAAAGATAATACCCGTATTAAAACAGAATTTCTCGGGAAACATCAATATCTGGAGTGCTGCCTGTTCAACGGGAGACGAGCCTTATACGCTTTCGATGATTTTAAAAAAATATTACAACAACCGTGAATTTTCGATATATGCGACGGATATCGACAAACAGGTTTTGAATCAGGCGCAAAGCGGAATATATACCAAGAAAGCCTTAAGCGGACTTCCGAAAGAATATATCGACAAATATTTTACGAATGTTTCCGAACAGACTTATAAGGTCGATCCTTCACTTAAGACTCCGGTTAAATTCGAAAAACACAATCTTTTAAGAGATCCTTATCCGAAGAATGTCAGTCTGATTGTTTGCAGAAACGTGCTTATATATTTTACGGAAGAAGCGAAAGAAGAGATTTTCAACAAATTTTACGAAGCTCTTGCTCCGGGAGGAATTCTCTTCCTCGGTGCCACCGAGCAGATGATGTATTACAAACAGATAGGGTATGAAAGAATGGCTTCGTTTTTCTTTCAAAAGCCGAAAAGATAAATTATATATAAGAAAATAAATGACGGACTCCTTATCGGGGTCCGTCATTTTTGAAAAGAAAGGATTTTAAAGAACAAATGATATCACATATCATTAAAATTACAAATTAATCATATTCTGCAAAACATGCTCCGCGTATTTGTTGAAGCTTTCTCTTGATGTCTTGAATTCGGGAGTAAGCTCAAAGAAGAGCATGCTGTCTCTGTAATCCCTTTTGTAGAACGGCTCGAAGAGCACGCCCCACTCGGGAAGATATGTTGAAGCCTTTCTTGTGTAGCAAGTAACGGCACTTGCGGGCTCTTTGTGATCTTTTTCGATAAACTGTGCCACCGATTTGTGTACGGCCATGTCTTCATGAATGAGATAGTAATAATCTCTGTAATTCGAATAGAAATATTTCATTTCTTCTTCGTAAAGAGGCACTTTCAATATTCCGTCGATTCCGTCGCATGTGAAATAACAGCCGTTTGCGGTGTAGGAAAGCGGAACGGGAATTGAATTTCTGAATCTGAGCGTAAGTATGAGTTCCTGACGCTTTTTGTTTTCGTAATCGTTGTAATAATTTGCTTTAACTTTCATTACGCGAAGAGATCTGTTGAAGATATCCGGTATCGAAAGAAGGGAAACCATATGGAGCATTCCGATAACATCTTCCTTGTTGTGAAGAAGAATGGCTTCCATGATTTCTTCATTCTTGTTGCAAACGAATTCGTGATAATAATTGATGAGTTCGCCGCCGTCGAGTCTGTCTCTTCGAATCATTCCGAGGAAGGTCTGCAATGTTTTCTGCTTGCAGTCCTCGAGTTTCATGAAGCTTCTGTAGGGCTTGATTCTCTTGTAAATATCGAGTCCGTCGAAGTTTGCAAAATCAAAATTGTATTCGTACTGCTGACATTTCTGCTCCAAAAAAGGAATGTCAAACTGATTTCCGTTGAAATGAATGAGGAAAGAATAGTTGACACTGAACTCCAAAAATGCTTTAAGTACGGCATTTTCTTCTTCGTAATTTTCAGCGAGCCACTGTATTAACTGCCATTCTTCATTCTCGTAATACGCACATCCGATCATGTAAAGATTCGAACTTCTTGCGGAAAAACCGGTAGTTTCTATGTCAAGAAAAAGAATGTCTTTTAACGGTGCCAATGTTTCCAAAGGATAATTTATTTCATTTATAGCTGTCGAACACTGGATAGTTTTCATTAGATTTCCTTCCAAACTACTATTTTTACATACACTATTATCTTACTACATTTTAAAAAAATTATATAGTATTTTTTAAAAATAAGTAGTAATATATTAAAGGCTATTTTTAAAAAAGAAAGGGAGGCAAGGCTTTGTTTACATTTCACGGTGGTATTCACCCCTATGACGGAAAAGACATCTCAAAGGATAAGCCGATCGTTGATTACAAACCGAATGGTCTTATGGTATATCCTTTGTCTCAGCATATAGGCGCACCCGCTGAGCCTGTTGTTGAAGTTGGGGAACATGTATTGGTTGGACAACTTATTGCCAAGGAAACGGGGTTTGTTTCATCTCCGATTTATTCGTCTGTTTCGGGTACCGTTAAAGCGATTGAACCTAAAAGAATAATAACCGGTGACCACGTTAAGGCCATAGTTATTGAGAATGACGGACTTTATGAAGAGGTAGAGTTTACTCCTCACCCCGATTATACCGAACTTTCAAGAGAAGAAATCGTTTCTCTCATTCAGAAAGCCGGCGTTGTCGGCATGGGCGGTGCGGGATTCCCTACACATGTCAAGGTATCTCCCAAAGAACCGGACAAGATTGAATACATCATCGCAAACTGTGCAGAGTGCGAACCTTATCTTACAAGTGACTACAGAATCATGTTGGAGACACCCGAGAAACTTGTAGAAGGTCTTCGCATAGAACTTTCCTTATTTAATAATGCAAGAGGTATTCTTGCGGTTGAAGACAACAAACCCGATTGTGTTAAAATTCTTAAGGAACTTACCAAGAACGATGAAAAGATTACGGTAATTCCCCTTAAGACCAAATATCCTCAGGGTTCGGAGCGTCATCTTATTTTCGCTACTACCAAAAGAGCAATCAATTCTTCGATGCTTCCCGCAGATGCAGGATGTATCGTAAACAATGTTGATACGATTTGCTCGATCTATCAGGCGGTTGTGGAAGGCAAGCCTTTACTTGAGAGAATAGTAACGGTTACCGGCGACTGCATTAAGAATCCCATGAATTTCAGAGTACCCATCGGTACGAATTATCATGAACTTATCGATGAAGCAGGCGGTTTTATCAAAGAGCCCGAAAAGATAGTTTCGGGAGGTCCCATGATGGGCTTTGCAATCTTTGATTTGGATGTTCCCGCAACCAAGACTTCATCTGCTCTTTTATGCCTTTCCAAGGATCTCCTTCCTTCGACTGCCGAAACCGCATGTATCAATTGCGGCAGATGTGTCGAAGTATGTCCCGGAAGAGTAATACCTTCAAAACTTGCAGATTTTGCTCAAAACGGCAACAGGGAAATGTTTGAAAAATATAATGGTATGGAATGCTGCGAATGCGGTTGCTGCAGTTATATCTGCCCTGCAAAGCGCTACCTTACCCAGTCCATAAAATCCATGAGAAGAATGATTCTCGCAGACAGAAAGAAAGGGGGTAAATAGAAATGGATAAGAAATTAAAAGTTTCCTCAAACCCTCATGTCAGGGACGGTATGTCCACAAGGGGAATCATGCTTGCGGTAGTAATCGCACTCATGCCCGCAACGGTATTCGGTATTGTTAATTTCGGATACCATGCGCTTTTGGTTATCCTTGTTTCGATTGCAACATCGGTTCTTGCGGAATTCGTAATGTGCAAAATATTAAAGAAACCCGTCAGCGTGGGAGATTGCTCCGCTATTGTAACGGGACTTTTGCTTGCGCTTAATTTACCTGCAAGATTTCCTCTTTGGATGACTGCAATCGGTGCTCTTTTTGCAATAGTAGTCGTTAAAATGCTCTTTGGCGGATTGGGACAAAACTTTATGAACCCCGCGCTCGGAGCAAGATGTTTTCTTGTTATTTCATTTGCGAGATACATGACTAATTTCGACTGCGACGCATTTACGGGCCCCACACCGCTTGCGGTAGTAAAAGCAGGCGGCGAAGTTGATGTTTTCAATATGGTCATAGGCCGCACTTCGGGTACAATCGGCGAAACAAGCATGATTGCCATAGTTCTCGGAGCCTGCTTCCTTATTGCTCTTGGAATCATAGATCTTAAGATTCCGGGATCGTATATTTTATCCTTTGTAATCTTTATTCTTATCTTCTCCAAGAGAGGATTTGATTTGAATTACATCTGCGCCCAGCTTGCCGGCGGCGGACTTATGCTCGGTGCTTTCTTTATGGCTACGGATTATGTAACAAGACCGATTACCAAGAAAGGCCAGTATGTGTTCGGCGTGCTTCTTGGTATTCTTACGGGCGTGTTCCGTATATTCGGACCTTCGGCGGAGGGAGTTTCGTTTGCGATTATTCTCGGAAACCTTCTCGTTCCGCTTATTGAGAAGATTACTCTTCCTAAAGCTTTCGGTAAAGGAGGAGAGAACTCATTATGATTATTTCCAAAGAAGAATTGATTAAAATACTTAAAGATACACTTGTGATTTTCTGTATTACGCTTGCAGCCGGTTTGGGACTCGGCTTTGTTTACGAGCTCACCAAAAATCCGATTGCAAAGCAGGAAGCACAGGCTCAGGCCGATGCCTGCAACGAAGTTTTCAAAGAAGTCGGAAAAAGCGGCGAACTTGAAACCGTTGAAACACTTACTTTCAACCCCATCGAAGTTAATGATGCAATCAGCCGCAAACTCAAAAACGAAGGATATGAAGTAGCTTACGTAGACAGCGTTTACGAAGCAAAGAAATCCGACGGTACTTTGTACGGTTACGTTATCGGTGTTACTTCGACATCGGGTTACGGCGGAAACATTACGTTTTACATGGGTATTACCACGGAAAACATGCTCAAGGGAATTTCGATTCTCTCCATTTCGGAGACTCCCGGCCTTGGCATGAATGCCGAAAACGTTCTTGTTCCTCAGTTCAGAAACAAAAAACTCGAAGAATTCAAGGTTGTCAAAACAGGAGCTGTTTCTTCGGATGAAATCGACGCAATCACTTCCGCGACGATTACTTCGAATGCGGTTACAAACGGTGTAAACACCGGCGTCAGATATTACAATATTTTAAGCGAAGGAGGGATGGAATAATGAAAAGTTGTATGGAACGTCTTTATAACGGCCTCATTAAAGAAAACCCCACTTTCGTGCTTATGCTCGGTATGTGTCCCACACTTGCCGTTACCACATCGGCGATTAACGGTTTGGGAATGGGTCTTTCGACCATGGTCGTTCTCGCACTCAGTAATATGATCATATCGGCTCTTCGTAAGATTATTCCCGATAAAGTTCGTATTCCCGCGTATATCGTAATTATTGCGACTTTCGTTACGATAGTCGAACTTTTAATGCATGCTTTTGTTCCGGGCCTTTATTCGGCTCTCGGAATTTACATTTCGCTTATAGTTGTTAACTGTATTATTTTAGGCCGTGCCGAAAGTTACGCTTCAAAGAATCCAGTGCTTCCTTCACTTTTTGACGGAATCGGTATGGGTCTCGGTTTTACAATGGCGCTTACTATTATCGGCCTCGTGAGAGAATTCCTCGGTGCGGGTACGCTTTTTGGATTTGCAATCGACGATATGACAGGCAATCCTCTTTCGGTTGTCTTTGTCGATGCTTTAAACAAAGCAGTATCACCTTCGTCGACCGGATTTAAGAAATTCATAAGCGAAGTGCTTACAATCGAATTTTCTTCGATATCACCCATCGGTATTCTTGTTATGGCGCCCGGTGCGTTCTTTGTACTTGCAACCCTTACGATGATTCAGAATATCATCAAGGATAAGGGAGCAAAGAAGGGACTCGATACTTCCAAGATCGGTTCGGGCTGCTCGAGCGACTGCATGAACTGTTCCGATATGGGCTGTGCGCACAGAATGGTTGACAATACCGTAAAAGAAGAAGTTAAAGTTGAGAATAAAACGGAAAAAGTTCTTGAAGAAGCAAAGGATAATTCTTCCGAAGAATCTTTAAAGGAAACTTTGAAAGAATCATCTTCGAAAACGGAAATTACAGAGGCCGAAGAAGAAAAAGAAACTTCATCGGGGAAAGAAAAAGAAGAATCATCCGGAAAAAAAGCCAAAAAAGGCGCTTCCAAAAAATCCAAAGATGATTCTTCAAAGAATAAGACCAAGGAGTCGGATTCTAAAGATATAAAAGAGGGCGAAGAAAATATCAAAGTCATAATGCCCGAAGAAAAAACCGATGAGGAAAAAGCTTCAAAAGAAACCAAGCCTTCCAAGGATTCTTCCAAGAAGAAAAAGAAAAGCAAAAAATCCGAAAAGGCCGAAGAAACGGTTAATGAAGAAGCTCAGATAACGGATAAGGAACAGCTTGAAGAAATCCTTAACGGCGAAGCTGATGAAAAGGAGGGCGAATAAATGAACGGAAGTTATATAGGAAACATCATCGTTATTGCAATCGGCTCTTCTTTGATAAGCAATGTTGTATTAAGTCAGTTCCTCGGACTTTGTCCTTTCCTCGGAGTATCAAAGAAAGTCAAAACTGCAGCCGGCATGGGCGGAGCGCTCATATTCGTTATTACGCTTTCGTCTCTTGTTGCCGCACTTATTTACAAATTCATATTAACGCCGTTGCATATCGAATATTTAAAGACGATTGTCTTTATTCTGATAATTGCCGCACTTGTGCAGTTTGTTGAATTTTTCCTTAAGAGATACATCAAATCCCTTTATCAGGCTCTCGGTGTATATCTTCCTCTTATTACCACAAACTGTGCGGTTTTGGGTGTTGCGATCAATAACGTAAACCTTGAGTATGATATTTTAACCGGAGTCGTAAACGGACTTGCGACAAGTGTCGGATTTGCGATTTCGATTATCATCCTTGCCGGACTTCGTGAGAAGATGGAATACAACAACATACCCAAATACATGAAGGGCATGCCCATAGTTTTGGTTACCGCCGGACTTATGGCCATCGCTTTCTGCGGTTTCTCCGGATTGATTTAATCCGGTTGAAGTAATTTGGTAAGAAGAGTCGCAAATTTGCGACGGAACGGAGATTAATATGAGTTTTACCGGAATATTGATTGCCGTCGGTATAGTGGCGGCGGTAGGTTTGTTTATAGGTATATTTTTAGGAATTGCTTCCGTTATTTTCAAAGTCAGCGTTGATGAAAGAGAAGAGAAGATCGCGGAAGTTCTTCCCGGCAATAACTGTGGCGGATGCGGATATCCCGGATGTTCGGGTCTTGCGGCCGCAATCGTAAAAGGCGAAGCGCCCGTTAACGGATGCCCTGTCGGAGGAGAAGCGGTCGGCAAAAAAGTTGCTGCCATTATGGGTGTAGATGCCGTTGAATCCGAAAGAATGGTAGCTTTCGTTAAATGTAACGGAAACTGCGATGCAGCAAAATCAAATTACGAGTATCTCGGACAGGAAGACTGCCAGATGCTTATGTTTGTTCCCAACAAAGGCCCCAAAGCCTGCAATCACGGATGTCAGGGATTCGGAAGTTGCGTAAAAGCATGTCCTTTTGATGCAATTCATGTCGAAAACGGTGTAGCAAAAGTCGATAAGGAAAAATGTAAAGCCTGCGGTAAATGTATCGCCGTATGCCCCCAGCATCTTATCGAACTCATTCCTTATTCGGCACCTTATGCCGTTGCATGTTCTTCGACCGAAAAGGGTCCCGTTACCATGAAAGAATGCGACAACGGATGTATAGGCTGCGGACTTTGCAAAAAGAACTGTCCCGCAGAAGCCGTTGAAGTTACGGATTTTCATGCCAAGATCGATTATACGAAATGCGTAGGCTGCGGCACCTGTGTCGAGAAATGTAAAAAAGGCTGCATTTCGGCTCATTAATTATTTTTGCAATCATACGGCTTTTCGGTCTCCTTAAACCCAAAAGCCGTATTTTTTTAAGGTTTGCGTTTGTTATGGATAAGAAAAGAATTATACGAATAACCATATGCGGTTTGACTGCCCTTGCAATTCTTATTGCGGCTTTCTTGATGAATAAAAGCCCAAAGAGCATAACGAAAGAAGGGTATTATTTTGATACTTATGTAAACCTTACCGTATATTCTAAAAAAGATGCGAAATACCTTGACGAATGCCTTAAAATGTGTCAAAGATACGAAAATCTCTTTAGCAGAACGATTGAGGGAAGCGATATATATAATATCAATCATTCGAGCGGGAAGAGCGTTGAAGTTGACGAGGAAACATATATTCTTTTGAAGGAAGCCCTTGAATTTTGCGAAAAAACAAACGGAGCCGCGGATATCACGATTGCGCCGCTGACGGATGCATGGGGATTCAACAAAAACGCAGCGTTTGTAAACGAAAAACCTTCGGATGAAGATATTGCAAAAGCGTTAAATAAGGTTGATTACAAATGTGTTAAATTGGAAGAAGGATATAAGGTGCGGCTTGACAATCCCGATGCCGCAATAGATCTCGGATTTATCGCCAAGGGATATATCGCGGATAGATTACGCGAATATCTTGTTTCGAAGAATGTTAAAAGCGCAATTATTTCGCTTGGCGGAAATATAGTCGTTATAGGAACCAAAATCGACGGAAGCGATTACAATATCGGAATAAAAGATCCCGATAACAACGAAAATATTTTAGGAAGCGTCAAAGTTAACGACAAATCCGTCGTTACAAGCGGAACGTATGAAAGATATGTCGAATATGACGGTGTAAGATATCATCACATATTGGACACTTTGACCGGATACCCTGTCGATAACGGAATAAAGAGTGTGACAATCGTTTCGGACTCGTCCGCCGAAGGTGATGCGCTTTCGACAATATGCCTTATTCTCGGAGAGGAAAAATCGAAGGATATACTCGAAGAGTATGATGCAAAAGCGATTTTTTACTGATGATTTTTGATAAAAATAATATTATTTGTTATAATTGAAACTGATTAAATCTAATTTCGGAACAATCCGACAAAAAACGGGAATGTATGCAAGACAATCAAAATAATAATCATATTAACAGTCTAAATAATATTAATGTTTCGAATGAGGGGGTTGAGGATTCTTCGGAAAAAGAAATTCTGTCCCTTCGTTCTGTTTTTGATGCTTTAAATAAACATCCGGATTTGTTTTTTGCGGTATTATCTTTTTTGCTCGGCAGCCTTTGCATGTTTTTGCTTCTGTTCTTTTCTCAAAGAATATGCAATAAAGATTTTGTATTGCTTTTCGGAGACGGATTCAAAACAGCTTCGAACATTAGAATGTGCGCAAGAAACATTCTTAACGGGGAGTCGATATATTATTCATATTCGATAAGTCTCGGTATGAACACCGCACTCCTTGTTGCATATGATTTTTTGAGTCCTTTCAATATTCTTTATATTCTTTTTTACAATGCGGATGCAAATGTCATAACTGCCGTTATTTATATTCTGAAAACCGGATTGGCGGCAATGCTTTTTCAAATTTTTGTTTCCAAATACCTGAAATGTTCGAAATTCGAATCGCTAATGTTCGGTTTGCTGTATTCAATGTGCGGTTTTGCGATTTGGCACGGTTTGTCAAATAATATGTGGGCCGATGCACTTTACGCTTTACCGATTGTATGCATAGGTATCTTCAAACTTGTCAAGGAGAATAAATTCGTATTTCTGGTTCTGGCCTACGCGTACATATTTGTTGTAAATTTTTACATGGCATACAATATAGGATTTTTCACCTTTTTGTTTTTCTTCCTTCTTGTTTTAGGGGAAAAAGAATTAAATCACAGCGAAAAAACAAAAAGAATCGTGAAATATATTGCAGGATGCGTATTGGCGGTGATTATTTCGGCTGCGGTTTGGATGCCTACGCTTTACTGTGTATTGCATTATTCGGGAGAAGATTCATCCGTATACAGAACTTTGACGACCATGCCCTGGGACTTGATCGGATCGCTTCTTTGGGGGCAGCACGTCGAAATAAGCAGCGAAAATCCGTATTTATTCTGCGGTGTTTCAACATTAATGCTTTTTCCTTTCTTCTTTTTCAATAAAGAAATCGATAAAAGAAAGAAAATAACAGCCGGAGTTCTTTTGCTGTTTTCTTTATGCTGCATATTTATAAAACCTTTTTATATTTTCATTCATGCATTTGATGCGCCCATAGGTTTTGATTTCAGATTCTCTTATATTGTTTCATTTATTCTTTGCTGCGTTGCGGCTATGGAATTTAAATATCTCGGAAAAATCAGAAATGTATTTTTTATTCCGTATTTCCTGACGCTTCTTTTGATATTCCTTATTTCGCAAATATTCTTCGGTGTGAAAGAAGCCGAAAATATTATTTATTCGTTTTTGCCTTTGGCTTCGGTTTTGTTTTTTGTACTTTGGTTTGTTCTTTTTGCTCTTTTAAAGAAACGCCAAAGCGTAAGTCTTTTTGCGATAATGATTATTCTTTTGATTGCAGAAGTGACTTCGAACGGAGTTATTCAGTGGAAAGGATACGACTATTTTTCCTATGACGGTTATAAAATCTGGTCTTATTACAATAATGCAATTCTTGATGATGTCAAAGAAGCTTCGTACAATAATGCTTTCGAGAGAATAAGCCTTAAAAATGACATGATTGATACCTCGGATTCGTTTTGGGGATATAACGGAATAGATGATTTCGGAACCAATGATAACCCGCATCTCAGAATTTTCCTTCAAAGAATGGGTCTTTTTTCGGATGTTCATTTATTGCATTCGACCGGAATAAATCCCGTTCTTAATACTTTGCTTGGAATTAAAACAATATATGTCGGAGATGATCCGCTTGATGTCGAAGGAATCGCTGCTCCCCTTGAAAGAATAAATAACGATTATTATGTTTCCGTGGGCTACATGGTAGACGATGAAGCGCAAAATGTATATATAACCGAATCAAATTCTTTTGAAAACAACAATAAAGTAATAGAGGCTCTGACCGGTGTCGGGGATGTTTTCTTTAAAATCGACAGCGACAAAATAAGTTATATCGAGGAAGGAATCAGGCTTCTTTTTGTTGACGAAGGTGTGATTATCGACAGGGATGGCATAGATTTCCCCAAGCTTTTGATTACGGCAGAAGATATAGGTGCGGAAAAAGATATCAGTGATTTCAAAGCATATATGCAGTTTGATTTTAATATGAAAGGATATGTCGACGAAGTCAGATATGCAGTTTTGGGTATGGCTAATCAAATGGGACCTAAAGATTATGAAATCTCTTACGGTCCTATGATTGAAATGACCAAAAACGACAGAGGATACAGTTCTATTATTGCAAGTTATTTAAATGAGCCTGATGTAATGGTGAAAAATCTTTATTTCTACGGATTTGACGGCGATGCTATGAAGAAAGCTTATGACAGTCTGGCCTCGGAGCCGTTCGTGGTGACAGATTATGGGAACGGATATATAAAAGGAAACGTGAACGTAACGGGAGAGAGAAGACTTTTGTTTATGTCGATTCCTTATATAGAAGGATGGAAGCTTTACGTAAACGGCGAAGAACAGGAAATTGTTCCTTTGGTAAATAATGATTTTATAGGTGTAAGATTACCGGATAAAGGTAATTACGAAATCGAATTAAAATATTCCTGTCCTTTGTTAAAGGAAGGAACAATTGTATCTTCTGCAGGCCTGATTTTACTTATAGGTATTATAATTACTGGAATTCTTAAGAGAAGAAAAACGGAGAAAACAAATGACTGAAAAAGACGGTTTGATTCTTAATGATGAAAATTTTGTTGAAGATAACAAAATCAAAGAGAATTTGATTGAAAAGAAATCAAATACCGAAAGTTCGAAAGAAGAGAATAAAACAGAAGAGAGTTCATCGAAAGAGGGCGAGGAAGAAGTATTGCTTTCCGGAACGGATTTGAAGAAATTCTACGGAATCATTTCGTTTGTGCTCGGTGCGCTTGTCATGGCGATCGTACTTTATTCGGTTGGCAGGATAGGTAATTCTTCCAATTCGTTTTTTACCTATGGAGATGACTTTAAAACGGCTTCCAATATAAGAATGTGTGCAAGAAACATATTGGAAGGGGAAAATCTGTGGTACTCTTTCTCCGTATGTTTCGGCTCGAATACCTCTTTGCTTCTTGCTTACGATTTTTTCAGCCCCTTTAACTTATTATATATTATTTTCTTTAATGCAGATATTTGTCTGATAACCGCGGCGGTGTTTATTTTGAAAACCGGAACGGCATCGCTGACGTTTCAGGTTTTCGCTTCAAAATGCCTGAAAATAAAAAATTCTTATTCGATAATATTCGCGGTTTTTTATTCTTCCTGCGGATTTGCGCTTAAACATGCGATTTATAATAATTTCTGGGCCGACGCGTTATATATTTTGCCCCTGGTTGCACTCGGAATTTATTTGGCCGTAAAAGAGAACAGGCATTTTTTGCTAATCGTTTCCTATATATTGGCATTTATCACGAATTTTTATATGGGCTACATAATCGGAGTCTTTTCTTTTGCGTTTTTCTTTCTTCTTCTTTTTCTTGATTCCGAATCCGAAAAGAAGGATTATGCCAAGAAGATTATAAAATACCTGATATCCTGTTTTGTTTCGATATTAACAGCTTCTTTTGTCTGGGTTCCGACTCTGTATACTATCATAAGGTATTCTTCGAAGGAATCTTTTGTTCATTATCCGATAATGATTGATATCAAGGATTTTATCGCCTGCCTTTTTTGGGGAGTATCCAATTCGGCAAACACCATGCCCCATATTAATTGCGGAGTACTGACGCTTATTGCTTCTTTTTTGTTTTTCGCCAACAAAAAAATAGGATATAAGAAAAAAATCATAGCCGGTTCTCTTATCGCTTTTTGTGTATTATGTTCTCTGGTTCTCCCTTTTTACACTTTTATTCATGCTTTTGACAGACCTGCCGGTTTTGATTTCAGATTTTCTTATGTATTATCTTTTATTTTATGTGCCGCAGCCTCTCTTGCATTAAAGGATATACAGGAGATAAAAATTATACCCCTTGTCATATTTTCTTTTGTTGCGGAAGTTTTTGTTTTTTACGTTGGACTCTTTGCAAAATTCGATGTTTTGTATTCGGTCGGGAATCAGAAACTGTTTATGTTCGGCAATGCCGTTTTGATTGTTTTGTGGACATTTGTTTTAATTGTCCTTAAAAAACATAAACTTTCGGCTTTGTGGGCGTTTCTTTTGATAACCCTTACCCTTGCGGAAACCATCAGTGACGGATATTTAAAAGAATTTTACAATCCTCTTATTAACAAAAACGTTTTTAATTCGTGGTCGTATTACATGAGCGAAGTTGCGAACGAAAATGACGTAAATGATTTCTACAGGATAAATTACCGCAACGACATAAATGCCAATTCAGGTTCTTATTGGGGATTTAATTCCATTTCCTATTTCGGTTCGAATGATGTGGATGCAACAAGAATAACGGCTCAAAAACTCGGGCTTTTGTCCGGAGAACATGTCCTCCACTCGACCGGAGTGAATCCCTTTATAGAAATGCTTCTGGGAGTAAAATACAATTATTCCGGGGACGATTTGTATGCGGATGTTACGGCCGTTCCTTCTCCTTTGATTAAAGAAGATAATGAATATTATATCTCGTTTGGATATATGGTTGACGAAGAGGTTAAAGATTTAATTCTGGAAGGATACAATTCTTTTGAAAACTCGAATTTGACTGCCGAGGCACTTTGCAAAGCGGATGATATTTTCGTTTCCGTCTCTCCTGAATATTTATCATATTCCGAAAACGGATTAAGTATTTTGGAAACCGATTACGGATTTGCATTTTTAACGGAGGATTGCGAAGAGCCTTCTTTATATTTTCTTGTTGACAGGTATAACGATTATCCGATGTACATTCAGTTTGAAAAAGATATGAATCCGTTCAAAATTTATATTTACATCTACGGTATGGAAAATTTGATGTTCCTGGATCCGGTGAAAAACGATTCCACGCTTACATACTCTCCGATGATTCAAATGAGTTTCGATGACACGATGAATAAATATTTCGTCAAATTGGTTAGCTATGAAGAAGAAGGTTATGTATATAACTTATCCGATATAAATATTTATTATCTTAATATTGATAATTTAAACAGTGTATATGATTCTTTATCTAAAGAACCTTTTGTTGTTGAAGAATATAAAAACGGATATATAAAAGGTCATGTCGATGTTGAAGGCGAGAGAAGGCTGCTGTATCTGTCCCTGCCCTATATCGACGGATGGACTGCTTACGTAAACGGCCAAGAGAGCGAGATCGTTCCCGTGCTGAACCGTTCGTTTATCGGAATAGAACTTCCCGATAAGGGAAATTACGAGATAGAACTTAAATTTAAATGTCCGTATTTAATGACGGGTTTATGTATGAGTTTAATCGGCATGATATTTAGCGTCGCCACTCTGTATTTTGAAATTATAAAACCTCGTTTTTCAAGGAAAAGCCAATCATAAATATTTTATAAAAAATCTAAAAAAGTATTTATTTATTTTGTTTAATATGACATAATATTAAGGTATATGAGATTTTGCGAATCCATATATACAAATCATTTTAGGGGTATGTGATAATGGCTATATTCGGCAACAGAATCAGAGTCGGTGATTTATTGGTTCAAAAAGGATATCTCACCGAAGATCAGCTCAGTCAGGCTCTCGAAATGCAAAGAGAGCAAAAAGGAAAACTCGGAGAAGTCCTGATAAACATGGGATTTGTTACGGAAGAACAGTTTTCCGGAGTTATTTGTGCGCAGCTTGGAATCGAATCGGTTGACATAAAAGGTTTGAAACCAAACGAAGAATTGTTCCAGACCATCGGCGAAGACATCATGCGTAAAGACGTTCTTGTTCCGATAGGATACGACGAGAACGATTATTCCAAGTTAAAAGTTGCAATGTCCGATCCCATGAACCTCGGCGCCATCGACGATGTTCAGATAGTAACCGGATTGGAAGTAACACCTGTTTATGCATCGTCAACTGCAATAAACATAATTTTGGATAAAGTCTTCGGAAAGAAGCAGGCTATGGAAGCTGCTGAACAGTTCCAGGCCGAGCATGCCGATGAATTCCTAAACGATGATGAAGAAAATGACGATGATTCCATCAGCGATGCACCTATTGTTAAGATTGTAAATACGATTCTTGACGAATCCGTTCGTATGGATTCTTCGGATATTCATATTGAACCTCTTGAAGACAGAGTCAGAGTAAGATTCAGAGTCGACGGTGTTCTTCAGGAAGTTTTCTCATACAACTCCAATGTACTTGCGGCAATGGTTGCCCGTATCAAAATCATTTCCGCTTTGGACATTTCCGAGAAGCGTAAGCCTCAGGACGGTCGTCTTACCCGTGTGGTAGACGGAGAAGAGTACGACGTCCGTGTTTCTATTCTTCCTACCGTATACGGCGAGAAAACCGTTATGCGTATGACAAAGAAGAGAGGACTTACCAGAGAGAAGAAACATCTGGGTCTTTATCCGGATGATGAAAAGAAACTTGACGGTATTACACATAACCCTCACGGTATCATTCTTGTTACCGGTCCTACCGGTTCGGGTAAATCAACCACATGTTATACGGTTCTTCACGAATTAAATAAGGAAACTGTAAATATTATCACAGTAGAAGATCCTGTCGAAGCAAACGTTCCCGGTGTAAACCAGGTTCAGGTTAACGTTAAAGCTGAACTTACATTTGCATCGGCACTTCGTTCCATCCTCCGTCAGGACCCCGATATCATCATGATCGGTGAGATTCGAGACGGTGAAACCGCAGGTATTGCCGTTAAAGCGTCGATTACGGGTCACTTGGTTATCTCGACATTGCATACGAACTCGACATCGGCTTCGATTACCCGTCTTATCGACATGGGTGTTGAATCCTACCTTATCGGTGATGCGGTTGTAGGTATTATCGCCCAGCGTCTTGTCAGAAGACTCTGCCCCAAATGCAAGATTCCTCATGAGGCTACAGAGAGAGAGAAGCAGATTCTCGGTGTTCCTCAGAATGAAAATCTGATTATTTACGAGCCCGGCGGTTGCGATGAATGCAATCATGGATATAAAGGCCGTGTGGCTATTTACGAAATCATGCCTATTACTTCGGGCATTCGTAGAATTCTTCACCAGAAAGTTACGGCTGACGAAATTCAGGAAGTTGCCGTAAGAGAAGGAATGAATACTCTTCGTATGGCCGGCGCCAGAAATGTAAGAGAAGGCATTACTTCCATAGAAGAAATGGTACGTGTTGCTTACGACATGGATGAAGAAGTAGGTTAATAAAAGGTAAAGGTGGAAAAAAATGGCTGAATACGTTTATACTGCTGTCGGCCCTGACGGCAAAAAGAAAAAAGGTCACATTGAAGCTAAGACTAAAGAGATGGCGGTTGCCAATCTTAAAAATGAAAAGAATACCGTGCTTAATATCGAAGAAGCAGGCGGTCTCGCAAAGAAAGTAAATTTTTCTTTCGGAAAGAAAGTAAAATCCAGAGACTTCTCTGTATTTTGTCACCAGTTTGTTTCTATCATTCAGGCCGGCGTTACAATTGTTGAAGCTTTTCAGATGCTCGGTGAGCAGACCGAAAACAAAGCTTTAAGATTCGCAATTAATGAAGTACATTCCGATATTTCCAAAGGTGATACTTTGGCAAATGCCATGAGAAGAAGAAGCGGTGTATTCCCTTCTATGCTCTGCAACATGGTTGAAGCAGGTGAAGCTTCCGGTTCGCTTGATAAATCTTTCTCGAGAATGGCTACACAGTTCGAAAAAGACGCTCAATTGGAATCTGCCGTAAAAAAAGCGATGATTTATCCTATCGTTTTGATTTTCGTTTTGATCGGCGTTATCTTTGCAATGATGACATTCGTTATTCCTAAATTCATGGCTATGTTCGATGGTCTTGACGTTGAAATGCCCAAGATTACAATGGCAATTGTACATGTTTCGAATTTCTTTGTGAGATTTTGGTGGTTGATTCTTATTTTGGGCGCTGTTGCGTTTATCGGTTACAAGATTTTTGCAGCTTCTCCCGGCGGAAAGAATATTATTGATACCATGCTTTTAAGATTACCTGTTCTTGGCGCTATTCAGCAGAAAAAAGCCTGCGCTAAACTCGGAAGAACCCTTTGTACTCTTCTAGGCGCCGGCGTTCCCATGATTGATGCCTTGGATATAACGGCTAAATCGATGGATAATGTCAATTACAAGAATGCCATGAAAGATGCGAAGGATCAGGTTGCCCGAGGTGTTGTTTTATCAAGACCGCTTAAGACAAGCGGATTGTTCCCTCCCATGGTTTGCCACATGACTTCCATCGGAGAGGAAACCGGTAATATCGAAAAGATGCTTGAGAACGTTGCTAATTATTATGAGGAAGACGTTCAAAACGCTACAGAGTCCATGATGGCCCTTATGGAGCCTGCAATCATCATCGTAATGGCTTTCGTAGTAGGATTCCTGGTATTGGCAATCCTTTCGCCTATGTTCACATTGTACGATGCTTTGAGCTAAATTTTCATACATATTCACAAAAGAGCCCAAATTT
>JAGADU010000119.1 GCA_017613435.1 Lachnospiraceae bacterium | reverse complement strand
ATCCTATCGAACATATTGACAACATCGTTAAGAAAGTTAACGGTATTTCCGCAGGTCCCGATGCCAAGAACGTAATCTTCTTATCGGCAGATGCATTCGGAGTACTTCCTCCCGTATCCATCCTTACACCTGAGCAGACACAGTACTACTTCTTGTCAGGTTTCACAGCAAAGCTTGCAGGTACAGAGCGTGGTATCACAGAACCCACACCTACATTCTCAGCTTGCTTCGGACAGGCATTCCTTGAACTTCATCCTACAAAGTACGGTGAAGAACTTGTTAAGAAGATGCAGAAGAGCGGTGCTAAGGCATACCTCGTTAACACAGGTTGGAACGGCACAGGAAAGAGAATCTCCATCAAAGATACACGTGGTATCATCGATGCAATCCTTAA
The DNA here is from genome assembly GCA_017613435.1 of Lachnospiraceae bacterium. Taxonomy (GTDB): domain Bacteria; phylum Bacillota; class Clostridia; order Lachnospirales; family Lachnospiraceae; genus UBA3766. The sequence goes on along the minus strand of JAGADU010000119.1, from coordinate 9,765 downwards.
CGGAGATGTACTTACAGCTCCCACAAAGAAGATTCCCGTATTTGATTTTGAAGTACCTACAGCACTTCCCGGAGTTGATCCCGCAATCCTCGATCCCCGCGACACATATGCCAATGCTTCCGAATGGGATGCAAAGGCTAAGGATCTTGCAGAAAGATTCATCAAGAACTTCAAGAAATACGAAACAAACGAAGCCGGCAAAGCACTTGTTGCAGCAGGTCCTCAGTTATAATTTTCGAATAATAAGGAAGCAGGGTTTTATCCCTGCTTCTTTTTATGCAATAAAACTTTATTTTTTGTCCGAATTCCTGTAAAATACACATATATTTTCAAATTTACGGAATAATTGTTTCGGGGGATTGTTTATGAGCAGGGAACTGGTTGTAGGCGATTATATGTTTTCGACCATGGAAGAAGCGAATGTCGCCAAACTCGAACTTGAAAAAATAGAAAAATTAAATGAAAAACTAACGGATGCCGATGTTGATTTGCTTTATAAAGTCTATTGCAGGAGCATAGAAAAGAACACTTTCCGAACTCCCGTAGGCCTCGATTTCATGAAAAATCTGAAAAATCAAATCGAAAAATCAGGCAAATACAAAGATAAGATTTTACCCGTTCCGGTCAATATGCCGACTTTTGAGTCCGTTGACAAGAACGAAGTGAAGGATGAATTAAAGAAATCAAAAAACGATTCAAAAAAATATTCATCGCTTTTCAAATGGTCTTTGTTTATTAATATTATCCTGGCGGTAGTAATAATTGCGCTTTTTGTTATTGCTTCGACATCGAATAATCCGAATATCATAAATTACGAAAACGCTCTTATTGACAAATATTCGGCTTGGGAGAGCGAACTTAAAGACAAAGAAAAAGAACTTAAGATAAAAGAAAATGAAATAAAAGACGCGTCAAACAATTTGATAAATTCAAATTCTTCCGAATAAGAGTTTTCTTTTCACATTTTCTTCATATAATATGATTATAATTTATTTCATTAAAAAAATTTTTCATTATTCGGGGGAATTCTATGAAAAATAAGATATTGGTCGTTGACGATGAGCAACGAATGCGCAAAATTATTAACGATTTCCTGTCAAAGAGCGGTTATAAAGTGATTGAAGCCTGTGACGGAGAGGAAGCTCTCGAAAAATTTTTCGAAGATTCCGAAATCGATTTAATCCTTTTGGATATAATGATGCCCCGCCTTGACGGATGGGGAGTTTGCAAAGAAATCAGAAAAGAATCCAAGGTTCCCATCATAATGCTTACGGCGAGAGCCGACGAATCCGATGAACTTTTGGGATTTGACCTTGGAGTTGACGAATATATTACAAAACCTTTCTCGCCCAAAATTCTTGTTGCAAGAGTCGAGGCTGTTCTCAGAAGAACTCAGGGCGTGGGAGCAAAAGATATTCTTGAATCCGCCGGAATCGTTATGAACAAGCTTACGCATGTTGTGACGGTTGACGGTGTCATTGTTGATTTCAGTTTTAAAGAATTCGAACTATTGGAATATTTCCTTGAAAACGAAGGAATAGCTTTGCCCAGAACGACAATTTTAAACAGCGTTTGGAATTTCGATTATTACGGCGAAGACAGAACCATTGATACGCATGTCAAAAAAATCAGATCCAAACTCGGCGAAAAAGGCAAATACATAAAAACCATCTGGGGAATAGGGTATAAATTTGAAACAGTCGATTAAAAAACAGTTTTCTTTGATTTTTATATTGATTCTGACCGGCAATGTAATACTTTGCATGGTTGCTAATTTATTTCTCCTCAAACAGTATTTTCTCGTAAATAAAAGACGCAGTATTAACGAAGCGTACAGAATACTCAATCAGTCAAGTATCGAAAACAAATTAATGGATTCCGAATTCCATGAAAAGATGAATATTCTTTGCGAAACCGCCGATTTGTCCATTATTATTCTGGATAACACGGGAACCGTTATTGCTTCGATAAAAAGTGACGATAAAAATCTGCTGGCTCAGATAACGGAGCCTTCTTTTATGTTCTTTTCGAAGGACGATCCGCATAATCTTCAGGTTCACAGTTACGAAGATCCCGCATCGGGAACAAAATATCTTGAAATGAAAGGTTTTTTGTCAAAAGGGGAAGCGTTTCTTATAAGATGTTCCTATGTTTCCGTTGAAGATTCCGTTGCGGTTTCAAACAGATTCATTATTCTTGTCGGTGTTTTTGCGCTTTGCATAGGCATCGGTCTCATTGTTTATGTAACAAACAGAATTACCAAACCTATTGTAAGACTTACCGAAATATCCTCACGAATGACAAATCTTGAATTTGATGCCCAATATGAATCCAAGGGCGAAAACGAAATCGATGTTTTGGGCGAAAACATAAACCTTCTTTCCGACAAACTCGAGAAAACCATTTCGGAACTTAAAACAGCCAATAACGAGCTTTTAAGGGATATTGAGAAAAAAGACAAAAACGAGGAGATGAGAAAAGAATTCCTCGCAAACGTTTCCCATGAATTGAAAACTCCGATTGCGCTTATTCAAAGTTATTCCGAAGGACTTAAAGAAGGAATCATCGACGATGAGGAAAACAGGGATTATTATCTTGACGTTATCATTGACGAATCCAACAGAATGAACAGCCTCGTTAAAGAAATCATGACGCTTTCTGAACTTGAATTCGGTAACAAACCCCTTGAATTCGAGAGATTTGACGTTGTAGAACTTATAAAAAACAAAATTTCCGCTTCGGGACTTATTATCAAACAAAATGAGATTAATCTGGATTTTGAAAATTCAAACGAGCAGATTTATGTTTGGTCCGATGAATTCAAAACCGAAACGGTATTCGATAATCTTTTATCGAACGCCATCCATTATTGCGATAACGAAAAGATTATAAAAATTGATATTAAGAAAAAGGATGAAGTTGTCAGAATTAATGTCTTTAATACCGGTCAAAAAATAGAAGATTCGGATACCGAAAGGATTTGGGAGAAATTCTACAAAGCCGACAGGGCAAGAAGCCGCGATTACGGCGGTACGGGTATAGGTTTATCGATAGTAAGGGCCATTATGACCTCTCTAAATATGGACTACGGTTGCGTAAATCTCGAAAACGGAGTAAATTTTTATTTTGAACTGCCGATAAAATAATATGGATTGTTATTTTTATGTGTAAAAGAGAAAAAAGATTATGAAGAGAAAAAGTATTTTACTTTTGGCAATTGCACTATTCCTTCCGTTATGCGCTTGTTTTAACGCGATTCCCGAGCTTAATGAGGAAGATCACGATAAAGTCGTAAGATATATGGCCGATGTCGTTTTGGAACATGACAAAAATTACCGGGCCAGACTTCTTGACGAGGAAGAAAAGCAGAAAGCTTTGGAAGAAGAAGCTGTCAAAGCCGAAAGATTAAAGAAAATCGAAGAAGAAGAAAAGAAGCTGATGGAAGAAAAGGCCGCTTCGAATTCCGCAGACGATATTACAACGAATTATGTTGTTAAATCTTACGGTCCCGACGAAATCAACGATTATCTCGGAATCGAAAATGTCGAATTTGAATTTGCCGGTGAGGAATTAGTTAACAAATATCCTCAAAACGGCGACAAAGTCGGACTTGCGTATGTATCTAACGAAGGAAAAACGCTTCTTGTCGTTAAATTCGATATATGCAATGTTTCTGACGAGAATGCTTATGTTGATTTGTTTTCTTTAAGTCCCAAATTCAGAATTGTCATAAACGATAACGTCAAGGCAACTTCTTTAAAGGTTCCGCTTGAGGACGTTATGAATGAATATCAGGAGACTTTGGATCCCCGCTCGGTTTCTTCCGGAGTTTTGATTTTCGAAATCCCCGATGATACCGTTGTGGAAACGCTTGATTTAAAACTATCGGGTTTAGGTAAAGAAGCAATCAAGATAAAATTGAAATAAAAAGATAAATCCCAAATGCTTGAACATTTGGGATTTTTTAATGCCGGCGGCGGGACTTGAACCCGCACGTTGTTGCCAACAACAGATTTTGAGTCTGCCTCGTCTGCCATTCCGACACGCCGGCGTACAAAAAGTATATTATCATAAATATCCTTCTTGTTCAAGGATTTTTATATAGTAAAAATTCTGTTTTTGATGTAAAATTATAGGGTATGGACTAAGGAGAGCACATGAATTGTTATGAGTGCAAAAAAAGAATAAAAGACTTCCTTAATGATTCAATGAATTCCAAAACCTGTATCGAATTTGTCGAGCATGTGAAGAGCTGCAGCGAATGTATGGAGGAACTGTCCATAGAATTCCTTGTCAACGAAGGTTTAAAACGTCTTGATACCGCAACCTCGTTTGATTTGGAGAGGGAATTGGACGATAAAATCAATCAGACTTATTCAAAAGCCAGGTTTTACAAGAATTTTGCTTTTATAAGCAGTTTTGCAATCTTTATTGTCGCTTTCTTGTTGGGACTCTTCCTTTCCACACTATTTTCTTATTAAATCCGGGATTTCTTTATCATGGAAAAATTACTTCTTGTTGACGGAAACAGCATAATGAACAGGGCCTTTTACGGGGTTCCCGATTTGACGAATGTAAACGGATTGCATACCAATGCCGTTTACGGTTTTTTGAATATTCTCTTCAGATTCCTCGACGAGGAAAAGCCAGATTATCTTGCAATCGCTTTCGATTTGCATGCACCCACTTTCAGACATAAGCTTTACGATGCATATAAGGGCACCAGAAAGGGAATGCCCGATGAATTAAGAGAACAGGTTCCCTATATTAAAAATCTTGTAAAAGAGATGAATATAAAGACTCTGGAACTTGAAGGTTTTGAAGCCGACGACCTTTTGGGAACAATGGCTAAAAAAGCTCAAAATGAAGGAATTGAAGTATCCCTCCTTTCGGGAGACAGGGATTTGCTGCAAATTGCGGACAAGCATATAAAAATACGCGTTCCCAAAACCATCAAAGGACAGACGACCGTGGAGGATTATTATCCTGACGATGTTTTTGAAAAATACGGTGTTACTCCGAACGAATTTATTCATATGAAGGCTCTTATGGGAGATTCATCCGACAATATTCCGGGTGTACCCAAGGTCGGTGAAAAGACGGCGGCAGAGCTTATTCAAACATATCATTCGCTTGACGGAATTTACGATTCTTTAAGCGAAATATCAAAAAACGCAATCAGAATTTCTCTTGAAGAGAATAAAGAACTTGCATATTTATGCCTTAAACTTGCTACAATCGAGATTAACGCGCCGATTGAATTCAAAAAAGACGAATTAAAAAACGTTATTACATATTCCGAAGGCGGATACAATATTTTAAAAGAACTCGGGCTTAAAACTTATATTAAGAAATTTGAAGACAACATGGTTTCTGAAATCAAAGAAGTTGAATTTGACGAGCCCGAAATTACCGTTATAGATTCTGCCGAGAAGATTGATTCGATTTTTGAAAAAATTAAAAACGTTAAGGACGCTTCTTTTATCAAAGGGATGTTCGGCTTTATGTTCAAATTTTCGGATATTTATGCATTTGTGCCGAATACCGTTGATGTTTATCCTTTAATCAAAAGAATTGTGTTTGATTCCGATATTTTGCTTTCGGTTCATAAAGCAAGCGATATTTACGTTCTTTTAAACGACGAAGATTTATATGTTGTATCAAAGAAAATAACAGACAGGATTTTCGCGCTTGATATCGCATCATATATCGTTAATCCTTTGAACAATTCATATACAATCGAAGGCATGCTTCTGGATTATCTGGGCATTTCAGTCCAAAGCGAAAGCGCATCCGAAAAGGATTTGGCCAAGATTGTTTCGGGATTTTGCAAGCTTAAAGACGTACTTGACGAAAGACTTACCGAATCGTGTCAAAAAGAACTGTATACCGATATAGAGATGCCGCTTTCGCTTGTCCTTTTTGAAATGGAAAAGACAGGAATTAAAGTCAATAAGGGTGATTTGAAAAAATACGGCGAAGAATTGATTGTTTCGATTGAAGCGCTTGAAAAGAAGATTTACGAAGAGGCCGGTGAAGAATTCAATATTCTTTCTCCCAAACAGCTCGGGGTCATTCTTTTCGAAAAAATGAATATGCCTTTTTCGAAGAAGACAAAGACAGGCTATTCGACTTCTGCCGACGTTCTTGAAAAACTCGCAGCCGATTATCCTTTTGTTTCGAATATTCTTGAATACAGAGCTTTGACCAAATTAAATTCGACTTATGCCGAAGGTTTATCCGATGCGATAGCAGAGGACGGAAGAATACATTCTCATTTCCTGCAGACCGTAACGGCTACCGGAAGAATCTCTTCTGCCGAACCCAACCTTCAGAATATACCCATCAGAACGAAACTCGGCAGGGAATTAAGAAAAGTATTTGTTCCCAAAGACGGATGTGTTTTTGCGGATGCCGATTATTCACAGATCGAACTCAGAATTTTGGCTCATCTTTCCGAAGACGCAACTCTTATCGATGCTTTCAATTCAGGCATGGATATTCATTCGCTTACGGCTTCGAAAGTGTTCAATATTCCGATCGAAGAAGTAAACGATTCCCAAAGAAGAGCCGCAAAAGTCGTCAATTTCGGTATCATTTACGGCATGTCTTCGTTTTCATTGGGTCAGGATCTCGAAATCACAAGAAAAGATGCCGAGAAATATATCAATGATTATTTCGAAGGATATCCGGGTATAAAAAAATATCTCGATAATTGTGTGGAAAGCGCGAAAGAAACCGGATATTCCGTTACTGCGTTTAAGAGAAGAAGACCGATTCCCGAACTTAAGGCTTCGCAGTTTATGCAAAGAGAATTCGGCAAGAGGGTTGCGATGAATGCACCCATTCAGGGAACAGCTGCCGATATCATGAAGATTGCGATGATAAATGTCAGGGATTCGCTTATAAAGAACAATCTTTCTTCAAAGATTCTTATTCAGGTTCATGACGAACTTCTTCTTGAAATTAATGAAAACGAAAAGGAGAGAGCTGTCGGAATTCTTCGCGAAGAGATGGAAAATGCCATTAAACTTTCGGTTCCTTTGAGTGTGGATTTGCATATCGGAGAAAACTGGTATGAAGCAAAATAATTCATATATAATCGGAATTACGGGCGGAATAGGCTCAGGCAAATCGCTTGTTCTCGATTATCTTAAAGATAAATATGATTGTCTTATCATTAAAGCGGATGATATCGGCAATGAAGTGAAATTAAAAGGAAGAGAATGCTACGATGATATTGTCTCTTTATTGGGCTCGGATATTTTGGGAGACGACGAAGAGATTGTCAAAAGCAAAATGGCAGACAGGATTTTCAAAGATGAAAAGCTTGTCGAAAAAGTAAATGCGATTATTCATCCCGCAGTAAAAAAAATCATATCCGAAAAGATTAACGCGGATGAAGGCAGGCATAAATTCATCGTCGTTGAAGCCGCTCTTCTTATAGAAGCCTCGTATTTCGATCTTTTTAACGAAATTTGGGTAATCGATGCCGAAAAGGATATAAGGATTGAAAGACTTATCGAATCAAGAGGTTATTCGCTTGAAAAATGCGAAAATATAATTGCAAGACAAAACGATTTGGATTATTACCGTTCTCAAAGCGATATATTTATGAATGAAAATCCCGATTCGCAGTATGGCGGAATAAGGGTTATTATAAATAATTCAGGCATTGAAGATTTACATGATTTAACAGATAAGATTATGGAGGATATCAATGGGCGCATCGGACAATACTAAAGAAGGTCTCGTATTCGGACTCGACATAGGTACCCGCGCTGTTGTAGGTGTAGTCGGTTACAGAGAAAAAGACAAATTCATAGTGAAAGCAATCGAATCCATCGAACATGATACCCGTTCCATGCTTGACGGTCAGATTCACGATATTGAGAGGGTTGCAGGTACTATCGTTGAAGTAAAGGAGAGACTTGAAAAGAAATGCAAGATCACTCTCAAAGACGTTTGTATCGCTGCCGCAGGCCGTGTGCTTAAAACAGAGAATGTTCATGCTGAAATTGTTTTTAATGACGATACATTAATTCTTGATGAGCATATATTCGATCTTCAGTCAAAAGGTGTGGAAGAAGCTTACAAGAAATTTCAGACCGAAAACGAATTCGGTGAAAAATATTACTGCGTGGGAAAAAGTGTAGTTAAATATTTCATGAACGATATTTTCATGACCAATCTTTTGAACCACAAAGCCAGAAAAATATCCGTTGACATGATATGTACATTCCTTCCTTATGATGTAGTGGAAGGCTTGAATACAGCCGTTGAAATGGCCGGTTTATCCGTAAGCAATCTCACGCTCGAGCCCATTGCCGCAATCGAAGTGGCAATTCCCGAGAAATTCAGAATGTTAAACATCGCTTTGGTAGATGTCGGAGCCGGCACAAGCGATATTTGTATTACCAAAGACGGTTCCGTGGCCGCATACGGTATGATTCCCGTTGCCGGCGATTCGCTTACCGAAACCATTGCCAATCACTGCCTTGTTGAATTTAACGAAGCCGAAAAGATCAAAAAAGGCATAGAAGAAAACGAAGAAGTCGAATACGAAGACATACTCGGAATCAAAGCTGTAATTTCCAGAAAAGAAGTTCTTGATATCCTCGATGAGAAGATTAAAGAAATGTCAAAGCTTGTATCCGATGAGATATTGAGATTAAACGGCGGAGTCAATGTCGGAGCCATATTCGTGGTCGGCGGAGGCGGAAGAATCGAAGGATATACCAAATATCTTGCGGAATTTCATAATATCATGGTAAACCGTGTGGCGCTTCGCGGAGAAGAAGTCATGGGACGCATAGAATTTAAGGACAATTCCGTAAACAAGGATTCCCTTATAGTAACGCCTCTTGGTATCTGTCTGCATTTTTACGAAGACAACAATTCGTTTATCAACGTTTCTTTGAACGACGACAGATTAAAGATTTATGATAACGGAAACGTTACGGTAGTCGATGCCGTAATGCAAATCGGTCTTGATAACAATGCATTATTCCCCAGAAGAGGTGATTCGCTCGAATTTACGCTAAACGGCGAAAAGAAGGTTATTAAGGGAGAACTCGGCGAACCCTGCGAGGTTTATCTTAATTCCGAAAAAACCAATCTGCATGCCGTTTTGCATGCCAATGATTATATCAAGCTCATTCCTTCGACTAAAGGCGCGAAGGGAAGCGTGAAGCTTGGAAAACTTAACACTTCAAACAAGAAGTTGAATATTGTCGTAAACGATATGAACGTGACTCTTCCGAATCTTTGCACCGTAAACGGCGAAATAGCCGTTGATTCATACAAAATCAAAGACGGTGATGAAGTCGAAGTACTTGATTATCTTACGGTTTCGCAGGTTTTGGAACTTTTGGATATTAATCTTGACGATAACAAATACGTTACGGTCAATAATTCTCCCGCGGATTTAAACACCAGGGTTTATTCTAGATTCAAAGTCGATATTTCAGATAAGGGAGAAACTACTTACGCGGATCTTCCTGAAGACGAAAGCATTATCGAAAAAACAGTCGAAGAAAAATCTGCCTTGGACGAAAATTCAGACAATCAGGGCCTTTTAAAAACGATAAATGTCGTTATCAACGGTGAAAACTCAGTTTTAAACAATAAAGAATCCTATGTTTTTGTAGATGTTTTCGATCATATCGATTTCGATCTTTCAAAACCTCAGGGCGACGGAATCGTTACGTTGATAAACGGAAGATCGGCCGATTTTTTGGAAGAATTAAAAGACGGAGATATTGT
>JAGADU010000118.1 GCA_017613435.1 Lachnospiraceae bacterium | reverse complement strand
GCAAGGACTTTGCGGCAGTCGTGAAGGATATGGGCCGTGGTTTCAGCCCCGATAAGCCATCCGTCCCCGACGATATATCCGGTGGGAACGTGTTTTTCGGTTTCAGCCTTAAATTCCCTGTATCCGTTTAATGTATAAAAACCGTATTTTCTGAGGGATTTTATCATCCTGTTTTGAAAATACGTCATGAAATTCAACGCCACATCAACCGGCAAGCGGTTTCGGACACCGAATTCGGCCGAAAGATGCGAATCGATGTAATAGCACATATACCATGTAACACCGTTAACATGCGCCTCACATCCCTGCTCTTCCAAAAAACTTATCATGTTTTTGTTGCCGAGATGGCAGTATTTAACATACAATTCTCCGACAAGACCGATTCTCTGCTTCTTTTCGCCGGTAACTTCTATCTCCCTGAATTCCCTGCAGATTCTGTCAAAATTTCGAAACATGTGACCGAAAGTCAAATGCCTCGTTCTTTTAAAATCATCCGAAAGAATATCTATCCATTTTTGCCAAAGCGCATCCGCCTCTCCCTTATTCTTTTCGTAAGGTCTGACCTGATTGACCAAAAGCATAAGAATATCGCCGTAAAAAAACGAAAAAAACGCTCTCCATAACATCAACGGTTCAACAACCAGCTGGTTTTCGGGATCGATTCCGACCATGTTTAAAGTCAAAACTTTAACAACATCTTTAAGCCCCATAATCTCCACGCAGCGTCTTAAAACCGCTACGTAATTCGATCCCCTGCAGGCATCCCCAGCAGAGGGCATCAAAAGCTTTACTTTGCTTAAATCATGGGGACAATTTTTGAGTGCATTGACAAACTGTCCCATAATCAGGACAGACGGAAAACACATGTCATTGTTAACGTACCTTAAACCCGTATTAATAAGATCCTCCTCATTGTCCAAAAATATAGGATGATAATTTTTTGAAAAAAGAGAATATTTCAAAAGCGGGAACATGCCGTCAAGCATCGAAGGCACCATCAGGATATATTTTTCTTTAAATTCATCTTCTTTTATTTTTAACATTCTCGATTAAATCCCATGCGTTTGTAAAAAGAGCAAGAATCAGTATGGGAAGCTGATTGTAAAGCTGTCTGTTGTTGGCTTCCCATAAAGAAAGAAACACGATTGTTCCAAACATCGAAACGTCCGCAAGAACTTTCGGGAAAGAAAGTATTTCGGATACCTTTTTATCCCTGTTTTTGATTAAAGATACGATTGCTTTGATACTTCCGTAAAGGAAGGAAAGATACACGATCGATATCAGGCAGAACGTAAACTGACAGCTCCTTCCGAAAAGCGCTCCTCCGGGATCGAGCAGTTTGTACATTATCGAGCCGAATTCGTCGGGATAGGTGTAATCGTAGCACGAAAACATTCCGCTTGCGTAATTGTATTGTGTTTTTGCGACATTATGAGAAAAAGAAAATGCTTCCGCAATATGATCTTTTATGTATGCTTTGGCTAATTCGCTCTTTTCATCCTTGGTTGCAAGCGCATTCATTTCGTCTGAGAATTCCACATTATCGACATAGCTTCCGTTGCCGCTCATTCCCATTCCTATCCACGCCGTGAGGGGATTGGATTTGTTCTTTGAATCGCGATAGACATCAATCCCCGACGAAACACCCTTTATCCCCAAAAGCAAAACGCCGATCAAAGAGAGATACACAATCATGCAGACAAATATTCTTTTACCGTCCTTTTTTTCGACTTTCCCCGGTATTCCGAAGAATACAAAAACTATCACCGCCGCTATAAGAGGAATAACTGATGTGATTTTAAAACAAAAACCCCAAGCCGCAGACAGTGCAGCAGGCAGGATAAAATAATATTTTTTCTTTTCGATTGCAGTTTTCAAAAAGGCAAGCGATATGATTCCCATTCCGAAGCTTAACGTATCGGTATAAAAAGTTCCGGCAAAAACATATACCGGAAGCCATACCGCAAAAAGCAAAAGCATGGGAATTCGTATTTTTCCGCTGAATTCTTTCGTCAACACGAAAAGCGCGAAGAAAACAAGTGCCAGAATTGCAGTGGAAACAAACAAAAGCAGAATTGTTTCGGGCAAATGAATAATTCTTGATATTTTTATCAGTCCGGAAAGCAGGATCATCGGCAGCGTATTGTTTCCGTATACGCAAAAATAATTGTAATATGTAAGCGGCGTACCGTCCGCGAGTTCGCTTGCGCTTTGGTAAACAATAAAATAATCTCCGACTCCGAGGTGTTTGCCGTGAAGAAGCGTAACTGTCCAGATAAGAATAATCTGAAAGGCAGCCAATACAGCCGGCAGGATTTTTGATGTGCCGAAGCGTTCGGGAAGCTTGTTCCATATTGCCAGGAAAAGCAAAAAGAGCGCACAAAAAACAGCCGTCGCCATCATCATTTTCCACGGTACGAGATAATGAAGCGGTTTAAGAAAACTGACACATACGATAAAAAGCATGCAGCAGGAAAAAACCGCATAAAACAGTATGGCCGCTATTCTTTTGGCAATATCCGTTTTTCTCAAGAATGCTCTCCTTTGTTCGAAATCATCATTTTCTGATCCACAATGTATATGTTCTGTAATCACCCTCGATGTAGAATATTTCCGATTCGACAACACTGTAATTATCCGCAACTTCGGGGAATGCCTCGATTATTTTGTCAACTTCAACCGGAAATTCGTACCATGTCACGACGAAATGCGTTTTCCCTTCGGCCAGATAGGTCTTTTGAACATCAACCACATCCGCAAAATTCAGATTTACCGTGCAGTATTCTTTTACATTGGGCATGGTTCCGAGTATCGTATATACACCTCCGTCGAGGAATCTGTAATTAAGAAGCGTCCTGTCTTCGTATTCATTTATTATCTTCGCAAATTTAAACTGCGGCATGTCGTCTTTTTTAAATTTCAAAAGATACACGTTGTCGCTTATAAGAAAAGCCAGTCCTACACCGAGTATTGCCGCAATTATTGCAGGATAAGGTTTTAAAAAGAACGAATCTTTTTTAACGAATTTTTCAATAATGAGGCTTACCGATATCGCAAAGAATCCGAGGAATACGGCCGCCAGAAGTCCGTAATATCCGTGAGCCTGTCCTCTGAAAAAGACGCCCAGATTGGTTACGAAAAATAAAAACGCACAAACGATTTTTTCCGAGAAAGATACTTTTTTCTTTGGCAGAATCATAAATCCGATCAGTCCGGCAAAAACGAAAAAGGTCAGGAAAAGATTTCCTTTTTTGAAATAAAAAGTCTCCATTACGGATAATATCATCGGTATTTTCCGAAGACCCTTTACGGTCGTATCGTTGTTGTATATCAGGATATTGGAAAAAAGATACGAATCCAAAAAT
>JAGADU010000117.1 GCA_017613435.1 Lachnospiraceae bacterium | reverse complement strand
TTTCAACCGTGTATTCTTTATTCAATTGTGCTTCAAAAAGACTGATATTTCCCATTTATTCCACTATTTGATTTTTCTTGCTATAAATATTACCAAACCTGCAACTATGCAGATAACGGGAGCCAGGATACAGTAAATTGACAAATATACAATTCTCATAACCGGGCTTACCATAATCAAATCAAGATTGAGAGACTTTGTAGGTATCGTCGTAACAACAGAACTGTCAACAAGTTTCTTTGCTGCATCGATAAACAGATCGGAGTTGCCGTAGGAAATCGATTCGTCCACAGCTTCTATAAGGAATGACGGCGATGCAATAAGAACAACTTCTCCGTCTTCCGCATCCTGATTGTGTTTCTTAATATATACACCCAGGCTGAAAGGACCTTCCTCGTCCCCTTCCTCTTTGTCAATAATCGCATCCGCATCAAGATTTTTGGCATAAGCATCGCTGCTTGAAATATAAATATCGTAAACTTCGATATCCGCAGGCAAATTCTCGGATTCATATTTAAATCCTCTTGTGCCGTAGAATAAATTCATCTTGTTTGAATCGATTTCAAAAAGTGAGGTCGAAAGAGGCAGATTGATAATGTATGTGGGGTCAGCCGAAGGATAGATAAAACGATAATCTCCTTCCAGTACCGTTCCCTCGGTAATCTCAAGTCCGAACCAATTCGTAAATTCATCATAGTTTTTACATTCGGCATTTTCAAAAGCAGATGTCATAAAGACTTTTCCGCCCTTGTTAATATATCTCTTTACAGATTCGATTTCATTCTTGTTTAGATCGGACTGAGGGCAGTTAATCACCAAAATATCGCAGTCTTCGGGTACATCTCCGTCGTAAAGATTAAAATCTTTGAATTTAAATCCTCTCTTCTGAAGAGTGGAAGTAACACGTGCGGGAAGAGCAACTTCCGAATGGCCGCCGAGGCAGTAAATATAGAAATTGTTGTCGCCGCTTAAAATAGAATCGATTGCCGCCGTAATCTGACCTTCAATGTCAAATCCGGTCACCTGCGTATTTCCCGAATAATCCCATACGGTTTCAAACATATCGTAATAACTGATTATTCTGTAATTATCGCCCTGTTCGATAATAAGCGAACTCGGATACAAAGAATCGTCGGTATAACCTTTGGCAAATCCGGGATACTGCGAAGTCGGTTTGTATTCAACTTTTATATGTTTCGAATAACTGTCATATGAATTGACATACTGCTTAATCGATGTATCAACCGATTCCTTCGATGCTATGACATAAATAGTCACATCCTCTTCGAGAGAATCAAGTACTTCTTTGGTTTCTTTGGTTATCGAATAATATTTGTTTTTGGTAACATCGAATTCAGTATATTTCGAAGGAATATATTTAACTCCTATATTAAGTCCCACAATACCTGCAATAATCAGGAAAGGCAGGAAGCTTGAGAAGAAAAATCTGTATTTTCCGCTTGCAGCAAGTTGTACCGAATTCTTTGCGAATACTTTATAGGCTAAAATAAGGAAAACAGCTATGACGGATAAAAGATACAAAAGATTCGATACTTTAAACACTCCCGAGAGCATCTCGTCAAAAGGTGCGTATATATCAAAAATCTTTACCACTTTTGTAGCCAGTCGTTCGTTTCCGAAGATATATTCGAAAAATCCCGGAACAATCAGTGTGAAAAAGTAAACCGCATATGTAAAGATTGCTGCCAAAAACTGATGCTCGGTGATACTTGATAAGAACATACCGATTGCCATGCATTCGCATCCGAGGAGGAAGAATCCTCCCAAAGCAATGATTGTTTCAAGAACGGGAACCTGACCGTAAATAGCCAATACACCGACGCCGACACTGCATATAAGAGTAGAAATAAGCATGATGACAACCAGCGAGAGGTATTTGCCGATAACCACACTGATAAGAGGAACAGGTGCGGTGATAAGGAACTGGTCGGTTTTTTGTCTCTTCTCTTCTGCAATGATTCTCATTGTAAGAAGCGGAAAAAGGAATATTACAACAAGTACCATTCCGCTTAACGAATTACTGATATAGGGTGATCCGTAATAAATATTGTTTGCTATGAAAAAAGCACCTTCAAAAAATATAAAAACAGCAAGGTAAATCCATCCGAACAAAGATCTGAAATATGCTTTTAATTCTTTTAACAAAACTGCACTCATTTTTCTAATCCTCCTTGGAATCGTTTTCCGATTCTTCCTTTGAATCTTTTTCCGATTCTTCAAGCGATTTGTCTTCCTCTTCGTCTTCGGAAGCAAGGGCATTCATTTCCGCCTCGTATTCCTCGTCGGCTTCTTTGACAAGAGTAAGATAAATATCTTCAAGTGAGGATGTTTCCTCGCTCATTTCAAGAATAAGAAGTCTCGCATCGGAAAGTGCGAAAGAAATATCTTCCCTTACATCCTTACTTGCTTCGGACGATACTTCGAATACACAGCTTTCACCCTTGTTTTCAATGAATTTGACTTCATCGACAACATCGATTTTATTAAGCACTTCTTCGATCTTATCCTGCTGTCCTTTAACATTGATTTTGATAATCTTAACGGATTTATGATTTTTAATAAGATTTTCGGTTGTATCGCAGGCAACCATTCTTCCGTTGGCAATAACCAAAACTTCATCGCATGTAGCACTGATTTCGGAAAGAATGTGTGAAGAAAGGATTACGGTATGGTCTCCCTTTAAAGATTTAATCAAAGATCTCACCTCGATGATCTGTTCGGGATCCAAACCTACGGTGGGCTCATCAAGAATAACCACCTTGGGGTTGCCGAGTATGGCCTGAGCTATTCCGACTCTCTGCTTGTATCCTTTTGACAGATGTTTAATCAGTCTCTTGGACATATCCGTAATGTCGGTAGCCTTCATTACACGCTCGATTTCCTCTTCGCGTTCGTTTTTTGGTACGCCTTTGAGTTTGGCCGCGAATACAAGATATTCTCTTACGTTCATATCGGGATAAAGAGGAGGTATTTCGGGTAGATAACCTATACTCTTCTTGGCTTTGAGAGTATCCTTGCCCATAAGGAATCCGTTTACTTCAACGGTACCCGTAGTGGGTGAAGTATAACCCGTGATAATATTCATGGTTGTTGATTTTCCCGCACCGTTAGGTCCGAGGAACCCGTAAATAAGTCCTTCCTTTACTTCGAACGAGATATCGTCAACGGCTATGTGTTCGCCGAAGATTTTCGATAATCCCTGAACTTTGATCATAAAACCCATCTCCTTTTTTAAAAACATTTAGCTTTATACATATAAATAGTGGGAGAAATAATTCCCCCACTTTTTCATATTTATTAAAATTCGATTATTTTTCGCTGTTGGGAATATCCGTAAGCGTTGCTTTGTCGCTGGTTAAAGGATTCTCTTCTTTAGCTTCGCCTTCAGCCTTAGCTTCTTCCTTCTTCTCTTTCTTTTCCTTCTTTTCGGGAATAATGCCTACAGCCTTAAGTGCCATATTGTTGATAACGGGTACTTTAACTTCTTTGCCCTTCAAAGCCATGATGGCGAATATTATCATAAGGACAAATTTAGCGATTCTCAAAATAGTTACAATATAGCCTGCCAAATCCAATTTACGTAAAATTCCGAGAAGTGTGATATCGGATTTGAATATGCCTCTGTTAAACATATTGTAAATCCAATCCACATTCGACATAGCCGCTTTGCTGAGCATACCGGTATATCTTAACGAAATCCAGTTGAATACGAGATTTGCCAATAAGAAAACGAATGAAAGGAAAAATGCGTTAAGAACATTTTTCTTGAGTACTTCTTCGTCTGTCAAAAGCAGAACAAGAATTGTACCTACAACAATCCAAGTAAAGCTGTACCATCCGCAAAAGAAAGCAAATGCGCTCATAAAAGCAATAGTTAAACCAAATTTTTTCGACATGTTGAACCTCCTTAGTCACCCATAAGTATTATAATTTTTTCTTTTTCTTTTTATCAACCAGTCTTCTTAACGTGATCCCGATAAACAAAGCCAAAGCGATAACGGCCACAAATACCGCAAACACAAGAAGATAGCTTAATAAACTTGATAAAAAAAGACCAAACATAATAAAACCTCATCAAAAAATTTTGATATATTATGATAGCATTGAAAGGCCGTCATCGTCAAGGAGTTCAAAGCCTTTCGCACTCGAAGATGCAAGAAAATCGCATCGCTCGTTTTCTCGGTGCCCCGCATGTCCTTTTATCCATGTAAAAGTGACCTTGTGGCCTTTCATTGCGTTTAAAAGCCTCTCCCACAATTCACGGTTTTTTACGGCTTCTTTGTTGGATTTTTTCCAGCCGTTCTTCATCCATGCGTAAATCCAGCCCTGATTGAAGGCATCGCATACGTATTTCGAATCCGAAACGACTTCAACCTCGCATTCGGTCTTTAAGGCTTCAAATCCTTTAATTACCCCCATAAGTTCCATTCGGTTGTTGGTGGTTGCTTTGTAACCGGCACAAAACTCCTTTTCGTGAAGTTTGTTGTTTTTGTCGACATATTGTAAAAGAGTTCCGTATCCGCCGGGTCCGTCGGGATTGCCCTTGCAGGCGCCGTCGGAAAAAATCTTAACCTTGGTCATTTTGCCATTTCCCCGTATTTATAAAACCTTTCGACAAAGATTCGGCTTTGGAATAAATCTCTTCGGGATAACCTTTTATTTTCAAAAGAAGCAAAGCATTTCTTGTATCCGATCTTCCCTCGTTGATTTTATATGAGAAATAGATGTCTTCTTTGTCGTTTTCGTCTTTTTGAATCTCTTCCCTGAAGAAATAATTGTCGTAATCCTTTTCGAGAAGATGTGTAAGTTCGATATCATGCGTGGCGGCAAGCGTGATAATGTTGTCACCGTTTAAGAACTGCAGAATTTTTGCTGCAGCCGCCACTCTCTCAACCGTATTTGTACCTCTTAATACTTCGTCAAGAAAGCAGAGAATGTTTTCGCCCTTATCCTTGGCATCAAGAATTCTTTTAATCGAATTGATTTCCGCCATGTAATAACTCTCACCCGAACCGAGCGAATCCTTAAGCGACATGGACGAGTAAAGGAAAGAAGGTTTCATTGCAAATTCTTTGGCGCAGGCCACGTATACGGTCTCGGAAAGAATCGCATTTACCAGAACACTTCTTAAGAAAGTGGATTTGCCCGATGCATTCGAGCCCGTAATAAGCATTCCTTTTTTGTTTTCAAAGGAATTGGCAACACATTCATACACCAGGGGATGAATCATATCCCTTCCTTTGATGATGTTTTCTTCGCAAAACTTCGGAACGCATACGTCTTCGTAAGCCGCTTTAAGATTTGCAACGCTTATCTGGCTTTCCATTTTGCCCATTACGGAAAAAATTCTGTCATAGGCATCTTCTTTTTCGCAAACGTATTTTAACATTTTGTGAAAGAAGAACAAATCTATCAAAAGAAATGTGTTTAATATTGCGGCAAACCCGCTCATCATATCCGCAATTCCGGATCTGTTGGACTGTTTGATAAAAGAAAGATATGAGGTTTTTACGCCTTTTAATATTTTTCTTTGCTTTGCAAGTTCCTCGCATTCCTTATCATAAAAAGGAACCTTCATTCCGATGATTTTTTCGCATATGATAAGAGTTCTGACTATATATTCAAAAGACGTAACATATTCTTCGACTTTCTTTTTGTGGGAAAAATATATAAAAACACATGCTATCATCCAGAAAATCGTAAGGCAAACTCCGAGAGTCACATTGATAAAATAACTTGCGGCCACAAGGAGATATACGGCCCAAATAACATAAAAAAGCACGAGCGGAATTCTTTTGACATTCGACAGAAGATGGATGTATTCAAATACCGAATGTTTGCCGGTTTTTCCGAGCGTCGCGAATTTAAGCTGAAGTTTGATTCTGGTATCTTCGTCCGCGATAAGGGAATCCGTCTGTGAAATGTATCTCTCCCTCTCTTCGGGTGAAATCGAATTGTCTATATGTCTTAAAGAATAATAAAAATATTCCTCGCCGCAGGACGAATAGCTTTTGTTCAATGAATTAAAAAGCGTCTCACCTTCGGCATCGTTCCATGTAATGTCATCAACAATAAAACCTTCATCATCAAGGTGCTTCAAAAAATAACCCCTGTATGAAGTGTATTTTTCAGGATCGTATTCTTTTCTTTCCACGGTTCCGAAAGTGTTTTTGAGTCTTCGAATAAATCTCTTAATCTTTCTTTGCGTGGCAATATAATTAATTATCGCTGCCAAAACAAGTATAAAAACAACGAATCCGAGTAAAATAAAAACGTCCATTAAATGTTTTGCATCCTCTTTACAGCCAATGTTACAAGTTTTTCGAATTTCGGAGCAGCGTCTTTTCCGGCCTGCTGAACTTCTTCGTGAGTCAAAGGTCTGGGAGAAATGCCTGCCGCAAGATTGCAGACGCAGGAAATACCGCAAATTTTAAGTCCCATATGATTTGCCGCAATCGCTTCGCAAACCGTACTCATGCCTACGGCATCCGCCCCGAGAATTCCGAGCATCTTAACATCCGCGGGCGATTCGAAAGAAGGACCCGTAAGCTGAACGTAAACACCTTCTTTTAAATCTATGCCCAGATCTTTGGCGCTGTTTCTTATAATATCCTGCAAATCCTCATCGTATACATGACTCATATCGGGAAATCTCGTTCCGAGTTCATCCACATTGGGTCCGATCAAAGGATTGGGGAAAAGTGCGGCGATATGATCGGTAATCATCATAAAATCGCCTGCCTTGAAGTTTTTGTTGATACCGCCGGAAGCGTTGGTCAAAAACAAAACCTTTGCACCGAGCAGTCCCATAAGTCTTATGGGAAGCACGACATCCGAAATGTCATAACCTTCATAGAAATGTACTCTTCCCTTCATGCATACAACGGGAACTTCATCCACATATCCGAATATGAATTTTCCCGCATGTCCGGGTACCGTTGAAACGGGGAACCCTTCGATTGAAGAATAATCAATCTCGCATTCCACTTTTATATTGTCTGCGTAATTGCCGAGTCCCGATCCGAGCACTATGGCCACCTTCGGAACAAAATCAGTCTGCTTTCTTACGCATTCCACGCATTTTGTAAGTTTTTCGTATACCTTTCCCATATATAACCTCCGTTACAGTTTATTTGCTTATTTCCATTCGTCAGCTTTGATTTCTATTCTTGCGTCACGAAGCATCAGTTCGTTTACAACATCTTTCGCTGCCTTGTTTTCAAAAAGAATCTTGTTTACTTCTTCGACGATGGGCATCGATACACCGTATTTTTGCGCAAGGGCTTTAGCGGCTTTCGCACAGTTTGCGCCCTCGATTACCATTTTGACTTCGGCCTGCGCTTCGGCGAGAGTCTTGCCCTGAGCAAGAAGCATACCGGCGCGACGGTTTCTCGAATGCATACTTGCGCATGTTACGATTAAATCTCCGATGCCGGACAAGCCGTAAAAGGTTTCGGGTCTTCCGCCCATTGCTTTTCCGAGTCTGGAAATCTCTGCCATACCTCTTGTGATGATGGCTGCTTTGGTATTGTCTCCGTATCCCAAACCGTCTGCGATTCCGGCAGAAAGAGCTATGACATTCTTTAAAGCGGCACCGATTTCAACTCCTTTGACATCGGGAGAAGTATAAACCCTGAATACCTCGCTCATAAAAAGGTTCTGCAAAAACATTGCCGTTTCTTTTTTCTTTGTGGCAACAACGATTGTTGTTGGCACGCCTTTTCCGACTTCTTCGGCATGTGAAGGTCCCGAAAGAACGGCTACCGTCGCTGAGGGGATTTCTCTCTCAATCACTTCCGATAAAGTCATAAGGGTATCTCCCTCGATTCCCTTTGCCACATTGACTATAATCTGGTCCTCTTTGTAAAACTCTTTTAACGAAGCCGCGGTATTTTTAACAAAGGGCGAAGGAACAGCCATGATAATAACGGCTTTGCCGTCAACGGCTTCTTTGAGATTAGACGTGAAAATCATTTCGTCGGGAAGTTTGACTCCCGGAAGCTTGTCCACATGTTCTCTTTTTTCGTTAAGCATTTTGATTTCATCTTCGAGTGCGGACCAGACGGTCACTTCGTTTCCGTTGTTGTATAAGAGCTTTGCAAGGGCGATGCCCCAGCTTCCCGCTCCGAGAACTGCAATTCTATTCATTTCAAAAATGTCCTTTCAAATATGTTTTCTATTTTTCCTCTTTGCGTTCCCTGATTATGAATTTAAGAGGAGTTCCTCTGAAACCGAATGTATCTCTTATTTTGTTTTCGATATATCTTGTATAAGAGAAATGCATCAGTTCTTTGTCGTTTACAAAAATAACAAATGTGGGCGGTTTAACCGCAACCTGCGTAATATAGAAAAGTTTGAGTCTCTTTCCTTTGTCGGTCGGAGGCTGTTGCATCGCAACCGCTTCAACCATGATTTCGTTAAGAACACCGGTCTGAACTCTCATTGCATGATTTTCCATAACGGCATCAATAGTTTCAAATAATTTCGGAAGTCTCTGACCGGTTTCGGCCGATACGAAAAGAATTTCCGCATACGGCATGTAGGATAGCACCGTTCTTATTTCCTTGGTAAATTCGTTGGTTGTTTTATCGTTCTTTTCGATAGCGTCCCATTTGTTAACCGCGATAATCATAGCTTTTCCGCGTTCATGCGCGATTCCGGCGATTTTGGCATCCTGCGCGGTAATTCCTTCGGTCGCATCGATTACAAGAACGCATACATCGCATCGCTCTACTGCGGCAACCGTACGGACAATCATAAAATGTTCGAGCTCGTCGTTAATTTTACTCTTCTTTCGAAGTCCGGCGGTATCAATCAAAACATATTCCTTGCCGTTGTATTTAACCTGGGTGTCGACCGCATCCCTCGTTGTACCCGCAATATCGGACACTATTACCCTGTTTTCGCCGATAAGCTTGTTTATTATCGAGGATTTTCCGACATTGGGTTTGCCCACAATCGCAACCTTAGGTCTGTCATCCTCTTCATCCGTATATAATTTTTCGTCAAAATGGGAAATAACCTCGTCAAGCATTTCTCCGAGACCGAGCTTGTTAACGCTGCTTATCGGGAAAGGCTCGCCGATGCCGAGATTGTAAAATTCGTAAACATCGTTTCCGAATTTTTCAAAAGAATCAACTTTATTGACGACAAGAACCACGGGCTTTTTGCTTTTTCTTAACATATTAGCAACATTAAGGTCCGCATCCGTAAGTCCCTGTTTTACGTCCACAAGAAAAATAATGACATCAGCGGTATCTATGGCTATCTGCGCCTGCTCCCTCATTTGCGAAAGAATAATGTCTTTCGAATCGGGTTCTATTCCGCCCGTGTCAATCAAAGTAAAACCGGTGTCAAGCCATGTGACATCAGCATAGATTCTGTCTCTTGTAACTCCGGGAGTATCTTTTACGATTGAAATCCTCTCTCCGGCAAGACAGTTAAACAATGTGGATTTTCCAACATTGGGTCTTCCTACGACCGCAACTATCGGTCTTCTTTTATTCTTACTCATTTTTCACCAATTTCCGTTATCCGTAATATATGAATTTTTTAATCAAACCTGTGGTAAATCCCGCAAACGGTCTGTAAAAAACTCTCGTTTGATTTTACAATATCGATATTTACTTGTAAAGCCGATGAGACATCGCTTAAGGTATAATTATCAAGGAAAATTTCTTCTCCCGAACGAAGCATGCATTCGTGGATACAAAGCGAATCTCCCAAATCCCTGTCCTTAAGCTGAGCCATGAGGTCGGTTCCCGTAATTAGTCCGGTAACCGTAATCATTTCGCCGAAATAATCGTTTCTTATCGCAACGACTTCGACTTCGAGATTATCGAGAGCCTCTTCCATTCTTTTGGCGAATTCCTCCATGAGGCCGGCTGCAAGTCTTCCGGTTGCGCAGGTGATTTTAACCTTTTGATGGTCGGGATTCCTTTTCTGATGCTCCAAAAGATCGTTATATTCGATGTAGAAGTCTTCCCTCTCGCTCGTAATCATTCCGACTCCGTTCGCAAGCTGAAGATACCCGTCGTAGGTTTCGGCATCGGGCATTTCTTCATCGGCCAGCAAATACCATTCATCGGAAGCATGAACAAAATGAAGTCCGAATTCTTCATATGCCTTTTTTTGCCATTTTTTAACCGTCGAAATAACCTCTTTGGCGTCTTCTTTATTAAAAGGCTCAAGTTTGGTGAGTCCGTCACGGTATTTCGAGAGACCTACCGGCACTATCGAAACGCTTTCAAGCACCGGAAGATATTTATATAATTCTTTCAGCGAATATTCAAGCTCATCTTTGTCATTGTATCCCTTGCACAAAACTATCTGGCCGTTCATCGTTATTCCGGCTTCGTACAGTTTTTCGGCCTTTTTTAAAGCTTCGCCCGCAAATCTGTTGTTAAGCATTTTGCAGCGAAGTTCGGGATTCATGGTCTGAAAAGATATGTTGATGGGTTCGAGACGGTATCTGATGATACGGTTTAATTCGTCGTCGTCCATATTGGTAAGCGTAACGTAATTTCCCTGCAAAAAGGACAGTCTGTCATCGTCATCCTTAAAATACAGCGTATCTCTCATCCCTTTCGGGAGCTGATCGATAAAACAAAAGATGCATTTGTTTCTGCACGAACGGTAACCGTCCATAAAATCGTTTTCGAAAACGATTCCGAGATCTTCATCAGCATCCTTCTCGATTTCGACTTCGCATTCCTCTCCCTGTTTGGTAAGCACGGACAGAACTATCTCTTCGTCCTGCACAAGGAACATATAATCCAGGATGTCTTTTATTTCCACATTATTTATTTTTAACAGTTCATCTCCCGGCTCAAGCCCTATTTCCTCTGCAATCGAGCCCGGTTTGACCGCGGAAACTATATGTTTTTGGTTCTTTTTCACGGAATATCTCTTTTTTGAAAAATAATTGTTCTTACTTTGAAAAGTATATCAAACCATGCATTATAAGTCAAAAAGATGAGATTTCAAAATTGTAAATTGACTACAAGTTTGAGTGCAGTTATAATTTTTTTGTGTAAAAAGAGGAAAATTTTATGAACTGGGTTAACCCCGTAACGGGTTTGAATTTAACATCCATCTTCGTAACCAATTTTTTCGGCATACTTTTGATGGCTATTCTGCTTCTAAGCAAGGGCTGGATGGCAAGGGTCAAACAGCATGAGGGAACATTGGTTTTAATGATGATTATTTCCGTGGTGGCAGGTTGCATTATCGAGCCGCTTTCGTTTGTATGTGACGGAATCCCGGGGCAGACCAATCATATCGTTCTTTTTATCTTAAATACGATTCTTTTCTCGTTAAACGTTATTGTCGGTCCCTGTTATGCCGCCATCATCACTTCCCATATCAACAAAAAGCTCAACAAAGTTCAAATAAACGTAATGATTATTCTTTGCATAATCGAAATGATTATGCTTATTATCAATTTCTTCCATCCTATTATTTTCGAAGTTACCGAAGATAACATCTATGTCAGAAAAAATCTCTTTTGGGTTTACATAATTATCGAGGCCGGATTGATGACGTACGGTCTTCTTGTTTTTTTCATTGCAAGATTAAAAGGAAAACTGCTGAAGTTTTTCCCTGCATGGCAGTTTTTCATTCCCATACTTGCAGGGCTTATCATTCAGGGCTTCATGTACGGCGTATCCGTTATCTGGCCCAGTATCGGAATTGCAGTTTGCAGCATGATCATATGCCTACAGAACGAAAATATATTCCTTGATAAATTAACCGGTGTTTACAACCGTTATTTTCTTGATGAGATTAAAAAGGGTTTAAAGTCCAAGAACAGAGGCACAATAGGTGCAATGATGCTTGATATGAACGGTTTTAAGAGCATTAACGACCGCTTTTCGCACGAAGAAGGCGACAAAGCATTAAAAGCCGTCTCGACTATTTTAAAGAATGTTATATCTTCGAACGGCACAATCGTTCGTTTTGCCGGCGACGAATTCGTAGTAATCATAAAGACTTCTTCCGAAGAGGAATTAAGGCTCTACAAGGAAGCCGTGCTTAAAGCATTCGACGATTACAACAAATCTTCGCAAAAGCCCTATACTCTTTCTGCCGCAATCGGTACCGCTTTATATGATTTTTCAAAGGGAGACGTTCCGGATTTTCTTAACAACATAGATAACCTTATGTACAAAGACAAAGAAAACTATTATAAGAATCACGACAGAAGAAATTCCCGAAGAGAATCGTAATAAATGGGTAAAAAAGCACATGTCAAAAAATGCTTGCTTTTTTCACACTGTTATAATAGAATAGTTTTGCAGTTTTCAAAACATTTAATACGGCTCGTTGGTCAAGCGGTTAAGACGCTGCCCTCTCACGGCAGAATCAGCGGTTCGATTCCGCTACGAGCTGCGCCTTGAAATGCCCGTAAACACTAAGTTTGCGGGTTTTTTATGTTCAAAAAAGTGGTCCAAAAGCGGTCCGGACTTTTTTTGATGGCGAGAGTTGACATTCCTTCAAGAGCTGCTTTTGTTGCAGCATACATAAATTCCACTATGATTTACCAATCTGATTCTTCATAGTCACATACAACACCCGTAAGTACATACTTACGGGTGAGAAGTTTATTATACTATTTTTTCTTTACAGGAACCAATTCTATGTAACCTCTTTCTCCGATGGGTTCCAACTGAATTCTGGGATTATCTTCATCCCACTCATAACCGATGAATTCAGGATTGTATTTCTTCTCGGCATCCCATATTTCATTTATTGCCTCAACGTAGTTTTCCTCGGCAAAAGGTTCGCCTCTAAAAAGAAGATAAGTTGATTCAGGAAGATCAATAATCTCAAATCCTTCGGGAACTATTCCCGTATAATCTGTTTCCACTTCAACACCCTGAACATATTCATTGGCAACAGGTTTTCTCAAATGTTTAGGAAGCCAGAGACAAACCGGTTCTCCGCTTATTGATTTAATACTCTTTAACAGCCCCCATACGTCACATCCTACCTCTTCGCAGTAACCAAAATACTCAACAGCCTTTGTTCCTCTCTTGATAATTACCTTTCTTGCCGGTTTTTCGATAACTTGGATAAATACATTTCTGATTTCGCTCATTTTGCTCACTTTCCTTTCTTTATCAATAATAAGATTCGGAGTAAAAAGCCAGATGGGAATGGGACTCGACGAGTATTCTTTTGGATTGCAACCGAATTCACGTCTGAATGCCCGTTGGTATCCGTCAACACTCCCAAATCCCATATCAAAAGCTACATCAAGAATCTGACAGTTTTCATCTCGCAGTCTAAGAGCTGATTTTGACAGTTTAAGGCGCCGAATATAAACTGCCGGTGTCATCCCAAGATGCTTAATAAATATTTTTCTTGCATACCACGGCGAAAATGATGCTTCCTTGGCAATATCTTCGATTGTGATTTCCTCATTGATATGCCCGCTTATATAATCCTGCATCAATCGAACCGCTTTTAAATGTTCATCCATCTGCTCATCTCCTTGTGAGCACATAATATCTTAATCAAGTATTTATACTCTCGACTTTTTTTGCTCTCTTAAAAATATTATGACAGGTACCTAATTTCTTATTAAATACCTGTCAAATAAAATTTTTATCTTCTTTAGTGCGGAAACCCAAAATTAATGGTGGCATCCTCCATGTCCACAGTCATGGTCTCCATGATGTTCATGATCATGGTGATTACATGTAGCCTCGCCAACTTCTGCAAGTGTTCCATTCAAATACGATTTAATAACTTCATCAGTGTTTCCGGATGCTCCGGCATATACCTTGATTCCGGATTCTGCCATAGCATTAATCGCTCCTCCTCCTATTCCACCACATATCATCACATCAGCGCTTGCCTCCTGAAGAAATCCTGCCAGAGCACCATGTCCGGTCTCACCCGTATCAACCACTTGTGAGGATTTCACCTCTCCGTTTTCAATCTCATAAATCTTAAACTGCGGCGTCCTTCCAAAATGCTGGAATACCTCTCCATTCTCATAAGTTACTGCTACTTTCATGTTTTTTACGCTCCGTTCATTTTTTCTATAATCTAATCATTCCAAAACCGATTGTCCAAATCCGTTTGCTTTCCTTATCGGCCTTTGCACTCAGGATATCATATGATAAATCAAAAGTTAATCTGTTTAGTAAAACCAAAATCTTACGCTTTCCCGATAACCTCAAATCCGTTCTTCTCGTATAAACTTATTGCCCTCTTATTCCATGCTGCCACACGAAGAATAATATGATAACTGTGAATATTCTCCAATGCCCACAAAAGAATCTTTTTCCCGTATCCTTTTCCCTGATACTTTGGGCTAACGATAAGATCATCTATTTCTACGCCTTTCAGAGCTACGCTCCCGATTATCTCATTTCCGTTTAAAAGAATATAAACATTTTCCATTCCCAAATCAAAGAATGAATCATCCTGAATGAAATCAAAAGGCTTAATATCCAATGCCTCTCGCATCTCATGATAACATTTGTTATAAATGCTCTTATATTGCTCTTGATATTCACAAGAATATGGAATTAATCTGACTGATGATTTCTCTTCAACAGGGTTTTTATACTCCATTGTATACGCTAAGATCATCTGCATAAACACATCAGCATAGATATTGTCATTGTAGCGATCAATATCTGTAAAACCATATCTTTTGTAAAGTCTTGACGCATCTGTATACTGTGACATGGAATCAAGTACTACTCTTGAAAAATCATTCTCGCGTGCAAAAGATACCGCCTCGTCCAAAAGCTTATATCCCCAGCCCAAGCCTCGTAATGATTTGTCTATATATAACGCCTTTAATTCGGCAGTAATGTCATCGATTTTAGTTATAGCAACGGTACCTTTAACCTTGCCTTCATCAATCAGACACCAGAATCGTTCAAAATGCTTGTCTATATCATTATAAAAACTGTGTCTGCCATAAAGATCAAATGATTTGCCAAGTTCCTCAAAACATTCAGATGTAAAACGAAAGACTTCACTCTTAATGTCATCACTGTATACAACTATTTTCATATAATGCCCTGTAATTATTTAACCTATTAGTGCGTAAAACCTGCTAATAGTTTGCAAGTCTTTTTTTATATTTTTTACGATTTTTTTCAAATCCCTTATATTTTATCATAGCAAACAAAGCCAGGTAAATAACTGACTTTGAGCATTCTATATTTAGTTTGATTTTAAGTGCAGGATTGTTTTTGATTTATGCTTCGGCTTCGTTTAATGCCGCGGACACTCTTGAATGATATATCCTTAAAAACTTATTGTATGCTGCATACATCGCAGATAAATAATGCTTTCCCTCTGCTCTTTTCTTTAGAAAATATATACATACAGGATCATCAACATACAGGCTCTGATGCTTGTTTACCGAGTCCATAACTTCAAAACCTAGTTTCCTCATTACCCTGGAACCTCTCTTTGACATATGTCTATCAGTACCCGTAAACTGCCCTGACTGATATGGCGGAGCATCTATTCCGGCGTATGCTATCAAAGCCTTAGCACTATGAAATCTTCTCGGATCCCCTATCTCTGCCATCAGCCTGGGTCCTATGGATCTTCCAACTCCCTTCATAGACATCACTGTTTCATATTCGGGCAACTGCTTGGCTATTTCATTCATATGGTTTAAAATATCATACAAGGAGGCATTAACCTCTTGCAGTATTTTTACTGCGTCTCTGACCACCATTACGGTGTTCTCGGACATTTTAAGTGTGGGGATACTATCTTTTGCGGTCAAAAAAAGCTGCCCGGCTTCTTCTTCGCTAAAAGCGTATCCCTTTTTTGTTGTCCAATTTCTATATCTTTCGCAAAACTTTTTCTTTGAATATTTTATAATCATATCTGCATGGCAGAATTCATAAACAAAGTCACTCTGCTTATCTTTTCCTGTATTTTTGTTGAAATCATCGAGTATTCCACTTATCCCTGGCATTGTTCTATCCATTAAATTCATTAATGCCAAGCATCTGTCCTGTCTTGATTTCATCATGCTGAAATACTGCATTCCAAGCATTTTCAATTCTTCTCTTTTATCTTCTGTTCGGCTATCTGTAACCGGACGATACCAGAAATCTATTCCGTACTGCGCAATAATCATCGCATCAATTCGGTCTGTTTTGGGATTTCTTATACCCTGACAGCGATATCTTTTCATCTCTAACGGATTAATAATCCTCACCGAATATCCCTGTTCTTTTAGGAATGCGCCTATCGGTAAATGATAACTTCCGGTAGCCTCCATAATGATATGCACTTCTTCTTTAAAGCCTTTAAGGTAGTCCGTAAAAGCCTTTAATTCCGTCTTCGTATGACTATATTCTTTCGGTTTCAGAAGCACCTCCCCATATGGCTTTATCATGCATATGGTACTTTTCCCTTTTGATACATCAACTCCTACACTAATCAAAAAATCACCTCCTAAATGTTTTCATAATTGGCGACCACCCGCACTTATTGAAACTCATTTTCGTTGGTGACACGTAATCCTGAACAAAGCCAGGTCACAACCTGCTTAACCGAATTTAATCAATAAAGGGATGGCTGACTGTTTTACGTACGGGATCACTCACGATGTCCCCACCAAAAGTACGTCAGGCCACTTTCCCTTTATTATAAAATAAGTGCAGATGTATCTCTAACATCTACACTTATATAGTACGAAACCAAAAGTTTTTTACTTAACTTTCTGAATATCTCACTATTACCATAGGGGCCATTCTACTGTTTCGTGTTGTATTTCTCCCCATTTACCTGTACTATCAGAATATTCCTGCCAATAATCATCAAAACATTCACCACCAGCTATCGAATAATATAGTATTATATCACCATCGTTGAATGTAACTTCCCTACCGAGGACACTAAAACCTATAACTTCAATGTCTTCATTCGGATCAAATTTGTTAGCTTCATCATATTCAAATTTCATGGTCACAACATATTTTCCGTTTTTTTCTTCAACTCTGCTTTCTGAAATTTTGGACAATGAAAGGTTAGTATAGTCTGCGTAAGCAGGAAATTTTTCTCTGTCTTGATCATATGACATATTACCTTATTCGGACCTATCACTAATTTCCTTATCAAAAACCGCCACCACGCCATCTTCAAATACAACAGCCTTTTCGAAGCCAAACATATTATCAGCAGGGCATAAATATTTTCTTACAGAACGATATTCACCCTCTACACTATATGTACTGCAGGCTGATAATGTGAAAATACATATAAGCATTATTAATGTAATAATTTTATACAGATTTCTTTTCATAAGATCCTTCTCTCTAAAAAATTTGTCTGCTTCAGTCATTAAGGATTACTGTAACCTTACAAAACTATAGGCTTATAAGCTAATGCCTTATCAACTACTTCTTCCGGTATGTTTTCTTCATAAAAAATATAATTAGTGACTTCCGGATCTATTACATTCTTTTTTAATAATTCTATCATTTCATCAATTTCTTTTTCAGAGCCTTGGCATTTCATTATTTTGTCAACCAACAAAACCAATTCATCTCGTGTCATTTCTTATCCTCTTTATTTAGGAAAACTGAAATTCTATTTCTTTATCTCATTTAAATCAAGTTTCATAAATACATCAGCGTAAGGATTATCATTATACCTTTCAGTATTTATGAAACCAACTTTTTTATATAGTTTTCTCGCCTCTTTATACTGAGACATAGA
>JAGADU010000116.1 GCA_017613435.1 Lachnospiraceae bacterium | reverse complement strand
TTATCTCTACACCCGTAATCCAGCGGCAAGAGTCGCGTTATTTTACGGGTATTAAGGCGTTTTTTTCTCTGCACCCGTAGTTTCAAATCATTTTATATTTTATATGAGTTTTAACTGGGAAAAACTGGCTTAGAACTAAGCTCAGCTTATTGTAGTGAGTGAATTATAATATATCAAAACATATATTTCAACACCAAGCGGATAAATTGCATAAGAAATTAAAAAACCCGCAGGTTCGGTTCACAGAACTTGCGGGTTTAATGTTAATAAGTTGTTGCCTGCAAATAGTGGCTTGCGGGGATATGTTATTTACTCCCACTCAATGGTTCCCGAAGGCTTGGGAGTAAGATCGTAAAGTACTCTGTTGATGCCGGGTACTTCGGTAATGATTCTTGAAACAATCTTATTGAGCAATTCGTAAGGAATCGGTTCGATTGTGGCTGTCATGGCGTCAACCGTATTAACGGCACGGATGACAACGAAGTTTTCAACTGCTCTCTTGTTGTCTTTAACGCCGACAGACTTGCAATCGGGAACGATTGTGAAGTACTGCCATACTTTGCCTGCAAGGCCTGCATTTGCAAATTCTTCACGAAGGATTGCGTCGGATTCTCTTACAAGGTTAAGTCTTTCTCTTGTGATTGCACCTGTGCAGCGAACTCCGAGACCGGGTCCGGGGAAGGGCTGACGGTCAACCATACCTGAAGGAAGTCCGAGAGCACGACCTACTACTCTGACTTCGTCTTTAAACAATAATTTAATGGGCTCTACAAGACCTTCGAAATGAATGTCTTCAGGAAGGCCGCCTACGTTATGATGAGCTTTAACGGGGCCTGATTCAAGGATGTCGGGATAAATTGTACCCTGTGCAAGGAAATCAACATCCGATGCCTTTCTGGCCTCTTCTTCGAAAACTCTGATGAATTCCTCACCTATAATCTTACGTTTTCTCTCAGGCTCTTCCACACCTGCGAGTTTGTCAAGGAATCTGTCCGTAGCATCGATGTAAATAAGGTTGGCGTTCATCTGATTCTTAAATACTTCGATAACCTGCTCGGGCTCGCCTTTTCTGAGCAATCCGTGATTAACATGTACGCATACAAGATTCTGTCCGATTGCTTTGATAAGAAGTGCTGCAACTACGGATGAATCAACACCGCCCGATAAAGCAAGAAGTACCTTCTTGTTTCCGACCTGTGCTTTGATTTCGGCAATTTTCTCGTCGATAAAAGCATTTGCCAAAGCTTCGGTTGTAATTCTTTCCATTGTTTCCGGTCTTACGTTTGAGCTCATTTTGTTTTCTCCTTTATAATTTTTTTATTTACATTAATCGGTAACCGTTACCAGGGTTTGTACATAGGATATTACCGTATAAATCATACCCGTCTGATACAGATAGGGCTTTCCGTATTCCGTCTCGTATGAAGCGTAATACTTGCTGTCAAGGCCGTACATATCAAGAACCGCATATACATCCGCTTCCGAAACGGTAAGATTTGCGTCTTCGAGAATTGCCTGAATCTTAAGATTGTCGTCTACGGTCTTCATTCCCTCTGTGGAAAGGCTTGCTTCATATTCCTTCTCATCCATTCCGACATATTCTTCAAACGGGAAAGAAACGCCGTAATACTCAAGGTTGTACTGATATCCCTGATAGTCGCTGTTTTTCAACTGACCTTTAACGATCTGAAGATACTTCTTGGGATATCTTTTTACCGTCGAATTGTCCATGATGTAATTTGTGATATATTCCTTAAGATTCTTTTCAAAACCGCTTTCTTTGTAATACTGAATGTATCCTTCGGCTGTTGTTGCATATTCCGACAAATGTTCTGCAACGAAAGCGTCGTTGAATTCACGCTTTGAATAAACATAATTAACGGTAATGTTAAATACTGCTTCTTTGCCGTTAAGTTCATCTTTGCCGTAATCTTCGGGGAATGTAACATGAATGTCAAAATTCTCTCCGACGTTGTGACCGATGATTGATTCTTCAAAGCCTTCAATGTACTGGTGCGAACCGATTGTAAGATCCGTACCGTTTCCGCCCGTGGAACCGCCCTGGAATTCAACACCGTCAATCGAGCCTACGTAATCGAGATTGATTCTGTCGCCGTCTTTGATTTTTAGCGATTTGTCGTTATTTTGAGTAAGATATGAATTGAGAATCTTGTCAATCTGATTCTGCACTTCCTCATCGGATACTTCCAATTCGCTTCTGCTGACGGTTATGTTCTTGTAATCGCACATATCCACGTAATTTTTGGCATGTACGCCCTTGATGGTTCCGTCTTCGTTAAGACCCTCGCTGTAATTGTCCACGGTTTTGGTTGTGATAGCGATTTTGGATGCAACCGCCCAGCCGATTATGCCCAAAAAAGCAAGTATCATAGCCACAATCACAATCCATTTGATTGTATTTGCAGCCTTTGCTTTTCTTATTGCCGCTTCACGGTTTCTTTTCTGTTCTTCACGCTTTTCGTTACTCATAAAATCCTCCGGTTTTATTTATTTGCATACATGCGCTCGTCTTCCTCGCGCAACTCTTTTCTCTTTATTTTGCCGCCGAGAGTTTTGGGTAACTCATCAACATATTCTACTATTCTCGGATATTTGTAAGGAGCCGTTGCATGCTTAACATGATTCTGCAATTCCTTGGTAAGCTCTTCCGAAGGAGTATATCCTGCGGCAAGAACGATTCTGGCCTTTACAACCTGTCCTCTGATGGGATCGGGTGCTGCGGTAATCGCACATTCGACAACGGCCGGGTGCTCGATAAGAGCGCTTTCTACTTCGAAAGGTCCGATACGGTATCCGGAACATTTAATAACATCGTCATGACGTCCTACGAACCAATAATAACCGTCATTGTCCCTCCATGCAACGTCTTTGAGGTTATAGTTGCCGGAGCCCAATGCCTCGTCCGTGAGTTCTTTGTTTTTGTAATAACCTACGAAAAGACCGATGGGCGGATTGTTGATTACGTCGCAGATAACGATTTCGCCTTCTTCACCGTTTTCGCAGTCTTTTCCGTCTGCATCAAAAAGATGCAAATCGTAAATGGGTGAAGGCTTGCCGAGTGTACCGGGCTTGCTTTCAAACCATTCGAAGTTTGCGATCAATACGGTACCTTCCGTCTGTCCGAAGCCGGAAGCAATCTTTTTGCCCGTAAGTTCTTCCCAACGGTTGAATACTTCGGGATTTAATGCTTCGCCTGCGGTTGCCCAGTGTTCAACGCTTGAAAGGTCGTAGTCTTCAACCTTTTCCTGAAGCATGAATCTGTACATCGTAGGAGGTGCACAGAATGTGGTAAGTCTGTATTTCTCTATCTTTGAAAGCAGATTGGTCGCATGGAATTTATCCATGTCGTAACAGAAAATAGTGGCTCCGCAAATCCACTGTCCGTAGATTTTGCCCCAGCCGAACTTCGCCCAGCCGGAATCCGAAACCGACATGTGAAGTTTGTTTTCCTGAACTCTCTGCCAATAATGAGCGGTAACGATATGTCCCAAAGGATGAAAATAATTGTGGCAAACCATCTTGGGCATTCCCGTTGTTCCCGATGTGAAATAAATCTGCATGAGGTCGGTTCCCACGGTTCTCTGATCGTCTGTGGGACGCTCGAAAGTATCGGGATATTTCGCTATCTCGGCATTGAAATTAATCCAGCCTTCTCTTTCTTTGTTGTCAACGATAAATACGCTTTCGATGCAGGGCGCTTCGGGGCGTGCAAGTTCCATCTGCTCCAAAACATAAGCATCGTCAACGCAGATGAATGCCTTTATATGCGCCGCATTCGCACGGTATGCTATATCTTTTTTGGTAAGCTGAAGCGTACCCGGTACGATGATGACACCGAGTTTCATGAGACCGCATGCCGCTACCCAGTATTCCCAGCGTCTTCTTAAAATAAGCATTACAACGTCGCCCTTTTTAAGGCCGCGGGCACGAAACATATTTGCTACCTGATTGGACAATTTGGAAATATCCGTAAAAGTAAACGTTCTTTCCTCATCGTGGTCGTTGCATCAAAGGAGCGCTCTCTTTTCGGGTTCTTCTTTTGCCCATGCATCAACTATATCGTATGCAAAGTTAAAATCCTTCGGAGGATTTACTTTGTAATTTTCCTTAAAATCTTCGTATGAATCAAAATCTATACGCGGTAAAAATCTTTCTAACATTTCTTTTCTCCATTCCTGTTATTCCGCTATCATGGTCAGGAATGTTGCGGGTGTATCCGATCCGCATCTCTGTCCATGAGGGTAATTGGGGTTAAAATAAATACTGTCGCCTTTTTCCAAAATCAATTCTTTGTCACCGAAGGTGACGACGACTGTACCTTCCAACACCAGGTTAAATTCTTCTCCCCTGTGTGTAACGAGATCTGCGGGTTTGTCGGACGGATCGAGTGTAACTATAAAAGGCTGCATAAGCGTATTGGCATAATGATACGCCAAATCCTTGAATTCATATCCGGGATATCTGTCGGCTTTTGCACCCTGTCCGGCACGAACAACCTGATAAGTGTTAAGTTTGGCCGAAACACCGGTCAAAATCTCAGACATATCCACTTTATACATTTTTGAAAGCTGAAAAATGGTGTTGATGGGAATGTCTTTGCCTGTTTTTTCGTACTCTCTGTACGTCTCGACACTCACACCGACACGCTCTGCCACCTCTTCTTCGGAATAATCGCAAATTTCACGAAGTTCTTTGATTCTCATGGCTATTTCTCTGATTTCATCCATATTGTACGCACCTTTCTTAAAAAATGACAGTACACGCCACAATAATTTTATGGCGTGTCTATAGTTTAAAACGCAGGGGAAAATATCCCCCGTGCTTTGTTTTATTGGCGCTTCCCGCACGCTTTAAAAAACATGCGGGTGCGCTTTTTATTTTGATAATTATGCATTAAGACCGATTTCGATTGCCTTTAAGTTAAGTTCAATCATTGCAGCCTTCTTGGCGGGAATGACTTTCTTAACGGCATCGTTGATTACGTCTTTGTTGAGGAAGCCGATTTCTTTGAACATCTTTCCTACAAGGATGATGATTGCACAGCTCTTCATATTGTTTTCGTCGGCAATCTTGGTAGCGTCGATGTAGAATACTTTAACATCGTCTCTTTCAACTTTGATGTCTACCATTGAGCTGTCAACGAGAATCATTCCTCCGGGAACTACCGCATTTACGAATTTTTCAAGTGAAGGACGGTTCATTGCAACAAGCACGTCGGGTGCCGTTACAAGAGGAGAACCGATGGGATCGTCACTGATAACTACGCTGCAGTTACATGTACCGCCACGCATTTCGGGTCCGTATGAAGGAAGCCATGAAAGGTTCTTTCCGTCAAGAAGTCCCGAGTAAGCGAGGGTTTTTCCGCCAAACAAAATGCCCTGTCCGCCGAATCCTGCAAGTAAAACATTAAGTGTACTCATTACTTATCCCCTCCTTCTTCTGCGGTTACGTCTTTATATACTCCGAGAGGATAATAAGGAAGCATATTGTCTCTTAACCAGTTGATGGCTTCCTTGGGAGAAAGACCCCAGTTGGTAGGACAAGTGGAAACTACTTCGATAATGGAGTAACCTCTCTTGTTGATCTGGTTTTCAAAGCCCTTCTTGATGGCTTTCTTTGCTTCTCTGACATGAGCTACGGAATCAACTGTTACACGCTGTGCAAGAGCCGTTCCGGAAAGTGTGGAAAGAAGCTCGCAAACACGGATGGGGTAACCTGCCGTCTTAACATCTCTTCCGTAAGGAGAAGTCTGTGTAACCTGTCCGGGAAGTGATGTGGGAGCCATCTGGCCGCCCGTCATACCGTAAATTGCGTTATTGATAAAGATAACCGTAATGTTCTCGCCTCTTGTAGCTGCGTGAACCGTTTCGGCCATACCGATTGCAGCAAGATCGCCGTCGCCCTGATATGTGAAAATCACATTGTCGGGAAGCGCTCTCTTAAGACCTGTTGCAACGGCGGGTGCACGTCCGTGAGCCGCCTGAACCATATCGCAATTAAAATAATTGTAACTGAATACGGAGCATCCTACGGAAGCAACGCCTACGGTCTGTCCTTCAACTCCGAGTTCATCCAAAACTTCTGCCACAAGACGGTGTACGATACCGTGTGTACATCCGGGGCAGTAATGAAAAGGCACATCAGCCAATGCCTTGGGTTTTTCAAAAACTACAGCCATGATTAGTTCTCCTTTCCTGCAATCTTACGAATCTCGTTAAGAACTTCAGCCGGTGTGGGAATAATACCGCCGGTACGTCCGAAGAACTCAACTTCCTTGCGACCGTTGACAACAAGCTTAACGTCATCAACCATCTGTCCCATGTTCATTTCGACGCAAAGGAACTTCTTAGCTTTGTCTACATTCTTTTCGATAGTCTTGTCAGGGAAAGGCCAGAGTGTAATAGGACGGATAAGACCTGCCTTGATACCTTCTGCTCTTGCCTGCATAACGGCACTTCTTGAAACACGTGAACTTGCGCCGAATGCTACTACGAAAATCTCGGCGTCATCACACATGAATTCTTCAGCTCTCTGCTCGTTCTCTTTGATCTTTGCATAACGCTCGTATCTTTCTTTGATGAGATTTTCGAGCTCTTCGGGCTGAATATATAATGAATTGATAATGTTTTTCTTTCTCTTGTTCTGGTGACCGTTTGTAGCCCAGGGCTTGTCTGCGACGGGTTCGTCCTTCTTGGTGGGGAATTCAACGGGCTCCATCATCTGTCCGAGCATACCGTCGGAAAGAATCATTGCGGGAACTCTGTATTTTTCGCCTACTTCATATGCGAGCGAAACGAAGTCAACCATTTCCTGGATTGTGGAAGGTGCAAGTACGAAAAGCTGGAAGTCGCCGTGACCCAAAGCTTTTGTTGCCTGCCAGTAATCCGACTGTGAAGGCTGGATACCGCCGAGTCCGGGGCCGCCTCTTTGTACATTTATAATAAGAGCGGGAAGATCTGAACCGCCGATGTAGGATACACCTTCGGATTTAAGCGATATTCCGGGCGAAGATGAAGATGTCATTGCTCTGACACCCGCACTCGTTGCTCCCAAAACCATGTTAATTGCCGCAACTTCAGATTCTGCCTGAAGGAAAACTCCGCCTTCTTCTTTGGGAAGTCTCTTTGACATATAAGCGGCTACCTCTGTCTGAGGCGTAATAGGATAACCGAAGTAATGTTTGCAGCCACACTGGATAGCGGCTTCGGCAAGTGCTTCGTTTCCTTTCATCAAAACTTTCTCTGCCATTTATATTTCCTCCTATCTTTCTACCGTAATTGCCACATCGGGGCACATAATCGCACATGAAGCGCATCCCACGCACTGTGACTGGTCTTTCATAGTCGAAGGATGATATCCTTTGGCATTGATATGGTCTGTAGCAAGTTCCAATAAGTTTTTGGGGCATGCTTCGACGCAAAGACCGCAACCTTTACATAAAGCTTCGTTAATCGTAACTTTTGCCATAGTTTTTTCCTCTCTTTCGTTTTGGCCGGAATAAAACGTCCAAATATATATAATATTCCTTAATTTATCAGATGTAAACAGGTTGTTTTAAATCTTATTCCCAGGGTGCTTTTACGTACACTTTAACCGGGAAAAAGATTTCTTTCGACTCTTCCACGCTTCTTCTGACGCCTTCGTCCTCAAGCAGAAAATCGGGAATTGTGCTTCCGCAAAAAGGAAGTCCGAGTTCTTTGGCAACTTCCCTGGCATATTCGACGGAATCCTCGACGGCCTTGAATGTTGTTTCGAATTTAAGATGCGAATTGTTTACGACTTTGTTTGCCCTGCATCTCGAAGCGGCTTCTATTTCGCGGAGAATCTCGACCGTGTCTTCCACGGTGGATGTGAGATTTCTGTATTTGTTGACAAGATAAGTCATTTCATATTGTATGTTTGACAACTGCGATGCGTATCTTCCGAGTACCACCGCTCCGGCGTCATCTCCTCCGAGATCCATGACCACATCCATATCCGTTTCGAAAATCAGATTCAAATCGGCGGGAAGTGCGGGAGTCTCGACATTGGTATTGGCAAAAAGAGGAGCGATTACCTTGATGCCGTTTTGCTCAAGCAGGGGCGTGTATCCCGAGGAGAGGAAATAGGGATTGACCAAATCCAAATCCACGAGCATCACTTTTCTGCCTTCTTTTGCCATCTCAAGCGCCAAATTTATGGAATAGTTGCTTTTGCCGCAACCGTAATGACCGCATATTATATTGAACTGTCTTTCGTTCATGCATTGTTTCCTATATTTATATGAGAATGTATCTCGTCTATGATAACACAGCATTTTTTATAAATCAATACACGGAATTTACGAGAATTCTTGCTATTTTTTTTTATTTTTGTTAGAATAATTAAGCGATTTTCAGGAGGACGACAAAAATGCCCAATTTACTTTTACTCAGCACTTTCTCCATAGTAATGCTCTCAATCACGGGAGTTTTGCTTATTGGTGTAATTGTTCTTTTCTTTGTGGGAAAGAAACTTGATAAAAAACAGGCCGAGCAGCAGAAGCTCATGGACGAAAACAGACAGAACATTTCGATGCTTGTCATCGACAAGAAAAAAGTCCGCTTCAAAGATGCCGGTTTCCCCCAGTCCGTTGTGGACCAGGCTCCCAAGCTTTCCAAATTGATGAAAGTTCCCGTTGTAAAAGCCAAGGTCGGTCCCCAGATTGTAACATTTATTTCCGATGAAAAAATCTTCGATTCGATTCCCGTCAAAAAGGAAGTCAAAGCGGTAATAAGCGGAATGTACATAGTATCCGTAAAAGTCGCTCACGGAAAGACGGAACCCGTTCCTCAGAAAAAGAAGAACGCATTCAAGAGAATGGTCGAAAAGATTCAGGAAAAAGCGGGAGCAAATCCCCTCAAGAAATAAGGAAATCAAAAATGGTCGTTTTGATTGCGAAACGACCATTTTTTTATGCTTAAATATTGTATTCTATTTCAATTCTCATATTGCAGTGATTCATGCTGCTCTCACCCTGCATTACATCGTAATCGAGTTCGAGCATTATTCTGTCGGCAATTTCGTTTAACACGAATTCGTGACAGATGATGTCGATATCGATATCTCCGAAAGGAGTATGATAAACCTGCGTTGTCGCTTCGTCGGGGGTAATTATCATATCGGTATTGTTTATGCCGGATTTGCTGTAATCAAGTCTTCTGTCGCTTATCGTCAAAACATTTACGATATCCGTCTTTGTCTCGGGATCCTTCTCGTGGTACGTTACGCTGATTTTTCCTCGCTTTTCGACAGCCACGCAGTCATGAACCTCGATTGTGGGTTCTTCTCCGTCCATCGACGAATGAACCGTAATCTGAGCTTTCTTTCTGACTTCTTCGTTGCTTAAATCCTCAAAACAGGTAACAACGACGTCTCCTACTTCTTCCATTTCCCTTAAGGCCACTGCGGCTCTTTCCGCATTTGCCTTGTTGTCAAAAAGACCGAATACCGTGGGGCCGCTGCCGCTCATCAGGGCATTGAGCGCGCCGTGTTTTTTCATAAGTTCTTTTATGTCTCCGATAATCGGATATTCGCGAACCGACACGTTTTCAAGAATGTTTTCCATATTGGAAGCTACTCCCTTAATGTCTTTATTCGCAAGGCTTTCCAAAACAGCATCCATATCAGGATGTTTTTCGATTTTTTCAACATGAAGATTGGCATAGACATATCCTGTCGAAATGCCGAATTTGGGCTTTGCCACAAGGACCGTACACTGGGGAGCATCGTCGAGTTTTGTAAGTTTTTCTCCGATTCCCTCGGAAAGATATGTACCGCCGAGTACGCAAAAAGGCACATCGGCTCCGATTTTTACCGCCGTTTTGCAAAGTTCTTCATCGGTAAGACCGAGCCCGAACAGTCTGTTGATGCCGCGAAGCGTTGCGGCAGCATCGGAACTTCCGCCGGCAAGCCCTGCTGCCATCGGAATGTTTTTGATAAGCTTTACTTCGATGCCCTGTTTGAGATTATATCTTTCAATCATGAGATTGGCGGCTTTGACGATAAGATTCGAGCCGTCAAGCGGGAGATTGTCCACATCCGCAATCAAATTGACCCCGACCGTATCGGCCGAAGTGGAAATAATCAGTTCGTCACAGATACCTATGGTCTGCATAACCATTTTTACTTCATGGTATCCGTCTTCCCTTCTTTTTAAAACATCAAGTCCGAGGTTTATTTTTGCATATGCTTTTTCTCTTACGGTTTTGTTGATTGCCATCGTTTTCTCCCCGATTACTTTTTTGAAATTATACACATCCTATAATTTCGTTTATGTCAGAAATATTGTGCTTTCTCATGTAATTTTCGATTCCGTCGATTACATCGGTCATAGCGAAAGGATTAATGAAATTGGCTGCGCCGACAGCCACTGCCGAAGCACCCGCCATAAGGAATTCAACGGCGTCTTCGCCCGTCATTATTCCTCCCATACCTATTATCGGAATATTTACCGCTTTTGAACACTGGTAAACCATTCTTACCGCTACGGGTTTAATCGCGGGTCCCGACATACCGCCGGTTTTGTTTGCAAGGACAAATTTCCTTCTTTCGATGTCTATTTTCATTCCGGTAATCGTATTGATAAGCGAAATCGCATCGCTTCCCGCAGCCTCGGCGGCTTTGGCCATTTCCGTAATGTCCGTAACGTTGGGGCTTAGCTTCATGATTATCGGTTTCTTTGCAACTTTTTTGATCTTATCCGTAATGTTAAAAAGCGCATCTGCCTTTTGTCCGAAGGCAATGGCTCCCTCTTTTACGTTCGGACAGGATACGTTTATTTCAAACATGCTTACATTGGTATCGTTAAGACGTTCAACCGCCTCGATATAATCTTCGACGGATTTTCCGCATACGTTTACGATAACGTTGGTATCGTATTTTTCGAGAAAAGCCAAATCCCTTTCGATGAAAACGTCAACGCCGGGATTTTGAAGTCCTATG
Source organism: Lachnospiraceae bacterium (assembly GCA_017613435.1). Lineage (GTDB taxonomy): Bacteria > Bacillota > Clostridia > Lachnospirales > Lachnospiraceae > UBA3766. The sequence continues at coordinate 10,538 of JAGADU010000116.1, read as the reverse complement.
GCATTAAGCATTCCGCCGTAAACTTCCGCCACTCTGGGGGTGGGATTTCCTTCCCATGGAATATTGCTTACACCCTTGGTTACAACGGCTCCGAGTTTGTTTAAATCCACAAAATTCGAATATTCCATACCTGAACCGAAAGTTCCCGACGCGCTCATTACGGGATTTCTGAATTCAACGCCTGCAATGGTTACTTTGGTATTCATCAGATATCCACCTCCTCTGCATCAAAAACCGGTCCTTCCGTACAGATTCTCGTATTGTTCACATGGGAATGACCGTCTTTTTTGACGGTTTTGCAAACGCATCCGAGGCAGGCTCCTATGCCGCAGGCCATTCTTTCTTCCAGTGAAATATAAGCCTTGATATTGTTTTCTTCGGCGTATTTTTTGATTGCGCGAAGCATGGGCATCGGACCGCAGGCCATGATGACATCGGGCTTTAATCCGGTGCTTGCCTTAAGTGCATCGATTACGTTTCCTTTTACGCCGACGCTTCCGTCCTCGGTTGCGATATAAACCTTGCATGCGCTCATAAAATCTTCATGCAAAAACATATCCCTGTCCCTGTATCCGAGGAATGCGTTAACGTCTTCGCCCTTTAATGCTTTTGCAACGCCGAGCATCGGAGGTATGCCGATACCGCCGCCCATCAATACGATGCATTTTCCTTTTACTTCATCAACCGGAAAACCGTTTCCGAGATTTGCGAGAAGCTTAACGTTATCTCCTTCTTTAAGTTCGGAAAATTCCTTGGTTCCTTTTCCGCTTACTCTGTAAACAAGGCGCATTTTGCTTTCTTTCTCATCCGTCTCGCAAATACTTATGGGACGCATAAGAAGCGTATCCTTAGATTTCGGATATACTCCTACAAACTGTCCCGCATTCGCATATGCGGCACCCTTGTTTTTTATCCACAGGCTGAAAATACCTTTTGATATTTCTTCCTGAGAAATCACTTTTCCTTCATCAATATTTCTGTAAAACATTTTTCCTCCGAAATTTGTTTTTATTTGTCCGTATAGACGATTTTGCCGTCGCAGATCGTGTATTTGATCTTTCCGGTAAGTTCTTCTCCGATAAAAGGAGAATTGGAAGATTTGGATTTGAAATCCTCTTCTTTTACAATCCATTTTTCGTTTAAATCCGCAATGGCGATATCCGCGGCTTTGCCGATTGAAAGGGTTCCTCTGTCAAAACCGTAAAGCGTTGCGGGATTGACGGTGAGTTTCCTTAAAACATCGCTTATATCCATTCCTTCTTCGTTAACAAGGTGCGTTACACAAAGCGAAAAAGCGGTCTCTAACCCTATCATTCCGCTTGGGGCTTCAGTGATGCTTTTTTCTTTTTCTTCCTTCGAATGGGGCGCATGGTCGGTCGCAATCAAATCTATCGTATTGTCGCGAAGACCTTCTATTATTGCGAGTCTGTCGCTCTCTTCCCTGAAGGGAGGGTTTAATTTGGCAAGCGTTCCTTTTTTTATAAGCGCATCTTCGGTAAGCGAAAAATGCTGGGGAGTCGCTTCCGCATGGATATGGCGGATTGTTCCCGATTTTTCGTCCTCTTTGAGAGCCCTTCTTACAAGTTCCACGCCCTCTTTGCTCGAGATATGCTGAACGTCGATCATTCCGCCCTCTTCAAGAGCGATTCGCAAATCTCTTTTTATGAGATTTTCTTCGGCTTCTCTCGGAGATCCGTATACGCCGAAATGCTCGGATGCCTTTCCGTGATTGATGCCGTTGTTTTTAATAAGATTTTTGTCTTCTTCGTGAAGGCTCACCGGGTATTTTCCCGCGCGTTTAAACGCCTCGCGAAGGATGTTTTCGTCCATAAGCGGAATGCCGTCGTCGGTAAATCCCACGGCTCCGTGCTTTATCATTTCGTCAAAGTCGGTCAGTTTTTCGCCTTTTAATCCGATTGTCACACAAGAACAGGATTCGACTTTAACAGATGCCTTCTTTCCCTTATTCAATACATATTCGAGGGTTTCGACACTGTCAACGACGGGTTTGGTGTTGCACATAAGAACTACGCTCGTGTATCCGCCGGCCGCCGCCGCCTTTGCTCCGGATATAATATCTTCTTTGTATTCGAATCCGGGATCCCTGAAATGGGAATGAACATCGATAAACCCGGGCATTACCGCAAGCCCCGTTGCATCGATTGTTTCTTCCGTCGCGGATTCTTCGGCTGAGTCGTTTCCAAACCTTATATCCGCGATTATGCCGTCTTTGACATATATGTTTCCAACACCGTCAATCCCGTTCGAAGGATCGATTATTCTGCCGTTTTTGATGATCATTATTTATCTTTGGCCTTTCCTAATCAATAATGAATATATCTGTAATCGACTATTCCTTCTTTGTATGTCTTGATTTTTTTGCCGTTAAAGGTTTTGATGTTAAACATGCTCTCACCTTTGGTGCGCAAATAAATCTTCTTTTTGCTTAAAGCAACAACGTTTTTGTCGATACTGCTTCCGACGTCTTTGATATTTTTGCCGTTGTAAAGCACAATCTTGTAAAAGCCGTCTTCGTCGGATACCTGATATGCAAAGACAAAATCTTTGCCGTATTCGGTTTTTTGAACGCTTCCCGGCTCAACGTTTCTTGCAACAAGCTTTTCTTTTTCGTAAAGGTCCATATTTCCCATGCCGTCTTCTTTGCATACAAAGATTCGGCCGCCTTCAAGATATTCGACGCTTGAAACGTTCGAACTTTCTATGACGGTTTCTTTTTTCTTCGAGAGTCCTTTATGCGATACCGAATAAAGATTTGCTATATTCGTAAGTCCGTCCATATTTACAAAATAAACCTTCTTTTTGTCGGCACCGACCACTCTCATGTATTTGCCTACGGAAAAGTCTTTTAACTTATATTCCTTACCGTCCCTTATCAGATTCCAGTCGCCGTTTTTGTCCATGGACATAATTCCCGCATATCCGAATTCTTTTCCGTAAATATTTCTTCCGTCATCGGTAACTTTTTCGGCCTTTGATTTCTTGGACGAGAAATACCACAGAGCGTTGTCCGAATCGTTAAAATACACTTTGGGAGTCTTTTCGTTTTCGGGAAAATAAAGATTGGCTGCATCGGCGGCAATCGATACTTCTTTCTTTTTGTTTTTGATCAAATAAAATCCGTCGTCTTTTTTGTAAAAAATGTTTTTAAACGAAGAATCCGCATATTCGAGCGATCTGACGCCTTCAAGCATAAGTACGGTAGATTCGGGTTTGCCTATCTTCATAAAATACAAGCCGCCGTCCGCGGTGTTGAATATCACGGCTTTCTTCTTTTTGTTCAGATAATAGCCGTTTACGTTTTCGGCAACGAGATTGGTCTCGCCTTTTTTGGCATTGTACGTATACAAAACCTTGCCCGACTGATACAGGATATTTCCTTTTTTAAGGATATCGTAGCTGATTACATTCTTTGAAAGAAGTGTTCTGTTTTTGCCGTTTTTGTCGCAGATGTACAATTCATGCGAATTGTCCTCGCTTGCGGCATAATAGAAATATTTTCCGTCAAAACCGAAATCGAGTTTTTCGTCATTTTCATCCCAGACAATCATATCCGCCGTGTTGGCAAGAACATTGTCTTCGACGATACCCTTTGTCTGATATTTGGCGTCGGCTACATATACCACTATGCCGTCGGTAACGTTCTTGTAATTGTTGTGTTTAACGATTCCGAAAACCGAGAGTCCGATAATCACAGCCGCGGCAACAATTCCGATGATTATTCCGAGCTGCTTTGTCGCCCCCGCTCTCTCTTTCTGATCCGCACTCTTTTCTTTTGCGGGTGCGGTTTCGCTTTGCGAAGCTTCGGTATCGACAACGGGCGTAACCGCGGGTGAGGGCTTTACGTCCTTGATGGCACCGATAAGATTTTCATCGGGAACATGCTGTGCTTTTTTGAAAAGTTTTTCTTCTCTTTTGGTAAAAGAATCCTTTTTCTCGTCGCTTGTCAGAGCTTCGAGGATTCTGTTGAATTTCATTCCGTTGGAAGCTTTAATCAATACGGTATCGTCTTTTTTGATGTAAAGTTCCATATTGTTGATTGCATCGTCGACGGTTTCGAAATAATGAACTTCGATATTTTCTTTTACTGCCGATTCGGACTGCGCCTTGTCGTACATCTTTTTGGAAAGAGGTCCGACGCAGACTATGGTGTTAATGCCTTTTTCGACTGCGTACGCGCCGATTTCCTCATGGCTTCTGTCTTCGTTTTCTCCCTGTTCGAACATGTCTCCGAGTATCGCTACGGTAGGAGTTACGGCTTCGGTCAAAAGATCGAGCGCCGATTTCATGGATTCGGGACTTGCGTTGTAGCAGTCGTCTATGATTGTAATGCTGTTCTTCTGGATAAGATTGTTTCTTCCCGAAAGCGCTTTGACGCAGGATATTCCGAAGCTTACCTGCTCGGCGTTGACATCGAGAATTTTTGCGACGCTTGCGGCCGCAAGAGCGTCGATAATCATATGTCTTCCCGCAAGAGGAACACTGACATTGTATATTCCGTCTCCGTTGTCAATCGTTATTTCGCTGCCCCAGAGGCCCCTGTTGACAACTTTGGTGGTATGAACCGCATTAGACTCGTCGAAACCGAATGTGACGGGTTTGATGCCTTTGACATCGTCAATCTTTGCAAGTCTTTCGTCATCGCCGCATACGCATATGCTTCCCTCGGGATTCATATGTTCAAAAATCTCTGTCTTGGCTTTGAAAACTCCGTCAAGAGATCCGAGCGTTTCGAGGTGGCATGCGCTTATATTTGTGATAACGCAGATATCGGGTTTGGCGATTTCCGACAATTTGCTCATTTCGCCGAATTCGCTGATACCCATTTCAAGAACGGCGATTTCATTCGTTTCCTTGATGTTTAAAATCGAAAGCGGAAGTCCGATGAGATTGTTCTGATTTTTCTCGGTTCTGAAAACATTGTATTTTTGAGACAAAACCGTGGCGATGAATTCCTTGGTCGTCGTCTTGCCGATGCTTCCGGTAACGCCGACAACCTTTACGGAAAGCTGTTCCCTGTAATATGCCGCGAGTTTCTTTAAAGCCTCAACAGTATTTTCGACAACTATGCAGATTCCTTCTTCGCCCTCGGGTACTCTTTCGCAAACAACCGCTCCGGCTCCGTTGTCAAAAGCCGCCTTAATGTAATCGTGGCCGTCGACATTTTCACCCTTGATTGCAAAAAACAGGTTGTCCTTTTCAACCTTTCTTGAGTCTATCGCAGCTCCGTCAAGTTCCCTGTTTTTGAATTCTTCACCGTTTACGAGCGTAGCCTGAAGTGCATTTGCAATGTTTTCGACAGTTAATATCTTCATTTTGTCTTCCTCTCATCTTTAATTCGGGAAAATTCCCAAAATAAGCGAAGTAAGCAATTTGTTAAATCTGGATTTAACAAATTTATCAGTACTTTTTCAATGATATTTCAACGATTTTCTCGCAAAGTGCGGGAAAATCCAGACCTATTACCAAAGCTTCCTGAGGTATGAGCGACATGGGTGTCATACCGGGAATCGTGTTTGCCTCAAGGCAGTATTCCCTGCCTTCTTCATCAAGAAGAAAATCTATTCTGGCATACGATTTAAGATGCAGGGCTTCGAATGCTTTTTCCGCTTTTTCCTGAATCGTTTTGGTTGTCTTTTCGTCAAGTTTCGCAGGACAGGTTTCGATTGTGCTTCCTTCCTGATATTTGTTTTTGTAATCGTAAAAACCTTCCTTGGGTTCGATCTCCACTATCGGAAGTGCCTTGCCGTCCAAAACGCCGCAGGTGAATTCCCTGCCCTTTATGTATTGTTCAAGGAGAACATGGTTGTCGAGTTTGAAGCATTCGTCCACAGCCTTGGACGCAGTCTCTTCGTTGTCCGCCATAAACACTCCGATGCTTGAACCGCCGTTTGGAGCCTTCACAACCATCGGGAAACCGATTTCTTTAATTCCTTTTGAAAGTTCATCCTTATTTCTTATCGTCACGGATTTGGGCGTTCTGATGCCCCTCATGACAAAGAAGTCCTTGGTGATGGTTTTATCCATGCAGATTGCGCTGCTTAGATAATCCGTGCCCGTATATTTTACATTCATAAGATCGAGGGAAGCCTGGATTCTTCCGTCTTCGCCGTTGGCACCGTGAAGAGCGAGAAAAACAATATCGGCACGCGCACAGATTTCTTTTATGTTCTTTCCGAAGAAATCCGTTTCGTCTCCCTTCATCTTTTTTATATCTTCGGCCGTGGGATTTTCCACGCCGATTTTTTGTATTCCTGCAGCCCAATCCCTGGTATCCTCGAATACATTGTCCAAATCGACATTATCGACTCCGAGGTATACGTCTGCGAGAACAACTTTATGTCCTCTGGATTTTAAGGCCTCATACACATATTTTCCGGAAACCAGCGACACGTCTCTTTCGGTTGAGTTTCCGCCTGCAAGTACTGCTATATTCATGTCTAAACCTCCGTAAAGCCTTTACCGGCTTTTTAACACATCGCTATAATTATACATCTTTATGCCCAAACTATAAATAATAAATTGAAAATAGGGCTTTTTATCACCTTCAAACAAAAAAAACGGCCGGAGCCGATTTTTTGTCTTGAAATGAAAGAGGAAACCGTACCAAAAGCCTTTCTGCTTCTAATACCGTTTCCTATTTCAACTCTTCTAAATTCATTTCGACACCTCATCGATCTAAGCACCGACAACCGATAATGTCGATTACAGCCTTTGGAGGAAATCTTTCGATCCTGTTCCTCCCTTCTTTTAAATCTACTTGATTTAAATTCCCGCCTCTGTCTCCGATCAATCCGTCCGTTTAATCTTTAAATTTCTTGTCACAGAATTCAACAAAAACCGTCACATTTTTATTGTTATTTTTATAAGAAAACAAGAAAATCAAATTTTAAACTTCAGGATCAAAATTCAACTTTACCGGCAATTCCAATCTTTCGATTAAAAAAGTAAACTGTTCTGTTCCTTTTTGTTGATACTACTATAACACATGGAAAAATAAATAAAAGGGGTTTTCATCAACTATAAATAAATATGCATGAACTAAAAACATTTTTATTTGACAGTGATGAAAACCCGCTAAACACGGTCTTTTTCGACTGAAAACGAACCGATTTTTATTCTGTTTTTATACTCTGTTGTAATTGATCAGGCAGCCTTTTAAGATGATCTGTCTTTCTTCATCGGTTAACTCTCCGATTCCGAGATTAAACTTCTTAAGCTCGCCGTCCTTAACCACATAAGCATCGATATTTTCCTTTTTGTCGATTACCGCCTGCTTGATGTCAGGAAGGAATATGTAATCGAGATTTTTGAAAGGAAGATCGCCCTTTTCGATGATGAAAGGAAGCATACCCCAGTTGATAAGATTCGAACGGTAACGCTTGGTAGCATATTCGTTTGCGATATTTGCCCAACCGCCGAGTACCTTCTGGCAGCTTGCCGCCTGTTCTCTCGCGGAACCGTCGCCGGGCTTAACCGCGAAGATTGTTGAGCCTACGCCGAGGTTTTCGCGACATACATTCGTAAATGTCTTTTTAACGATATCCATAACCGCACCGACTTCGGGAACAGCCTCTCCGGCACATTTTCCGTCTTCGATTGCTTTTTGCGCAACCTGAACCGCTTTGGCGCGGCCCACGTATTCGGGATCCTTTCTTGAAAGAGCGAATTCCGCAAGTCCGAGAGGGTTCGAACGGTATGAGGATGTCTCACCCGAAGGAATAAGCTCATCAGTTGTGGTAACGGGATCGTGAATCTCGGATACAACCTTTAAGAGCAGATTTTCGGGCAGAGCCGACATCTTGGGCCAGTCCTTGATATTGGGACCGAACTGGATCTCCTGGGCGGGATCCGCAATTCCCTTTGAATCAAATACGCGGTTTGCGTAAATCTCTTTGTCAAAGAAATATTTGTATTTGTTGAAATCGCCCGTAAATTCGGTAGCAGCCGTAAGAACGCCGTGATTTGCGGCTGTTGCGGCGATGGAACGGGCATCCATAAGGGCAACGGACGAAATCTGGCCGTTCTGAAGTTTGGAACCTTCTCTGTTGGGGAAGTTTCTTGTTGAATGACGGATACTGAATGCATTATTTGCGGGTGTATCGCCTGCACCGAAGCAGGGACCGCAGAATGCGGTTTTAAGAACCGCACCGGTCTGCATAATCTTTGCAGCGCATCCGTTTTTGATAATTTCCATATATACGGGCATTGAAGCGGGATATACGCTTAATGTGAAAGCACCGTTGCCGATGTATTTTCCGTCGAGGATGTCGGCCGCTGCGCAGATGTTTTCGAATCCGCCGCCGGCACAACCTGCGATAATACCCTGTTCAACGACAAATTTGCCGTCTTTTACCTTGTCTTTTAACGAATATTCAACCGCACCGTCGAGTGAAACAAGAGCCTTCTTTTCCACATCGTCGAGAATATCGAGAAGGTTTGCGTTTAATTCTTCGATGGTATATGTGTTGCTCGGATGGAAAGGCATTGCAATCATGGGCTTGACAGCAGAAAGATCGATTCTGATGATTCCGTCGTAATAAGCCACATCCGAAGGATTGAGCATTGCATAATCTTCCGATCTGCCGTGAATTTCAAAGAATTCCTTAACCTGATCGTCGGTTCTCCAAATGGAAGAAAGACATGTGGTCTCGGTGGTCATAACATCGATACCGATTCTGAAATCGGGTGTAAGATTCGATACGCCGGGGCCCACGAATTCCATTACTTTGTTCTTAACGTATCCGTTGCCGAATACGGCACCGATGATTGCAAGCGCAACGTCCTGAGGACCGACTCCCTTAACGGGTGCGCCTTCAAGATAAACACCCACAACGCCGGGCATATTTATATCGTATGTCTGATTGAGAAGCTGTTTTACAAGTTCGGGTCCGCCCTCGCCCATTGCCATGGTACCGAGTGCACCGTAACGTGTGTGAGAATCCGAACCGAGAATCATTTTGCCGCATCCGGCAAGCATTTCTCTTGCGAACTGATGAATAACTGCCTGATGAGGGGGTACGTAAACTCCGCCGTATTTCTTGGCGCATGTAAGACCGAACATGTGATCATCTTCGTTGATGGTACCGCCTACCGCGCAAAGCGAATTGTGACAGTTGGTAAGAACGTAGGGCATGGGGAATTTTTCAAGTCCCGAAGCTCTCGCGGTCTGAATAATACCCACGAAAGTAATATCGTGGGATGTCAGTTTGTCAAATCTTATTTTGAGCTTGTCCATATTGTCGGAAGTGTTGTGCTTCTTCAATATGTCATAAGCCATTGTACCTTTTTTAGCTTCTTCCTTCGAAGTATCCTTGCCTGTAAGGCTCTTAACTTCGCTTAAAGCTTCCGGGGAATCTTTTACAAGCTTATCTCCGTTTAAAAGATAGGCTCCGCCCTCAAATAATTCTATCATTTTATTTATGTCTCCTTTGGATTATTTGTTTTCGTCCATATATTCTTCAACGGCCTGCTCGGCGTCCACGCCTATATGTCTCGATATGATTATCACGGCATAATAAACGGGCACAATGATAAATACCATCCATCCGGGATGCCAGAGTCCGAGTCCCAGACCGAGCACAAGAAAAGCAAACAGACAAAGAACAGGGAAAATAAGAAGCGTAAATCTTTCTTCCTTGGTAAACCCTTTGCTTTTGCCGGTCTTCTTTTTGCCTTTCCCGGAAATATTCTGGTAAGTACCTTTTTCGGCATTGTATTCGGGAGCTTCCGCATCGTTGTATATCATTTCGTCCATGGTCATTTCATAGACCTTGGAAAGCCCGATAAGATCCGATGCCGAAGGCACAACAGAGCCGTCTTCCCAGCCTTTGACAAGCTCGACGTCCCTCTCGCATTTCTCTGCGAGTTCCTCGAGCGTAAAACCTTTGTTCTCTCTTAAATCTTTTAATTTTTTGGAAATATCCATACGCGCTACCCCGTCCACACTCTCATATATTTTCACACATTGTAAGGTGATTGTCAAATTTTAAGCCTGTTTTCGGGAGGTACGGCTCACACGTCATAAAAAAGGAAGTGCATTTCTGCACTTCCTTAATCATGGTGTTTAAACCTTTAATACTAGTTGGTAATAACAAGTTCTGTTTCCTTGTCGAATACGTGGATCTTTTCAACATCAAGAGCGAACTTGATTGTATCGCCGGGTCTTGCTGTTGTTCTGGGATCTACTCTTGCTGTCATAGGGAACATCTCAAGATCGAAGTATAAGAATACTTCTGCACCAAGCAATTCGTAAACCTTAATCTGGGATTCGAATACGCTCATAGGAGATGTTTCAACATACATTTCGGAATCATAAACGTCTTCGGGACGGATACCGAATGTTACGCTTCTTCCGTCATAACCGCCTTCGATAAGCTTTCTGGACTTAGCGGGAGGAAGAGGAATCGAATGACCTGCTACGTTAAGGTAAGCTGTCTCACCCTGTACTTCTACGATAGCATCAAGGAAGTTCATCTGAGGTGAACCCATGAAACCTGCAACGAAGAGGTTCTGAGGCT
>JAGADU010000115.1 GCA_017613435.1 Lachnospiraceae bacterium | reverse complement strand
TTGTTGCTCCCATCTTCCAGTTTGCTCTTCTTTTATCTCTATGGCTTTTGGATGATTTGTTCTTAGGACAAATAGACATATCTTTACACCTCCAATTCCCTGTATCTTTTTTATTCGTACGTTAAAGAGTATACAGTTTGATAATAACTTTGTCAACAAAAAAGTTAATAATAAAGAATTTCTTGATTTTTCGCGCTATTTTTAGTATATTTAGAGTTGAATTTTTATGGACATATGTATTGTATGAGAGGGTAAAAAATGGGCGATTTTGTAAAGGTTGCACTTGATGCGCACGGCGGAGACAATGCTCCCAAAGAAGTAGTTAAAGGAGCTCTTGCGGCTGTTAAGGAAAACGAAAATATTTTCATATATTTGGTGGGCGTTGAAGATCTAATAAATAAGGAACTTGAAGGCGTCGAATATGATAAGGAAAGAATTGCGATTGTCGATGCGCCCGAAATAATTGCGATGGGAGAAGCTCCCGTTGCAGCAATCAGAAGAAAAAAGAATTCTTCCATTGTAATGGGAATGAAAATGGTTAAGGATAAAGAAGCCGATGCTTTTGTTTCATGCGGAAGTACCGGTGCGGTTTTGGTCGGAGGCCAGGTAATAGTCGGTCGAATCAAAGGCGTCGAAAGACCCCCTCTCGCTCCTCTTATTCCGACAGCCAAAGGCTTTTCGCTTCTTATCGACTGCGGAGCCAATGTTGATTCAAAACCTTCGAACCTCGTGCAATTTGCCAAAATGGGTTCGATATACATGCAAAAGATGATGGGTGTCGAAAATCCCACCGTAGGACTTGTAAATATAGGAACGGAAGAGGAAAAGGGAAATGCTTTGGTTAAAGATACATATCCTCTTTTAAAGAACTGCCCCGAGATCAATTTTATCGGAAGCGTTGAAGCAAGGGATATTCCCGAGGGCTTATGCGATGTTATAGTTTGCGATGCTTTTGTCGGAAATGTCATCATTAAGCTTTATGAAGGTCTCGGTGCTACTCTTATCGGTAAAATAAAAGAGTCCATGCTTTCGAATACAAGAAGCAAAATGGGAGCGGCTCTCGTTAAACCTGCACTTAAACAGACACTTAAAAAATTCTCCGCTTCGGAATACGGCGGAGCTCCCATGCTTGGATTAAACGGTCTTGTTATCAAAGGCCACGGCAATTCAAAGGCTACGGAGATTAAACACGCCCTTGAACAATGCATTAAATATCACGAGAGCGGTATGCTTGAAATTCTGAGTGAAAGCTTTGCCCTTACTCAGATACAGGAGGATTAGGCAAAATAATGGTACTTGATGTTTTAAAAGAACAGATTGTTGAAATATTAAATGTCGACAAGAACGAAATTACCGAAAAAACGACTTTTATAGGCGATCTTTGCGCTGATTCTCTCGATGTATATCAGATTATTGTCGGTGTTGAAGACGCATTGGATATTTCGCTTGAAGGCGAAGACGTGGAAACCATCCAAAATGTCGGAGAAGCCGTTTTATTAATAGAAAAGGTAATGGCAAACAAATGAATTTAGACGAACATTTGGAAGAATTACAGGAACTCATAGGCTTGAAGTTTGCCGACTGTGCCAATTTAAGAAGCGCAATTTCACATTCTTCATATGTTAATGAGTTAAAAGTTAATAAATGGGAAGATTATGAAAGACTAGAATTTTTGGGAGACGCCGTTCTTGAAATCGTATCCAGCGACTTTCTTTACAGACGTCATCCCGATATGCCGGAAGGAGAGTTATCCAAACTCAGGGCTTCGCTCGTATGCGAACCTTCGCTTGCTTTTACGGCCAAAAGAATGAATCTTTCCAAATTTGTGCTTCTCGGAAAAGGAGAAGACGCAAGCGGCGGAAGAAACAGAAATTCCATTCTCTCCGATGTATTCGAAGCGATAATCGGAGCCGTATATCTTGAATTCGGATATATGGAAGCCAAGAATTATATCGAAAAGTTTCTTTTAAACGATATTTCCGAGAATCAGCTTTTTGTCGATTCGAAAAGCCGCATGCAGATATACGTTCAATCCAAGGACAATATGTCTCTTGAATATAAAGTCATTGACGAGCAGGGTCCTGATCATGACAAACATTTTATCGTGGGTCTTTATATCAATGACGAACTCATCTGTTCGGGAGAAGGACATAACAAAAAAGAAGCCGAACAGCTCGCCGCTTACAACGGCATAAAGATTTTGACAAAGGAAGATTAAAATGTATTTAAAAAGCATTGAAGTTCAGGGCTTCAAGTCTTTTGCAAATAAAATCTCGTTTGAATTCAACAACGGAATCACCGGCATTGTAGGTCCCAACGGTTCCGGAAAGAGTAATGTTGCGGACGCCGTAAGATGGGTTTTGGGCGAGCAACGTATCAAACAGTTAAGAGGGGCATCCATGCAGGATGTCATTTTTTCGGGTACGCAGTTAAGAAAACCCGTAGGAAGCGCCTATGTTGCGATTACTCTCGACAATTCCGATCATGCGCTTGCCATAGATTTCGATGAAGTCACTGTCGCAAGAAGAATTTACCGTTCGGGTGAATCCGAATATCTTATAAACGATACCGTTTGCCGTCTTAAAGACGTTAATGAACTTTTCTACGATACCGGTATCGGCAAAGAAGGTTATTCCATCATCGGACAGGGCCAGATTGACAAGATTTTAAGTTCCAAGCCCGAAGACAGAAGAGAACTTTTTGACGAAGCTGCGGGTATTGTAAAATATAAAAGAAGAAAAGTAGAAGCGCTTAAGAAACTCGAAAACGAGAGAGCGAATCTTTTGCGCGTTACCGATATTTTATCCGAACTGGACCGTCAGATCGGACCTCTTGAAAAGCAGTCCGAAAAAGCCAAGATTTATCTTTCGAAAAAAGAAGAATTAAAGAAATACGACGTAAACGTATTCCTGCTTGATTCGGCGCAGATCGACAAGAAAATCACCGAACTTATCGAAAAAGAAAAGATTGCCGAAAACGACTTTGAAGAAGCAAGAATTCTCGGCGAAAAACTCAAAAGAGATTACGAAGAAGTCGAGAATATTCTTTCTCATCTCGAAGAAGAAATAGAATCCAACCGTTCAAAGCTCGCCGACACCGATGTCATGAGAGAAAAACTCGAAGGCGAGATAAAATTAATCAACGAACAGATTTCCTCCGCTACGGACAATATGGAACATTACGAGTCGAGAATCAAAAATCTCGACGATATGATTGCGTCCAAAAACGAGGAAATCAACAAAGTCGTAGAATTAAAAACCGAAATCGATAAGGAAATCGAAGAAAAAGAGATTTCCAACAATGCCGCGCTTAAAGATCTTACCGATGTCGAATTAATGATTGAAACCGTTTCGTCATACATCGATAAGGGAAATTCCTATATTATCGAACTCTTAAACGAAAGAGCCGGAATCAAAGCGGATATTTCGGGTATCGAAAGCAATATTTCTCAAAAGAATATCCGTATTTCCGAAATCAATGCCAAACTTCTTGCCGCAAAATCCGTAGAGGAAAAGCACAACCGGGAAGTTAAGAAATTCGAAGACGAATTCCAAAAAATCACCGAAGAAATATCCGCAATCAACCAAAAGAGCAAGGATTTGGACGCAAAAGTCGCTTCTTTTCATGACGAACTTGCTAATTGCGACGATAAATTAAAAGAAGTTCAGCAAAAATACCATCAGGAAAAATCCAAACTCGAAACCGTAAGCAATATTTTCGAACGTTACGACGGTTTTAATTCTTCCATTAAAAGAGTAATGGATGAAAAGAAATCCGATAAAAGAATAATCGGTGTAGTCGCAGACATTATCAAAGTCGAAGAAAAATATGAAACCGCCATCGAAATAGCTTTAGGCGGAAATATTCAGAATATCGTAACAAAGGACGAGGACTGCGCCAAGAAACTTATTGAAATATTAAAGAAAGAGAAAGCCGGAAGAGCGACATTCCTTCCGCTTACATCGATAACCAATCCGCAGGAATTCAAACAAAGCGAATCCCTTAACGAAAAAGGCGTAATCGGCAAAGCAGACGAAATCGTAGAAATTGCTGACGAATACAAGGACGTTGCAAGAACTCTGCTCGGGCGAATCCTTGTTGTCGACAATGTGGACAATGCTTTGAAAATCGCCAAAAAATACGATTACGGCATCAGAATGGTAACCGTCGAAGGAGAAATGATTATTCCGGGCGGCGGAATCAGCGGCGGTAATTTCAAGAACAATTCGAATCTTTTGGGAAGAAGAAGAGAAATCGAAGAACTCGAAAAGAAAGTCAAGGAACTCTTTGACGAGCAGCAAAAGATACTTTCCGAAATTGAAGAAATAAAGAAAAACAGAAACGAAGTCCGTACTCAGATTATCAAAAACAAAGACGATCTTCAGGATGCTTTCATAAGACAGAATTCGGCAAGAATCAATTGCGAAAACGCAAAGGAGAAAATGGGCTCCACCATGTCCGATTTCGATGCGTTAAAAGAAGAAGCCGCAATGATTTCACTCGATTTGGAATCCCTTGACAAGCAAAAGAAGGATAAAGAGAAATTATTCGACGAATCCCTTCAAAACGAAGAAAAAGAGAAAAAATCCATCGATGAAAAGCAAAAAGAACTTGCTTCTTTGAAAATCGAAGAAAACGATAAAACCAAGATTGTCAACGATTCGAGACTGGTAATGGAAAAACTTTACCAGAAACAGGAATTCGAACAATCGAATTTAAACAGAATAAAAGAAGAAACCGACAGATATATCAGGGAAAAAGAAGAAGTTGTCAATTCGAGAAATTTAACAGACAAAGAAATCGAAGTTAAAAAAGAAAATCTCGAACAAATAAAGGAAACGATAAAGGCAAGCTTTACTTCTCAAAGCGAATCCGAGAAAAAATTAAATGAAGATATCGCAAGAAAAGAAGATCTTATTTCAAAGAGAAAGAAATATTTCGAAGAAAGAGATGCCGTTACCGAAAAGATAAGCAACTTCGACAAAGAACTTTTCAGACTTAAAACGGCAAGAGAAAAACAGCAGGAGAATCTTGCTTCGTTCTCGTCATATATCTGGCAGGAATACGACATTACGCTCCAGGATGCCAAGAATCTTCGTGACGAAAGTCTTAACAATCTTTCCGAAATGAAAAAGAGAGTTCATTCTTTAAGGGACGAAATCAAGAAACTCGGAGATGTTAACGTAAACGCAATAGAAGAATACAAGGAAGTATTCGAAAGACATTCGTTTTTAAGCGCACAGCACAGCGATTTGCTTGATGCCGAAAAAGAACTGGTTAAAATTATCGAAGAACTCGATATTGCAATGAGAAATCAGTTTAAAGAACAGTTCGGAAGGATTTCCACCGAGTTTGACAAAGTTTTCAGAGAACTTTTCGGAGGCGGTAAAGCCGAACTGGAACTTTTGGACGAAGAGGATATTCTCGAAGCGGGAATCAAAATCATCGCACAGCCGCCCGGAAAGAAATTACAGAATATGATGCAGCTCTCCGGCGGCGAAAAAGCGTTAACCGCAATTTCGTTGCTTTTTGCCATTCAGAATCTTAAGCCTTCGCCTTTCTGTCTGCTTGACGAAATCGAAGCCGCACTTGACGAAAGCAATGTGGACAGATTCGCCAAATATCTTTTGAAAATGACGAAGAATACTCAATTTATCGTTATTACGCACAGAAGAGGAACGATGAAACAGGCTGACAGACTGTACGGCATTACGATGCAGGAAAAAGGCGTTTCCGCACTTGTTGGCGTCGATCTTGTAGACAAATTACTTGAAAAAGAAGAAAACAAAAACAAACAAAAATAATGGAAAAAGAAAAAGCAGGATTTTTCAGCAAATTAAAAAGCGGTCTTAACAAAACAAGAATCAATTTACTTGACGGTTTGGATTCCGTTTTCCACGGTTTTTCGGAAATCGACGATGATTTCTACGAAGAACTCGAGGAAGTTCTTGTTATGGCTGATATCGGCATAACAACCACCGGAGAAATAATCGAAGAGATAAAGACTCTTGTTAAGGTCGAACATATCAAAAATCCCAACGACTGCAGAGACTACCTTATCGAACTTCTTTCGAAGAGGCTTGATATCGAAGAAGATCAATACAGATTCGAACAGGAAAAATCTATTATTTTCGTCATCGGCGTAAACGGTGTCGGAAAGACGACAACAATCGGCAAACTTGCTTATAATTTCAAGCAGGATGACAAGAAAGTTCTTATTGCGGCAGCCGATACTTTCAGGGCTGCAGCTACAGAACAGCTTGAAAGCTGGGCCGAAAGAGTCGGCGTTTCGATGGTAGGTTCAAAAGAAGGCACGGATCCCGCAAGCGTAATATATGATGCGCTTCAGTCGGCCAGAGCCAAGGATGTCGATATTCTTTTATGCGATACAGCCGGAAGACTTCATAACAAAAAGAACCTCATGGAAGAATTAAAAAAGATGAATCGTATTATCGACAGGGAATTTCCCGGAATCCATCGCGAAAATTTCCTGGTGCTCGATGCTTCCACGGGTCAGAATGCTCTTAACCAGGCAAAGGAATTCAAGGAGGCCTGCGATATTACGGGTATCGTTTTAACCAAAATGGACGGAACGGCAAAGGGCGGAATCGCCATAGCCATTTGGCAGGAACTCGGTATTCCCGTTAAATACATAGGTGTCGGCGAAGGAATCGAAGATTTGCAAAAATTCGATCCGAAATCCTTTGTTTCCGCAATCTTTGATGCGGAATAAATGTATTATTCAACAAATTAATCATTCCCAAACGCTTATTTTGAAATATTTTCGGGGTGTCAAGTAAAAAGTCTTGACACCCCTTTTGGTTTTTGTTATATTTAGTAGGCTGGTTTTAAATATGGGCTGTTTTTATGGATAAGATAGTAGAACGTTCATTGCTTTTTGATATATACGGCAATCTTCTTACCGAACATCAGAGGAAAATATACTCCGATGTGGTAAACAATGATTATTCCTTGTCGGAAATCGGCGAAGAAATGGGCATTTCCAGACAGGGTGTGCATGATGCCGTCAAAAGAATCGATAAAATTTTAAACGATTACGAGGACAAACTTCATTTTGCGAGTTCCTTTGAAAACAATCAAAAGATTATCGATGAAATCAAAGACGAATTGAAGAAACTTTCCGATTCGGGCGTTGACTGCAGACGAATCGTTGAATTGACCGATAAACTTTCAGAGGATTTGTAATGGCTTTTGAAAATTTAACCGAAAAGCTGACAAAAGTATTTAAGAATCTTCGATCGAAGGGAAGACTTACCGAAGAAGATGTAAAGCTTGCCTTAAAAGAAGTTAAACTTGCGCTTTTGGAAGCGGACGTAAACTATAAAGTAGTTAAGAATTTTATAAAATCCGTCGAGGAAAGAGCCGTAGGAAGCGAAGTGCTCGAAGGACTCAATCCCGGTCAGGCGGTTATAAAGATCGTTAACGAAGAACTGACTTCGGTTTTGGGTTCCGAAACGGTTGAACTTCAGTTTGAACCCGGTCAGGCCGTTACCGTAATAATGCTTTGCGGTCTTCAGGGTGCGGGTAAAACAACCACGGCTGCCAAACTTGCCGGCAAATTCATTCAAAAAGGTAAGAAGCCGCTGCTTGTGGCGCTTGACGTATATCGTCCCGCAGCTATCAAACAGCTTGAAATAAACGGTGAAAAACAGGGCGTTGACGTTTTCTCGATGGGAGACAAGGTTAAGCCCGTCGAAATTGCGAAAGCAAGTATAGAACACGCCAAAGAAAACAAAGAAAACGTAATTATCTTCGATACAGCAGGCCGTCTTCAGATTGACGACGATTTAATGAAGGAACTCGAGGATATAAAAAAAGAGGTTACCGTTCACAAGACAATACTTGTTGTCGATGCCATGATCGGTCAGGATTCCGTAAATGTTGCAAAAGATTTCAATGAAAAAATCGGAATCAACGGATTGATCTTAAGTAAAATGGACGGCGATACAAGAGGCGGTGCGGCTCTTTCAATCAAAGCCGTAACGGGTGTTCCCATTCTTTATGTAGGTATGGGCGAAAAATTATCCGACCTCGAACAGTTTTATCCCGACAGAATGGCCAACAGAATACTCGGCATGGGAGACGTTCTTACTCTTATCGACAAGGTTATGCAGGAAACCGAAGAAGTTGACAAAGAGAAAGAAAAAGACATGATGAGCCGTCTGAAAAAAGGTAAATTCGATTTTAACGATTACCTTGAAAGCATGAATCAGATGAAAAAGATGGGCGGCCTTTCATCAATGCTTGGACTAATGCCGAATCTGGGAGTTTCCAGGGAAGATTTGGAAGGTGCAATCGACGACAAACAGATGAAACAGATGGAAGCAATCGTTTTGTCGATGACCAAAAAAGAAAGAAGCAATCCTAAAATATTGAATCCGCAAAGAAAACACAGAATCGCAAAAGGCGCGGGCGTGGATATTTCGGTTGTAAACCGTTTCATCAAGCAGTTCGAACAGACGCAGAAGATGATGAAACAGATGCCTTCTCTTATGGGCGGCAAAAAAAGAGGTCCCTTCGGAGGGTTTGGCGGATTTAAGATGCCTTTTTAAAGTCAACAACTTCTTTTAGGAGTTTTGAATAAATATCAATTATAATAAATAATTTTTTATGGAGGACTAAACAATGTCAGTAAAAATCAGATTAAGCAGAATGGGTTATAAAAGAAATCCTATTTACAGAATCGTAGTTTCCGATTCAAGAACCGCAAGAAACGGCGGATGCATCGAAGAAATCGGTACATACGATCCCAACAAGAATCCCTCTGAATTCAAAGTAAACGAAGAAGCTGCAAAGAAATGGCTCAAGAACGGTGCTCAGCCTACGGAAACGGTTGCAAAGATCTTCAAGATTGCAGGTATTGAAAAATAATAGAGTGATTCACAGGGAGGCTTATCGTGAAGGAATTAGTAGAAACTATTGCCAAAGCCCTTGTAGATCATCCTGAAGAAGTGACTGTAACTGAAAAAGCAGACGGTAAGAATATAGAGATTAATCTTCATGTCGCACCCGGCGATATGGGTAAAGTAATCGGTAAACAGGGCAGAATAGCCAAGGCAATAAGAATTGTTGTCAAGGCTGCATCTGTTAAGGATGATTTACAGGTAGACGTAAAAATTGACGAATGATTAATCTTCTTCGATTATCATGATTTCGAGATAGTCAAAGTCGATTGATTCTATGAAAGAATCCTTCGAAAAACGTGTTTTTGAAACCGATTTAAACTCCGATATGTTTTTATCAAGCCATATCGGAACCGACAGATCGAATTTTTCACATGCTTTTTCGAGGGACGAAAGAACTTTATGGGTTCTGGTTTCGTTTCTGTCATCCGTTATTGTTATATCTTTTACGAGATGATTGTTTTTGATTTCCTTAATCCAGAGTTTAAACATAAATAACCTCAGTTTTTCATTTGATTTTCAACGAGAATCATTTTAACACAAAAGCTTTCGTTTGAACAAATGTTTGAATAATTTCAAAATGTTTCGATTATTGCTTGAAATGATTGAAAAAATGTGGTAATTTATTATAGTTGCGTGTAAAGAGATGGTCCGCTGAGCTTTTAAAGACTTAAGAACATCCGATGAAAACAAAAGGAGAAATACAATGAGCGAAATTATTAAAGAGATTGAAAATGCTCAGTTAAAAGAGAGCGTACCCGCTTTCGAAGTCGGCGATACCGTTAAGGTACACAACAGAATTCAGGAAGGTAACAAATCCAGAATTCAGATCTTCGAAGGAACAGTAATTAAGATTCAGGGCGGTTCCAATCGTCAGACATTTACCGTTCGTAAGATTTCTAACGGTTGCGGCGTTGAGAAAACATGGCCCATTCATTCACCTAACGTAGCAGACGTTGAAGTTGTACGTAAAGGTAAGATCAGAAGAGCTAAACTTTTCTACTTAAGAGACAGAGTCGGAAAGAAAGCAAAAGTAAAAGAGAAAATCTGATTTTCAAGGCAGGATTTGATTCCTGCCTTTTTTATTGCTTTTGAATGTTTGAATAAAAGGACGGTTTATAGTATAATAAAATGCGTTTTTATACAAGGAAATTATCGGCATGAAGAAGAAAAAAGGACTTACGTTCATCAAAAAAGAAAAGAAAGTCAAACCCCATCACTTTACGGGATTTTTTAAAATGCTGTTTTGGATGGCGGCTGTTTCTTTTATTGCCTTTGTAATTATACTGATCTTCGGAACAAAGAGTGCCGTCATAGGCGACGGAATGTTTCCGAAATATTCAAACGGTCAGGAAGTCTTGATTAACAAAAGCGCGTATTTGCTTTTTAAACCGAAGGTCGGAGATATTATAGCCTTTTATCCGAACGGAAACAAAAAATCCTATTTGTATATAAAAAGGGTTGTTGCGACATATCCCGACACGGTAATAATCAAAAACGGAAGACTTTACGTTAACGACGAATTGTACAAAGACGAAGAGCATTATGACAAAATGGAATTTGCCGGTCTTGCGGAAAATCCGGTTAAGCTTGAAAAAGGCGAATATTTTGTTCTGGGCGACAACCGAAACGATTCGGAAGATTCGAGATACGGAAATATAGGACCCGTCAGTCAGGATGATATAGTAGGAAGAGTCTGGTTTCATTTGAAGCATGGCGACAATAAAGGCGGCTTTTATTAATAATGGGAGAAATCCGAAATGAGCGATAACAAAACCAATATAAACTGGTATCCCGGTCATATGACGAAGGCCGTCAGAATGATGGAAGAAAACATTAAACTCGTTGACATGGTTATCGAAATTATCGATGCCAGGGCGCCCTTATCGTCAAGAAACCCCGATATCGACAAACTTGCCTTAAACAAATACAGACTAGTATTGATGAACAAATCCGATATGGCGGATAAAACGGATAACGAGAAATGGATTAAATATTTCGAGGATAAAAACATTCACTGCGTTTTGACCAATTCAAGATCCGCAACAGGCGTTAAAAATCTCGATAAAACAATTAAGGAAATCTGCAGGGAAAAAATCGAAAGAGACAGAAAAAGAGGCATTTTAAAAAGAACTATTAAATGCATGATTGTCGGAATTCCCAATGTCGGCAAATCGACATTTATAAATTCTTTGTCGGGAAAAGCCAAAGCCGTGACCGGCAATAAACCCGGGGTCACAAAGGGCAAGCAGTGGATTAACGTAAAAAACGAATTTGAACTTTTGGATACACCCGGTATTTTGTGGCCTAAAATCGATGACGAAAGAACAGGCGTAATACTTGCTCTTATAGGTTCGGTTAAAGATGACATTTTGCCTTTTGAAGAGCTTGCTTATCATCTTATAAAGCTTTTAAAAGACAAATATCCCGGGCTTATAAATGATAAATTCGAAATAGACGAAAATCTTGAAGCCGTCGATATATTAAGGGAATACTGCTCAAAGAGAAATCTTGTCAAAACGGGAAGCGAAATCGATATCCAAAGAGGCGCCAAAATGATTACCGACGAATTCAGAAACAACAAACTGGGATATCTGACTTTGGACACTATACCCGAATAATAATTTTTGGAGCCGAAAATGAACGATACACTTAAAGAAATTTTAAAAACAAGCATATATTTTCTTCTTCTTTTGCTCACAGCTTTATTCATAGTTACTTTTATCGGTCAAAGAACGATTGTTGACGGTAAAAGCATGGAAAATACATTGTTTCACAAAGATAATCTTATCGTGGATAAAATATCCTATCGATTTAACGATCCCCAGAGATTCGATGTCATTGTTTTCCCCTACGATAAGGGTTCGAGAAATTATTTTATCAAAAGAATCATCGGTCTTCCCGGAGAAACCGTTTATATCGACGATGACGGAAATATATTCATAAACGGCGAAAAACTCGAGGAAAATTACGGTAAAGAAGTTATAAGAGACCCCGGAATCGCCTGCGAGAACATTAAACTCGGCGATGACGAATATTTTGTTTTGGGCGATAACAGAAACGAATCGTTCGATTCGAGATATTACGAAGTCGGAAATATCAAAAGAAAAGAAATAACAGGCAGAGCATGGCTTAGGATATATCCTTTTAAGAAAATAGGTTTCATTAAACACGGCAATAAAAAATAAGGATTGATTATGAGAGAATTAAAAGGCGAAAAGCTTTTGGCTGAGCAGTTAAGAATCGAAAATTTAAAAAAATACGAAAAAGAATACTCTGATTTGGGTTATGTCTGCGGTATAGACGAAGTGGGAAGAGGCCCTTTTGCGGGACCCGTTGTGGCTTGTGCCGTAATTCTTCCCAAAGATTGTTCGATTCTTTATATTAATGATTCCAAAAAATTGTCCGAAAAAAGAAGAGAGGAATTATATGAAATAATTACCCGTGAAGCCGTTTCTTTCGGAATCGGCATAAGGGATAACAAAAGAATAGACGAAATCAATATTCTCGAGGCCACGTATGAAGCCATGAGGGATGCGATAAACTCTCTTTCCGTAAAACCCGATGTTTTGTTAAACGATGCGGTTACAATCCCGGGTGTTGACATTAAGCAGGTTCCGATTATAAAAGGCGATGCAAAAAGCATTTCGATCGGAGCTGCTTCGATAGTTGCCAAAGTCACAAGGGATCGAATGATGGCGGAATTCGACAAAATTTATCCCGGTTATGATTTTGCAAAGAATAAAGGGTACGGAACCGCAGCGCATATAGAAGGCTTAAGGAAACTCGGACCCTGCGATATTCACAGATTCTCGTTTATTCATAATTATATTTAATAAATCAGAGGTTTTTCGTGGACAATATCAATAACTCCTATATGAATATCTCGTCTGTTGCAAATGCCGGCAGAGTCGAGCCTCAAAGAGAGGGGATAAGCCTTGACAAAGCAGGGCTTGATATGCTTCGCGAAATGTCTTCGGGAGATACGTTCAGGGGCCAGATTGTCGATATTTCCCAAAATACAGCCACCATTCTTGTCGGAGAAGATGCAAGGATTACTGCAAACATCGATCCGAACATCAATTTAAGCGTCGGACAAAGCGTCCTTTTCGAAGTTAATTCCGATTCGGACAATCTTGTTTCGCTTCGTACTTTATTCACCAATATAGCAAATGAAAATATAGCAAACAATGCGCTTAACCAGGCCAATATTCCGATTAATGCCACTTCACTTGCGCTTGTTTCCACGTTAATGGAAGAGGGAATGAGCATCGATAAGGATTCTCTTGCCCTTTTATACAGAAACATCGTATCAAACCCCGAAATTCAGGCCAATGAAATAATAAGAATGAAACAGATCGGATTGGAACTCAATTCGGAAAACATTGCCAAATTCGATGCCGTATATAATTTCGAAAACAAGATTTCCGATTCGATTAATACGTTGATTAATCAAATACCGCTTGAACTTGCCGCAAAAGCTGATTCTGATTTATCTTCCGCAATCAATCTTGCGATGGATTTTATCGATGCTTCGACGGAAGGCGAAACGCAGGTTTCGATTTCGCTCGGCGATTCCGCGCTTCAGGATAAAGGACTTTTAAACGGCAAAGAAGGCGAACTTCTTGGCGAAAACAAAGAACAGATAAGCGAGAACGCCAAATCGGAAGATGTTTTGAAATCTTCTCCCGAAATCGTAAAAAACATTATTTCCGAAATGGAAGAGGATTCGATCGTATCAAAGGGCGATCTTGAAGCCATAAAAGGCAATTTGTCGAGTGTCGAATTAAGCGAACAGATTACGCTTACCAACAAGGATATCGACAATCTTTACAATCTGATAAGCAAGGACAACCAATTCGGAAACGAGATTTTAAACAAACTCACAAACGGCGAGAGAATCGATCTCGAAGAGATGTTAAGAACCTTCGAATCGGTTTTAAAAGATGAAAACGTATCGGATGAACTTAAAAAAGATCTGATCAAATCCGATCTTTTCAAAAATGCTCTTACCGATAAATTCTCCGAAAAATGGCTTCTTGAACCGAATGAAATAAAAGATTCCAATTCTCTTTCGGAGCATTATTCAAAGGTCATGGAAAATACCGATAAGATTATCGAATCCATGCAAAATACTTTCAAAGGAAGCGACAATCTTACTCAGGCCGTTAACGGTTTCAGGGAAAACGTTCAGTTTTTGCAGACTTTGAACGATTTGACTCCCTATGTTCAGCTTCCCGTATTGTTAAACAACCGGTCCAATACCGGAGATTTGTATGTTTACGCAAACAAAAAGAATCTGTTGGCAAATCCCGACAATATATCAGCTGTTTTAAGACTTGACATGAAAAACCTCGGAAGAGTTGAAGTGTATGTAAAACTTAATTCTTCAAAGAACCTTTCGACGGATTTTACGCTTCCGAATGAAGAAACGCTTTTGTTTATCGAAAAACATATAGATTTGTTAAACGAAAAACTCGAGAAATTGGGCTTTAAAGTTACCAATTCCTTTAATACCAAAAAGACTTCGCCGGATATTCTTCTTGAAGAAGATACTCCCGATAAGAAAGATACAATCGGATTTTACAGATTTGATGTAAGAGCTTAGGTTATGGAAAGAAAGAAAATAAGACATGCCATTGCGCTCGAATACGACCCGAACGACGACAGTGCGCCCAAAGTTGTGGCAAGCGGTCAGGGTGCCGTGGCGGATAAGATAATTGAAAAAGCAAAGGAAAACAAGGTTCCGGTTCATAAGGACTCGAAACTTGCGGATACTTTGTCGAGACTTGAAATCGGACAGGAAATTCCTCCCGAACTTTATGAAGTTGTTGCGGAAATTCTTGTCTTTGTGGATGCCATGGATAAAATCAGGGCAAAACAAAAATAAAAGGAGAGCGTTATAAACAAAAGACTTACAGGGGGCGGATACGAAAAGGAAGCCGCCTCTTTTTTAAAGAAACAAAACGTAAAAATACTTGAGATGAATTTTTCCTGCAGATTGGGCGAAATAGATATCGTATGCAAGGATGGGGAGTACCTTGTTTTCGCTGAGGTAAAATACAGGAAATCTTCGGAATACGGTCAGGCCGCAGAGGCTGTGGATTACAAAAAAATGAAGAAAATATGCAAAGTCAGCGATTATTACAGATTGATTCATAAAATTGACGAAAATACCGAAATGCGATTTGACGTAATAGCGGTGGATAACGGAAATATCGAATGGATCAAAAACGCCTTCGAATATGTTATTTAAAACAATTGATAAAAAAAGCAATAAAAAAACCCGAATGTCTTTGGCGTTCGGGTTTTATTCTTCGTATAATTTGAATGCTTTTCTAAGGAAATTGTCCATTTGCTCGTCCGAAATGATTTCTTTGTAATTCGGTTCGGCTTCGTTTTTTGTTCTGGATACGATTTTGTCTTCTTTTGCGGATTTTAAAGAGAAATCGTCAAGCTTTTCAACTTTCGGGTTTAAAACCACGGGATTGGAAGTATATTTGGAGTATGATGAACCGAGCGCAAACTCTTTTCCGTTTATGGAGAGAGCAACACTTGCTTCGTCTTTTTGAGCTTTAACGATGTCGGGCTTTAAATCACGGCTTTCGACTGATTTAATCGACTCGCTCGAATACTTAGAATATATATTCATTTGTGAACTTAATTCATAAGCGCCGATTCTCATATTTTTATTCCTCTAATTTATATATCGTAAATTATAGCACAATGTTTAGTAAAAGAAAGTATTTATTGACACATATTTTGTTAACACTTAAAATATTAACATACGGAGGGGTGCTGCATATGAATGACAGAAGAAAGTCCAAAAGAATAGAATTGGATGCCAAATTATTTGTAAAAAGACTCGATCAGAGCGAGCCCTTTGAAATTACGATAGATGTATTTGATGTATCGACTTCGGGCATCGGATTTACATGCGATGAAGCTTTGACGATAGGTGCGGTTTACGATGCGGATCTGACTCTTTGGAACAAAGATGTTATCCATGCTTTTATCGAAATTGTCAGAATCATGAAATCCGATTCGACATTCCAGTACGGCGGTATTTTTATCGGTATGCCCGAGATGGACATGAAGCGAATCGAGATTTACGATACCGTAAATACATACTCCAATAAAGCTTAATGACGTTAAATTGTAATATTTAACAAAAATGCGGAATTTAATCGTATTTTTTGTACAAAAGTCATATTAAAGATTGTATATTCAACCCTTATTTAGTAAAATATACTAAGTGGGGTTGATTTTTTATTAAGGGGATTTTCTTATTTTAACCCCAAAATAAACTTCGGAGGTTACAACATGAATATTTACACAACGGATAAGATCAGAAACGTCTGTTTGCTTGGTCACGGCGGTGCGGGAAAGACATCTCTTGCCGAAGCAATGGCTTATCTTGGAGGACTTACTTCAAGAATGGGTAAAATTGCGGACGGAAACACTGTCAGCGATTACGGTAAAGAAGAAGTAAAAAGACAGATTTCCATTTCCACATCATTGATTCCCATCGAATGGAACGGAATCAAAATCAATGTTCTGGATACTCCCGGATTCTTTGATTTTGTCGGTGAAGCGGAAGAAGCAGCTTCTGCAGCCGATGCGGCTATTATTGTTGTTTCGGGTAAGGCAGGTGTTGAAGTAGGTACCGAAAGAGCTTGGGATATTTGTGAAAAATACAAACTTCCGAGAATGTTCTTTGTAACCGATATGGATATCGACAATGCTTCATACAGACAGGTTGTCGAAGATTTGACCGCTCTTTACGGAAAGAAGATTGCTCCTTTCCATCTTCCCATCAGAGAAAACGAGAAATTCGTAGGA
This sequence comes from Lachnospiraceae bacterium, assembly GCA_017613435.1. Classification (GTDB taxonomy): domain Bacteria; phylum Bacillota; class Clostridia; order Lachnospirales; family Lachnospiraceae; genus UBA3766. The sequence continues at coordinate 21,938 of JAGADU010000115.1, read as the reverse complement.
TATGTAAACGTTATTGCGGAACAGGGTTACAGATGGGAAGGCAAGGAAGTTAAAGAATGCGATATTCCCGATGCCAACAAGGAATATCTTTCTCAGTACAGAGATACTCTTATGGAAGCTGTTGCCGAAACAAGCGAAGAGCTTATGGAAAGATATTTCGGCGGTGAAACTTTCTCCGAAAACGAAATTCGTCAGGCTTTGAGAGTATCCGTTAATGACGGAAGCATCGTTCCCATTTCAATGGGTTCAAATATACTTTGCCAGGGTATTTACACACTCCTTGACGATATTGTCAAATATCTTCCCGGTCCCGATACGAGAACGGTTGCTGGTATCGACTTAAAGACCAATGAAGTATTTGAAGCAAATTATGATTTCTCCAAGACGAAATCTGCTTATATTTTCAAAACCATCGTCGATCCTTTCATCGGAAAATATTCGCTTATCAAAGTTATGTCCGGTGTTTTAAAGACAGACGATCTTATGTATAACGACGAAAAGCAGGTTGAAGAAAAAATCGGTAAGATTTATCTTCTTCAGGGCAACAAACCCATTGAAGTTTCCGAACTTCATGCCGGAGATATCGGAGCTTTGGCTAAGATTACCGCAGCAAGAACCGGAAATACGCTTTCTACAAAATCCCATATTATAAGATTCGGTAAAGCCGATCTTCCCAAGCCTTATACTTACAAGAGATATCATGCGGTCAACAAAGCTGACGTAGACAAGATTGCCCAGTCGCTTCAGAAGATGATGCACGAAGATCTTACCATCAAGGCCGTTAACGATGCAGAAAACAAGCAGATGCTTATTTACGGTATGGGCGATCTTCATATCGATGTAGTTCAGTCGAGACTTGAAAACGAATACAAAGTTAAGATTGATCTGACTAAGCCCAAGGTTGCTTTCAGAGAAACAATCAAGAAGAAATCCGATGTTGAATACAAATACAAGAAACAGTCCGGCGGTCACGGTCAGTACGGTCACGTAAAGATGCGTTTTGAACCTTCGGGAGATCTTGAGAATCCTTATGTATTTGAAGAAGAAGTTGTCGGCGGCGCAGTTCCCAAGAACTATTTCCCCGCTGTGGAAAAAGGACTTCAGGAATCCGTTCTTCGCGGACCTCTTGCAGCTTATCCCGTAGTCGGTGTTAAGGCCATTCTTTACGATGGATCATATCATCCCGTTGACTCTTCGGAAATGGCATTCAAGATGGCTACAATTCAGGCCTTCAAAAAAGGTGTCATGGAAGCCGGTCCCATTCTTCTTGAGCCCATCGCTTCTCTTAAGGTAACTGTACCCGATAAATTCACGGGTGACGTAATGGGTGATCTTAATAAGAGAAGAGGAAGAGTACTCGGTATGAATCCCGCTGGTAACGGCAAGACGGTTGTCGAAGCGGATATTCCCATGATGAGTCTCTTCGGATACTGCACGGATCTTCGTTCCATGACGGGCGGACGCGGCGATTACGAATATGAATTCGCACGTTACGAACAGGCACCTTCGGATATTCAGGATGCTGAAGTTAAGGAAAGAGCAGACAAAGTTGCAGAAGGAAATGTAGAATAAATTTTTCATATTTGCCCTCCCGGATTACAGGGAGGGTTTTTTCTTTATTTTAGCGGTATTCATTGACTTTTATTATTTATATAATTAAAATATTTTAGTATCAGTGTTTCGGAGGTTTAATATGAGTCAGGCATACAATCACAGAGAAATTGAAAAAAAGTGGCAAAAATACTGGGAAGAAAACGAGACTTTCAAAACCGATGTTTGGGATTTTTCCAAGCCTAAATTTTATGCTCTCGACATGTTTCCCTATCCCTCGGGAGTAGGTCTCCATGCCGGTCACCCCGAAGGTTACACGGCTACGGATATTTCCTCACGTATGAAGAGAATGCAGGGTTACAATGTCCTTCATCCCATGGGATACGATTCTTTCGGACTTCCCGCAGAACAGTATGCCGTAAATACCGGTAACAATCCCAACGGTTTTACTCAGGAAAACATAAAGACTTTTACCGCTCAGCTTAAAGAACTCGGCTTTGATTACGACTGGTCGAAAATGATTGCGACAAGCGATCCTTCGTTTTATAAATGGACTCAGTGGATTTTTAAGAAATTATACGAAAAAGGCTATGCGAAGCTTATCGATATGCCCGTAAACTGGTGCGAGGAACTCGGTACCGTTCTTTCAAACGACGAAGTCATTGACGGTAAATCAGAGCGTGGCGGATTCCCCGTTGTTCGTAAAAACATGAAGCAGTGGGTTATCGATCAGGTGGCTTTTGCCGACGAGCTTCTTGACGGCCTTAACGAAATCGACTGGCCCGAATCAACAAAGGATATGCAGCGCCACTGGATCGGCCGTTCGGAAGGCGTTGAAGTTAAATTCCGGATTGTAGGCGGCGGAGAGTTCTCCATCTATACAACATGTATCGAAACGATTTACGGTATCACTTTATGGTTCTTGCTCCCGACGGACAGATTGTAAAAGATTTGATGCCCCGTATTGAAAATAAAGAAGAAGTACAAGCCTATATCGATGAAACATTAAAGAAGAACGATATGGACAGAACCGAACTTAACAAGACAAAGTCAGGTTGCGAACTTAAGGGCGTTACTTGTATCAATCCCGTTAACGGCAAAGAAGTCCGTATGTTCATCGGCGATTTCGTTCTTGCAAATTACGGTACCGGTGCTGTTATGGCCGTTCCTTCTCACGATCAGAGAGACTTTGAATATGCAATCGCTCATAACATCGATATGATTCAGGTTATCGACGGAAGAGACGTAAGCAAATGTGCTTTTGAAAAATACGATTATCTCGGCAAAGGCTGCAAACTCATCAATTCCGAGGAATTTACCGGAATGATTGTCGAAGATGCAAAAGAAGCCATTACTCAGAAACTTGAGAAAATGGGCGTTGCAAAACGTACCGTTAATTATCACTTCAGAGAATGGATCTTCGCGCGTCAGCGTTATTGGGGCGAACCCGTTCCCGTATGGTACGACGAAGACGGAAATATTCACGTGCTTGACGACAGCGAGCTTCCTTTGGTTCTTCCCGAACTCGAAGATTACAAGGGAAAGAACGGAAAGGCTCCTCTTGAAAACGCAACCGAATGGAAAATATACGAAAAGGACGGCGTAAAGGGCAAGAGAGAAACATCCACAATGCCCGGTTCCGCAGGTTCTTCATGGTATTATTTCAGATATATCGATCCCAATAACGATAAAGAATTCGCAAATTACGAATTGTTAAAGCATTGGCTTCCAGTAGACCTTTATATCGGCGGTCCCGAACATGCGGTTGGTCATTTGATGTATTCGAGAATCTGGAACCGCTTCCTTTACAACGAAGGTTTATCTCCCGTAAAAGAGCCTTTCAAAAAGCTTGTTCATCAGGGTATGATTCTCGGCGAAAACGGAATCAAGATGGGTAAGAGATTCCCCGAATTCGTTATCAATCCTTCGGATATCGTTCGCGATTACGGTGCGGATACATTAAGACTTTACGAAATGTTTATGGGTCCTCTTGAGGTATCGAAACCCTGGAGTTCTTCGGGTGTTGAAGGTGCGAGAAAATATATCAACAAGGTATACAATTATTTCACAAATCCCGAAAATATCACCAAGGAAACCGATGAGAGACTCACGAAAGTATATAACCAGACGGTTAAAAAGGTTACTTCGGATTTCGAATCTCTCGGATTCAATACGGCCATCGCTCAGATGATGATTTTCATGAATGAAACCGTTAAAGGCACATGCCCCATGGAATATGCCGAGGGATTCATCAAAATGTTCTCATGCATCTGTCCTCACGTAGGAGAAGAAATCTGGCAGATTATCGGTCATGACAATACGATTGCCTATGAAAAATGGCCCCTTTACGATGAAGCTGCTCTTAACGAAGATACAATCGAAATCGGCGTACAGGTAAACGGTAAGGTTAAGGGTGTTGTAGAACTCCTCAAGCAGGAGGATAAGGACTCTGCACTTGCAAAAGCCAAAGCCGTTGACGGTGTGGCCAAAGCAATCGAAGGAAAGACGATTGTAAAGGAAATCTATGTTCCTTCCAAGATTGTTAATATAGTTGTTAAATAATTACGTTGAATCTATTTTTTCCCTCCCTGCATTATAAAAAGCAGGGAGGGTTTTTGTTTTCATAATATGATTCGGGCAATTTAAAGATATCAATATATTGTTTTAATACTTGAATTATCCACGAGATATAGTAAAATATATATGTAAAAATAGGTAAGGTGGAAAAGTATGAGTTCCGAGTGGTCTGTCGAAGGATATTCGGCCAGAAACAAAAGTGAATACGAAGCTTTTTTAAGGGATTCAAAGAAAATTTCCGAGATTAAAAAAAAGATAAATTTCAATAAAGCGTCCGATGTAAACAAACTGTATTCCGCAATTTGCACCGGGGGCATCAAATTCGAATCAAGACTCGGATTTGATTTTGAAGACGAAATTACCGATATTTACGAAAAATTAAACAAAAAAACTCAATCTTCTTCTTCAAAAAAATCCGATCACCGAAGCCGGTACACGGAAGATGATGAAGATGAATTGTATTCGGATTACATAAAATCTCATCAAAAGGTTGAGAATTCGGATGAAAATGTCGATAAAGAATTAGTGGAATATTATATAAACAGGCAAAGAAAACAAAAAAACCTGTTTAAATACCTTCTTGTAGGAATATCCGCAATTGTTGTTTTAGGATCCGTTATCGCCGTTATGGGCAAAGTTGTCGCGGACAAAAGGACCGAAAAAATTCTTCGCGAAATCGAAGAATCCAACAGGGATAATGCGTTTATTTTTACAACCATCAATCCGAATTCCGTCAAAAAAAACAATACTGCTTCGAATAATTCGGATACAAATGATTACACAATCACTTTTGACACATACGAAATACCAGATATTCTTGAAAAATACAAAGATACTTATACAAAGAACAACGATTTGATCGGATGGATTAAGATATCGGATACCAATATCGATTATCCCGTTGTTCAAAGCAACGACAACCAGTTTTATTTAAGCCACAATTTCAAAGGCAAGGGCGATGCCAACGGATGCATTTTCGCCGATATGTACTGCAATATTTATCCGAGAAGCAAGAACGTTATTTTGTACGGTCATCATATGAAATCCGGCAAAATGTTTGCGCATCTTGAAAAATATGACAATTATGATTTTTATCTGAAACACAAAACTTTCGTATTTGACACGATATTCGAAGAAGCAATGTACGAAATAGTTTTTGTTTTCAGGGATTACGTACGTACATCCGATGCCACTGATTTTAAATACTACGAATTCGTTGACGTTACCAGCGAAATCGAATTCGATTCGTATATGAACGAACTTAAGGAAAAATCACTTTACGATACAAACGTACCCGTAAAATTCGATGACGAACTGCTTACGCTTTCAACATGCGATTATGCGCAGGCTAACGGAAGATTCGTCGTTATAGCAAAGAAAATCAAATAATTTCGGAGGATTAAAATGAGCAAACCCAGAAGAAGGCTTTCGAGAAAATTTAAATTTACGCTTGGGATTACAATCGCAAGTCTGTTTTTGATATCGTCGATTATTGTGGCTTTGCTTCCTCAAAAATCCGCAGAAGCTTACGATCCGTCTTCGACAAGTGCGAGAGTTTATCTTGATGATTCCGAAAACAACGTGCCTATATTACCGGACGGAGAGGTGATCTACACGACAGGTGACGGCGAATTCCAGTTTGCTTATATGACAAAGGCAAACGGAAACAATAAAATTGCCGTAATTTGCGGTTATGACTTTGAAAGAACGCTTCCAAACGGCGAACTCGTAATTCCGGAAAAAGTAGACGGTTATATGAAATATACCGACGCCGACGGTACCGAAGGCGGATATGTTGCGGTTTCCATCAGCAACGAAGCTTTATATTATCCTACTTATAAAGAAGAAGACGTTTATGTTCCCGTATTGGATTCCAACGGAATGCCGATTTTGCTTTACGAAGACGATGCCAAGACCATACCTGTTTGGGAATTGGACGATCAGGGCAATTATGTATTGGATTCAAACGGAGATAAAGTCCAGGCGATAAAAAAAGAAAAAACCACGCAAACCGTACTTGATAAATATTTACCCTGCTACTATAAAAATATCGACAAATGGTTAAAAGACTCCGACAATAACGGAGAAGAAGACGATTTGTATTATTTGCATAACGGTGCATATTATCCTACAACGGATGAAACGCATAAAAGAATTAAGGATGCCGAAGTTAATTACATTGCCAATCAGAATGTTTCCAAAACGTCCAGCGGCTGGGAAGTTAACCTTGACGACACAAAGGGTATTTTTTCCAATGCGCAGAATATAAAAACACTTGTTTTGGGAAAATCCATCCTCGGTGTCGGAAATTATGCCTTTAAAAACTGTGCCAACTTAAGAGAAATAAATTTCGGCGACGGTATCAATACCATCGGCAATTATGCTTTTGCGGATTGCAATAACCTTCAGTCAATTACGATTCCCGACAATGCTGCCATCAAAAAACTCGGAGAAAGAGCTTTTCTTAATTGTCAGGGTCTTGAAGTTTTCAATATGCCCGTAGGTGTTTCCGAGGTGGGAGATTCCTGTTTTGAAGGCTGCTACAGCATGAAACATTGCAATCTTATTGCTAAAGATCAAAACGGAAATGCTTTAAACATGAATCTGACAACCATGGGTGACAATGTATTTAAAGACTGTTCCGCACTTGAAGAAATCGAATTCCCGAGAAATTACAACGAAGATCAGGATGTGGCATGGTTTGTGGGATGTACATCCCTTAAGAGGATTACGGTCAGAAACAGCAATATGACTATTAAAGACGGTTTGACAGCTGTTTCCGGTACCACGCCTTATTCATTTAAAGATTTCCAGGATATGGTTTGCGAAGAATTCTATCTTGAAGGTCCCGAACAGCAGGCGCTTCATAATACTTCAACCGCGAATTCTTTTGCATTTAAATATCTCGACGAGGAAAAATACGAAAAAGTATATAACGTAAACAGCACGGAAGACGGTACCGGTAAGCTTGTATATCGTGTGGACAACCAGAACAGACTTATATATTTCTATATGGACGATACCGTTAAAAAAGTTGAAATTCCCGCCAAAATCGGACCTTACGGTATTACTAAGATAGGATCGGATTCTTTCTCGAACAAATGCAATATCACCAAAGTTATCATTCCTTCTACGATTACCGAAATCGAAGCAGGTGCATTTAAGGGTAGTCACAATCTTAAAGACGTTATATTCAATGAGCCCATTAACGTAACATATATCGGTGACGGGGCTTTTGATACTCAGGTTGTGAACAATCCCAATTGTTCGCATACTCTCGGAAACGATCCTTTCCTCTCGTTTACCGGCGTTGCAACAAAAGGAAGCGCTCCTTTTGATTATGCAATGAACAAAAACAATAATATCAACAATTCTCAACAGGCGGATACTTATATTACTTTCTATACGGGATGGCCCACAAACCAGGAAATCAGATACAATCCCGACAAAGATGTCAATGAAGTAATAAAAGTTCCCACACTCGCCTCCCTTTTGGCAACAACAGGTTCAACTTATCCTTATCTTACAAACGAAATGGTTACGGCTGCCAAGAACGCAGGAAGCGCAACAACTCCTTCGGGTCTTTCCCAGATGGAATTGGATGCCTATAATTCTGCATTGAACGTTGAACTTCCCGACGGTGTTACGGGAATTAAAGAAGGCCTTTTCTCGGGACTTGACAATGACGGCAATGCCTTAACGGGAACAACAAGAAATATCGATATTGTTACTTTAACGACTCACGGTGTAAAAGAAATAGAGCCTTATGCTTTATCCTCAGTTACTAATCTTACCGGAGTATATCTTGATGACGGATGCGAAAAAATAGGAGATTTTGCTTTTGCGGATTGCGATAAACTCGTGGATGTGGAAGTTTGCGACGATTTGAACGAATTCGGAGATCATCCTTTTGCGGATTGCGAAGAACTTACCGATGTCAATTTCGAAGACGGCGGTAATTTTACATGCGATACCGGTATTATTTACGGTTTGGCCAACGGCAAAAAGGATTCTCTTCTCGAAGCTTTGGAAACAAGAGGAAGCAAAGTAGGTTCTACTGCGGTTAACGCTGACGAACTTGAAGGCGTATCCACGGTAGCCAACGGAGCTTTCAAGGATCTTGACGATTTAAGAAGCGTTGATTTCAGCAAGAGTAACGTTACTTCGATTCCCGAAAGCTGTTTCGAGAATACGCCCAAACTTTACAGCGTTATATTAAAAGACGGTAACAAGAATATCGGACCCTATGCGTTTAAAAACAGCGGAATCGGATATATCGAGATTCCTTCAAGTACGAATATTATCAAAGAATCCGCTTTTGATGGAGACAATCAGCAGATTACATTCTATTGCCAAGATGATTCGCCGGCTGCGGATTTCGCAAAGGATTATCCCAATATTTTAGCTGTATCCAAGCCTATTCAGTATCATGTATATTATTATGACGAAGATGCGACGACTCTTCTTTATACGGATATTGTAAATGCAGGCACGGATTCAAAATGCGATGTTACGCCCTCAAAGGACGGATATGTATTTGACGGATGGTTCCCCGAACCCAAAAATATTACTAAAGATTTAAATACTTACGCGAAATATTCGCCCATAGGTTCAAAGACTTATACCGTAAGATTTTTGGATTATGATGATACCGTTCTTTCGACTCAGACTGTTGAAGAAGGCAAGGATGCCGTCGAAATAAAATCTCCCGAGAGAAAGGGATATACATTTGTCGGCTGGCGCCCGAGCTTTAAGAATATTACCAAAGATACCGATTGTCTTGCAATGTATGAAAAAGAAGGCACTGCGACGGATCCCAACAATCCAAACGGCAATAACAACCAGAACAACGGTTCCAACAAAACATTGTATACGGTTACCGTAGTTGACGGTTCGGGCTCCGGAAGTTATGTTGAAGGTGCATCGATTATTATTACAGCAAACAATCCCGAAAGCGGAAAAGTATTCGATAAATGGACAACGGAAGACGGAGTGACTTTACTTAAAGCGGATATGGCTGCGACATATTTTACCATGCCCGCAAAGAATGTAACCATCAAGGCTACTTATAAAACCGATTCTTCAAAGAATAATAACAATAACAATTCATCGAATAACGGCAATAACAACCAAAACGGTGCAGTTAAGCCCAATACGACCGTATCTCTTACCAAGACGGGCTTTTCGAATAACGGTATTGCCTCCGCTTCGGTTACCGGATCATCCGATAATTTTGTATTAAAGATTACGGATTCCCAAATGGCCAAAGCCGAAATAGAAGATGCATTGCTTACAAAATACGATTCGCTTGACAACATCAAATATGTTGCAATGGATATATCGTTATACAATTCCACGGGTTCGCAAAAGATCGAGAATAATTCCGATTTGAAAGTATCCGTAACTCTGCCGATACCCGACGATCTGGTTCCTTATGCCGGAAATAATAAAGTTGCTTATGTGGTTAACGGAAAACTCGTCGATCTTAATCCCAAATTCACGACGATTAACGGTGTTCCGTGCATCAACTTTACGGCTACACACTTCTCGCCTTATACGATTTACGTGGATACATCGAACCTTTCGTCGTCCGTATCCTACACGCCCACATCCACACCCAAAACTGGCGACGGTTTAAGCATTAAGTGGATTATAAGCATCGGATTGTTTGCCGCTTCGATTCTCTTCTTTGCATTAAGCATTCCTTCCGGAATGAAAAAGAAAAAAGTCAGAGCAAAATAGGTAGTTTTATGAACAAGAAGTTTGCTTTTGTTTCTTTAACAGCATTAGGTGCAATTCTCGTTTGCGTTTTCGTCCTGGCCTCTGTTAACAAAGGCCGGGCCGTTGGCGTAAGCGAGGATTTTCAAATGGATAAAAATACTTTGGTTAAATATCTCGGAAACGATGAAGTATGCATAGTTCCCGAAAAAACCAAAGCGATATCTTCGGCTGCTTTTGAAGGAAATCCCTATGTAAAAAAGGTTATTCTTCCCGAAGGGCTTGATGAAATAGGTTACAATGCCTTTGCCGAAATGGATTCTCTCGAAAGAATCATAATTCCCGATTCCGTAAGTAAAATCGGAGCATCGGCATTTGCAAACTGCGATTCTCTTCAAAGCATATATTTCGGAAAAAACGTAAAGGAAATCGGATCTTCTCTTTTTGCGGGATGCGACAATCTTAAAACCATCGATGTCAGCGATGATTCCAAATATCTGACATGTCTTGACGGTGTTCTTTATTCGGCCGACAGAACCGTTCTTTATGAGATGATTCCCGGAAGAGAAAAAGATTTCTATGTTTTTCCCGATACCGTAGTTACTGTTTCTCCCTATGCTTTCTGGGGCTGCGATAATTTGGAACATACCATAGTTTCCGATAAAGTCAATGTTCTTTCGGCTTACGCATTCTCGGGTGCAAAAGGCTTAAAAAGCGTAACTTTAAGTTTTAATACGAAGGAAATCCACGGTAAAGCTTTTGAAAATTGTGTAAATCTGGAACAGGTTTATATTCCGGATTCTGTTGAAAAAATCGACAATACGGCATTTGACGGATGCGAAAAAGTCTCTGTTTTATGCAATCCTCTGTCACAGGGCGAAAAATTTGCCACAGAACATGAAATAAAGGTTGTCAACGAACCAATTTACGATTTAAAATACGCCAATACTTTAAGAGATCGTTACGCAAAAGAGATTTCCGAAAAAAACAAGGCTCAAAAGGAAGAAGAGGAAACTTTTTTTGACATTTCCAAAGACGATTCCCTCGGCGCTGCCATTATTGTAAACAATGAAGCCGTTGTTTTGATGGATCCGAGCAAAATAAAACTCGAAAACCCTTCCGACAGAAGAGATGAAGAAAACGATTTTAATTATATTCTTTCCGAAAACACAAAAGATAATATAATTCCCGAAAATCTTTTTTATCTTAAATCGGATCTCACATCAGTTACAATTCCCGATGATGTCAAATACATCGGAAAGTTTTCTTTTGCCAGGACGGGGCTTAAAAGTGTTGTTATTCCCGAGAGCGTTCGCTCCATCGGTTTTGGCGCATTTTATCATTGCGATGACCTAAAAGAGGTAATCATTCCCGATACCGTAACCGAAATCGAACCCCAGGCTTTTGAAAAAACAGCTTGGATTAACGATTGGTACGAAAACGGAGAGAGCGACTATCTTATTGTCGGCGACGGCATTCTTATAGCTTACAAAGGTGAACCCGAAGATTACGTAAAACCCGAAAATGTAAAATCTGTCTCTTGCGATATTAAGTAGTTTAATCTATAATATACTCTGTTTATAATTGTCGGTAAGAAGGTAGTTTAAATGAAAAAATATTCGCAGAACGATAACGAGCATTTTCAGAATCGTCCTATTTCTTTAAATCCCAGGAATAATCTTCTCGAAATCGAAGAGCATATGTACATACTTGAAGACGTTGAAAAACCCAACGTCTTTAGAAACATGTTCCCATATTCGGAAGTTCCGAAGATTCCTTTTAATGACAGAATAGTTCCCCACAATATGCCCAAAGAGATATGGATAACTGACACGACTTTCAGAGACGGTCAGCAGTCCAGAGCTCCGTATTCAACCGAGCAGATTGTAACCATATACGATTATTTGCATAAACTCGGCGGTCCGAAAGGAATGATTCGTGCGAGCGAATTTTTCCTTTATTCGCAAAAAGACCGTGACGCGGTAATCAAATGTATGGAGAGGGGTTATAAATTCCCTGAGGTAACAAGCTGGATCAGAGCCAGTGAAAAAGACTTCAAACTCGTAAAAGAAATCGGCATGAAGGAAACCGGTATTCTTGTTTCATGTTCCGATTATCATATATTCCTTAAGTTAAAGATGACAAGAAAAGAGGCGCTTGAACATTATTTAAGCATTATTCGTCAGTGCCTCGATTGCGGCATTTCGCCCAGATGCCATCTTGAAGATATTACAAGGTCCGATATTTACGGTTTCGTTGTTCCTTTCTGTATGGAATTGATGAAACTTATGGATGAATATAAAATTCCCATTAAAATCCGTCTTTGCGATACCATGGGCTACGGAGTCAATTTCCCTGGTGCCGTTATTCCGCGAAGCGTTCAGGGTATCATTTATGCGCTTCATGTAAACGCAGGTGTTCCTCATGAACTTCTTGAATGGCACGGACACAATGATTTCTATAAAGCGGTTGCGAACTCCACAACGGCTTGGCTTTACGGATGTTCCGGCATCAATACTTCGCTTTTCGGAATAGGAGAGAGAACCGGAAATACGCCTCTTGAAGCTATGGTTTTCGAATATGCGCAGCTTAAGGGAGATTTGAACGGTATGGATACGACCGTTATTACCGAACTTGCTGAATATTACGAGAAGGAAATCGGTTATCACATTCCTCCGATGACTCCTTTTGTCGGTAAGAATTTCAATGTCACAAGAGCGGGAATTCATGCGGACGGACTTCTTAAAAACGAAGAAATCTATTCGATTTTCGATACCGATAAATTCCTTAACAGACCTGTTATGTGCGCTATTTCGAATACTTCGGGCCTTGCCGGAATCGCATATTGGATTAATCACCATTATCATTTAAAAGGCGATTCCGAGCTTGATAAAAAGGATGATCTTGTTGTCAAATTAAAGGAATGGGTCGACAAACAATACGAAGAAGGAAGAGTGACCGTTCTTACTGATAACGAACTTGAAAACGAAATCAATGTTATCTGCGAAGAATACGGCATGCCGCTCTTTATATAAAATTTTTTTGAGGTGTTTATGGAAAAGATTAAAATGACTACTCCGCTCGTTGAAATGGACGGGGACGAAATGACAAGAATATTATGGAAGATGATTAAAGACGAACTTCTTCTTCCCTACATCGATTTAAAGACCGAATATTATGATTTGGGTCTTGTTAAAAGAAACGAAACAAACGATCAGGTTACAATCGATTCCGCCAATGCCACAAAAAAATACGGTGTTGCGGTTAAATGCGCAACAATTACTCCCAATGCGGCAAGAGTCGAAGAATGTAACCTTAAGGAAATGTGGAAATCTCCCAACGGAACGATTCGTGCTATGTTGGACGGTACGGTTTTCAGAGCTCCCATAATCGTAAAAGGCATCGAACCATGCGTTAAGAATTGGGAAAAACCCATTACTCTTGCGCGTCATGCATACGGAGATGTTTATAAAAACACCGAAATGAAAATAGACGGTCCCGGTAAGGCGGAACTTGTATTTACCGACGAAAACGGAGTGGAAACAAGGGCAACCATACAGGAATTTAAAGGACCCGGAATCATTCAGGGCATTCACAACATCGATAAATCGATAGAATCGTTTGCAAGAGCATGCTTTAATTATGCTCTTGATACCAAACAGGAATTATGGTTTGCAACCAAAGACACAATTTCTAAGAAATACGACCATAATTTCAAAGATATTTTTGCCGAAATCTTCGAAAAAGAATATAAAGAAAAATTTGATGCTGCAGGCATAACATATTTTTACACGTTGATAGACGATGCCGTTGCACGTGTTATGAAATCTAAAGGCGGATTTATCTGGGCCTGCAAGAATTATGACGGAGACGTAATGAGCGATATGGTATCAAGCGCATTCGGTTCTCTTGCCATGATGACATCGGTTCTTGTTTCTCCCGACGGTATATATGAATACGAAGCCGCACACGGAACGGTTCAAAGACATTATTACAAGCATTTAAAAGGCGAAGAGACTTCTACAAACTCCGTTGCGACCATTTTTGCATGGACCGGTGCTTTGAGAAAAAGGGGAGAGCTTGACGGCATAAAAGAACTTTGTGATTTTGCCGACAAACTTGAAAAGGCTACGATTAAGACCATCGAATCCGGAAAAATGACCAAGGACCTTGCGCTTATTACATCTCTTAAAGATGTTACCGTTCTTAACAGCCGTGATTTTATTACAGAGATTAAGAATACTCTTGATACTTTATAATAATATATGTTACATTTATATTAATAAATCTATTGGAGGGTAAAAATGGATATTAAAAAACTTAACGGTTTAGGAAACGCAGGCAACATTATTCTTATTTTGGTAAACCTTTTTGCTTTTATTTTTTACAAAGCAGAGAATATTATTTGTAAGGGAATGTCGAGTATTCCCGGATGGATTATTGTAGTCGAACTCCTTGTAAGACTTCTCGTAATCGGCGCAGGTGTTATTGCTCTGGTAATGTTTATAATCTGTATCATCAAGAATCAGGGACGCCTTAAAGGTTTCGGAGTCGGTATTGCTTCTGCTGTTGTTACCATGATATTCGGTATTATCGGAATCATGTTGGGAATTATAATATGGATTCTTTCCGGTATTTCATTGAGCGCTTTGGGAAAATCATATAAACTGGCTGTTGAGGCTTCGTCATTCGATCCCAATGCGGAATATACCGGTTATGATGAAGTTAAACCCGAATCGGAAACAGTAAACAACGAAGAAAACATTCAATAAATTCATTTAATAAAAAAACCACCGAAAGGTGGTTTTTTTATTGGTTATTGCAAAGATTTTCCCATTCTTCATACAAAGCGGAGAGTTTATCGTTTATTTCTGTCTGTTTGGAACAAAGTTCGTTTAATTTGGCAGAATTTGAAGATATTTCCGGTTTAATCATTTCTTCTTCTATTTTTTTAATATTTTCTTCGAGTTTTTGAATTTCTTCCTCTACATTTTTTATTTTGTTCTCGATTTTTCTCTTTTCGCTTTGAAGCTTTTTTTGTTCCATCCAATCGGATTTCGAAGCGCTTTCGTCTTCGAAAACATTATTTGAATTCTTCAAATATCCTTCGGATTCCCTGTTGTTTTGATTAATCGACGGCTGATTTGATCTTTTTTCGAGATAATAATCGTAATTGCCGAGATATTCGACAAATGTTTTGTTTTCAAGAGAGAGAATTCTGTCGGCTGTTTTGTTTATGAAATATCTGTCGTGAGAAACATATAAAACAGTTCCCTCGTAATTGTTTATTGCTTCTTCGAGAATTGTTTTCGAAGTCATGTCCAAATGGTTTGTAGGTTCGTCAAGGATTAGGAAATTTGCTTTGGAGAGCATGATTTTCGCCAAAACAACCCTGCATTTTTCACCGCCGCTTAATACGCCGATTTTCTTGAAGACATCGTCGTTTGAAAAAAGGAAAGCACCGAGAGTGTTTCTTATTTCGGTTTGTGTCATTGCAGGATAAGCATCGGATATTTCGTCAAATAAAGTTTTGTCGTCGCTTACGACATTCGACTGTTGATCGAAATAACCGATTTCAACATTGCTTCCGATTCTTATTTCGCATTTATTATCCGATTTCAAAAGATTGTTTATAATCTTTAAAACAGTGGTTTTGCCGGAACCGTTAGGCCCGATAATGGCAACATGTTCGCCTTTTTTTATCTCAAAATCAAGGTTTTCGAAAAGTGTTCTCTCGTTATATTTTTTGGAAATTCCTTTAACGCTTAAAACATCTTTGCCGCTTTCTTTTGAAGGAGTCAAAAACAACCTCATTTCGTTGTCGGGATCGGTTATTTTTTCGATTCTCTCCATCTTATCAAGCATTTTCTGCCTTGACTCGGCGCGTTTTATGGATTTCTCCCTGTTAAAAGAGCGAAGTTTTTTGATAACTTCCATCTGATGCCTGATTTCGCGCTGCTGATTTTCGAATGAAGCGTTTGCGGAATCTATGAATTGTTCTTTCTTTTCGCAAAAATCGTCGTAATTACCGTTGTATGAAAGGAATTTCGAGCCGAAGAGCTCCATTACCTTATTTGCTACTTTATTAATGAAATATCTGTCGTGAGACACGAAAAGAACGGTGGAAGATACGTTTTTCAAATAATTTTCCAGCCATTCGACCGAATCTATATCCAAATAGTTTGTGGGTTCGTCCAAAAGAATCAAATCCGGTTTGTTTAAAAGGATTTTTCCGAGCATCAGTCTCGTTCTTTCGCCTCCGGATAAAAGAGAAACCATTTTTCTTCCTTCATCCGAAAAAGAAAGACCGTTCAAAACGCCGTTTATCTCGGATTTGTACGTATATCCGCCCATTTTCTCGAATATTTCCGTCATTGAATGGTATTTATTTAAGAATTCATCCATTTTGTCTTCGGAAATATCCTTCATTTCGGCTTCCATGTTACGGATGTTCTTTTCGTATTCGATAATTTCTTTTTTGCAATCGTATAATTCTTCGATTACGGTTTTTGAAGAATCGATATCCTGATTTTGTGCCACATATCCGATTGTAATATCCTTTTTGAATACGATATCGCCGCAATCTTTTTGATATTCGCCGGTAATTATCTTTAAAAGGGAAGATTTTCCGGTCCCGTTATCGCCGATAAGAGCACATTTTTCGCCTTCGTTTAAAAGAAATGTTATATTGTTTAATATCTGTTTATCCCCGAAAGAGAGGGATACATTGTTTACGCTTAGTACCATGTTTCATATTTTATTAAATTTAAATCGGCTTTACAAGGAATTTTTGGGTTTATAATCATTGTTTTTTGGAGTATTTGACTATATAATCGTTAATGAAAATTTATGGTATTTGTGTCTCTAATGTGATAATATAACTATATATGGGTATTTTTGGAGAAATGCAATATGTTTGATTTGATATTAAAAGACATAAAAGCTCATAAAAAATTTCTTGTATTTTATGCTTCAATCTGCCTTTTGGCCGCAGTATTCTGTTCTCCGTTTTTCGGAATAGGAGAGCTCTTTGTTAATGCTGCCGAAGAAGGAAGCGTTCCCGTCGGAGAAACAATATATTCGCTGACACAGATGTTTATGGGTAAATCCATAAGAAATTTGGCAGGTTCCTATGCTTCAGTTGTAGGAGTATCAGCCGAACCTTTTACGGCTCTTTTGTATCTCGGACTTATCGAAAACATTAACAGAGCCTGCGGAAGCCCTTTGGACATCGTTTCGACTCCGGCCGGAAATCCGATAGTTTTGCTTCTTTTATCGCTTTTCTTTATGGCAAGCAAGCTTATGAAGTCCTTTGAGACGACCAAGGTTTTCGGATTATGTACACTCGGGGAACTTGAGAAATATTTGGGCCTTGTATTCATTTTGGTTCTCGGAATAATGAATGTGGTCGGAATTACCGATTATTTTGCAAATACTAGCGTCAATGCCGCTTCTTTGGCGGGTACAAACAACCCAAATAACATAATGCTCGGTGTGGCGGGTGCTTTGCTTTCGGTATTCATGGCATTGGTTTCTCTTGTGGTTTACATGGTTGTCAAAACCGTATTTTTCGGACTGGATGCTCTGCAGTCATGTTTCTCGTTCATTCCGTTTTCGGGTGTGCTTTTTGAAATATTCAAGAGCGTTTTTGTTATAGTTGTTATTTCGATCAATGTTTTGTTCCCCTGGATCGGGTTTGCGATCAATGTTATAGTTTTCCTTATTTGTTGCGTTTTGTTCAGATTCTTCGTCGGAGTTGAAGAATTCTTAAGAAAGATATATATTAAGCCTTTTATCGCAAGAATGAGGGGATTTAATGACGAAATTCCTTTGATTTATTCAAAAGTGCCCGGATTCGTAAAGAAATACTGCGAATCAAACGGTATAGATTATAATATTGCAATTCCGGCATATTCTTTCAAGAAAAAAGAAGCCGACGGTTATAAGATGAAATTCATGGATAAAATATGGGTTTTAAATTCCGCCGAAGGTACGTTTTTCTTAAAGAAAAAAGGCTTGAAAAACGTTCAAAAATATGAATTGTACGGTAAAGACAAGACATATTATTTAAGAAAAGAATTCAGATTCATAGAAATCTTTTCCAATCCCAAAGACGAGAAATTCTCAAGGAAAGATTTAAGAGTGATTTTTTCCGTGGAATATTTAAAACGATTTGATGAACTCTGCGAAAAATTCGGCTTTGAGAATTATCATGTGATTAAAGAAAACCTCAAATTGTCCAAAAAAGAAGAGAGAAGCCAAAAACGCGAAGAAAGAAAAGAAAGAATCAAAGAACGCGTAAACGGCTTCAGCGAAGGCCTTGCGAATAAATTAAGACCCGCATATTTAAAAGTTAAAAACATTCTTCCTTTTTCAAAAGAAGAATAAAAAAATAGAAAGAAGAGAACAAAAATGGCTAAAGTATTACCTTTTTACGGAATCAGACCCACAGTTGAAAAATGCAGCAAAATCGCAGCGCTTCCTTACGATGTTTACAACAGGGAAGAAGCGAAAGTCGTGGTTTTGAAAAACCCCGATTCGTTTCTTGCGATCGACAGAGCTGAAACTTCCTTCCCCGATGATGTTGATACATATGACGAGAGAGTTTATCAAAAAGCCCACGATCTTTTATGGGACAAGATCAATAAGGGCGATTTTGTAAAAGAAAACAAAAAAGTATATTACATTTACGAACTTATTATGGACGGCAGATCCCAGACAGGTATAGTTGCCTGCGCTTCAATTGACGATTACGTTAACAATATCATTAAGAAACACGAGAATACCAGAGCAGACAAGGAAGTTGACCGTATTAAACACGTTACGGCATGCGAGGCTCAGACCGGCCCCATTTTCCTTGCTTACAGAAGCAATGATACAATTAACGATATTGTTGAAAAGGTTAAGAAAACTCCTGCTTTGTACGATTTCACCGCGGAAGACGGCATATCCCACAAAGCATGGATTATAGACAACGATAATGACATTGCTTCCGTTGAAAAAGCTTTTTCTTCAATGGATTCGATTTATATCGCAGACGGTCACCACAGATGCGCATCAGCCTGCAAAGTCGGTCTTAAAAAGAGAGAAGAGAATCCAGGATACACTGGGGATGAGGAATTCAATTATTTTCTTTCCGTTTTGTTCCCCGACGATCAGCTTATGATTATGGATTACAACAGAGTTGTTAAAGATTTGAACGGATTAAGCGACGAAGAATTTTTAAATAATATCGATAAAGTATTCGATACGATCGATTCTTCGGACGATGCCATCAAACCTTCGAAAAAAGGCGAAGTATCCATGTATTTTAACAATAAATGGACTCTTTTAAAGATTAAAGAAGCTTTTACTTCAAACGACCCCATTAAAGGACTTGACGTATCGATTCTTCAAAACGAGATTTTAAATCCGGTTCTCGGAATCGAAGATCCCAAGACCGATAAGAGAATCGATTTTGTCGGCGGAATCAGAGGACTTAAGGAACTTGAGAGAAGATGTTCGCTTGACTGTAAACTCGCATTTGCAATGTATCCCACATCGATAAACGAACTTTTCGAAGTGGCTGACGCTCACCTTCTCATGCCTCCCAAAAGCACTTGGTTTGAGCCCAAACTTCGAAGCGGAATGTTTATTCACAGCATTAAATAATTTCTGTATATATATTTACGGGGGTAAATTGTATGGATCAAAAGCATTATAATATGATGAACTGGGAAGCGATCGAAAGCATTGTTTATGCCGACTGCAGCAATCCTTTTGATATTCTTTCCGTTTCAAAGAAGGGAAAGAGCAAATTAATTCAGGCATTTTATCCCGACGCCCAAAAAGTATCGGCCGAATTTGTTGTTGAGGGTAAAACCAAAACTCTTAAGCTCGAGAAGGTTGACGAAGCCGGATTTTTCGCCGAATTTTTCAATTTCGAATACGAATCCTATACTTTCAAGGTCGAATATGAAAAAAAAGTTATTGATAAAGTTGTCGATCCTTATTCGATTCGTGTTGAAACCGATGCCAATTCGATTAAAGATATTTTAAAAGGAAAATCCTGCAAAGCTTATGAATTCCTCGGAAGTCACAAAAAGAAATACGGCATAACCGAAGGCTACGAATTTCTTTTATATGCCCCCAAAGCCGACAGCGTTTCCGTAGTCGGAGATTTTAACGACTGGAAGGAAAATGCCAATTTAATGCAATCGGATTCATCGATTAAAGGCCTTTATAAATTATTTATACCCGATTTGGCTGATTCGTCCGAATACAAATACGTCATCAATCATAAGGGAAACAGGATTTACAAAAACGATCCTTTTGCTCTCGGAATAAAAAACGATAATTCCGTTTGCGTTCCTTTTGAATATTCAGGCAAAAAAAGCAAGAAAAAAATATGTCCCGCGGATTTGGATCTTCAGATTCTCGAGGTCGATATCAATTCATTATTTGCCAAATTCAAAAATGTTGATGCAATCGGTGAATATTTATGCGCTCATATAAAAAAATACGATTATAACTGCGTTTTGTTCAACAATCTTTTCAAATCAAACAATCCGAACGATATTTATGAAATAATCTCTCCTTACTCGTTTGATTCGGCTCACGGTCTTGATGCAAAATCCTTAAAGGGCGTAATGAAGAAACTCAAAGGAATCGGCGTAAACATGTTTGTCGAACTTCCTCTTGCGTTTGCATCCGACTGCGAGAGCGGTTTGTCTTTGTTTGACGGCGGAAATCTTTTCGAAAACGAAGACGAGAGACTTTCGAAACATAATATGTACAAAGCGATGCTTTATGATTTTACGCATCCTTTTACAAAATCGTTCCTTTTATCCTGTGTCAATTTCTTCATGAACGAATTTGATTTTTCCGGATATGTTTTACCTAATACCGGTGTTCTTTTGTACCATGATTACAATAAAAATCCCGGCGAATTCATTACCGAAGAATGGGGCAGCACGCTTAATTCAAAAGGTGTTGCTTTCGTAAAAGAAATAAACCGTTTCGTTCACAAAGAATATAAAAACGCTTTATGTATCGCAAGTATTTACGCCTTTTATAAGGATGTTACCGGAAAAAGTCCCGATTCTCTTTGCTTTGACTACTGCCTTAATACCGGTGCATGCGAGGAAATTCTCGAATTCCTGAAACTCGAACCGGTTTTCAGAAGGGACAGACTCGATTCCTTCCTCTTGTTCACCCATTTTTCCAACAATGAGGAAAAATATATTTATCCTTATTCAAGAAAAGAGAACACAAAGGATTTCGCAACCATTTACGACAGAATGCCGGGCGATAAAATGCAGAAATTATCGAACCTTAAAATGGCCGTTATTTTCAAGCACCTTTTGTTCGGAGCACAACTTATGAATCTTGATATCGATGAAAACGACGGATTGGAGAACGATATCAGGGAAAAATATTTTTCGTTCCTATACGATTTCAGAAGAGTTTACGAATCAAACAAACACAGAATCAGAAATTTCAATGCCGACAGGCCCTTCAGTTACAAATGCATTGACAATCAGGTATTTACAAGGGAATATTTCGACGGAACCAAAGATTACATTATAGTTTTTAATTTTTCCAAGGATTCCTATCAGAAATACAATATTCCCGTATCTCATGAAGGCGTTTACAGAGAAGTATTCTCATCCGACAATGTTTCTTACGGCGGAACCGGTATTTTGAACAAAAAGCTTTTAGAGACAAGCGACAGCGAAAATTCCGATGCTTTTACGCTTACGGTAAAACTTCCCGCGCTTTCGATTATAGCATTCGAATACAGAAAATTTACCAAAGAAGAACTTGAAGCGATTTTCCAGAAAAAGAAAAAAGCCATGATCAAATTCGTCGACGGCGAAAAGAAAAAGATCAAAGAAGAATTAAACGCCAATATAGAAATACTCAAAAAAGATGCGCAAAAGAGAATGGACGAGCTGGATGAACTTCTTGTTCCGTACAACAAACAGAGGTTAAATTAAGATGTTTTTTAAAGATGTTTCGGATTTCTTTGCCGAAAAATTCAACATAAATATTTTTGAAAAAATACTTTCCCTGGGACTCAGAGTCGTTATTGCGGGCATTATTTTCATTAT
>JAGADU010000114.1 GCA_017613435.1 Lachnospiraceae bacterium | reverse complement strand
GCCAAATAAACGGATTTTATAGAGAGGTAAACTGTATGAATAAAAAACGTATATTTCAGAAAATATCATTTTTGGTTTCATTGGCATTAATCACCCAACTTACCGTCTTTCATTTGACTCCCACAAAATCCAAAGCTGCCGGCGATCCCACACCCGATTTCTATATTTCTGAAAACACAACGGGCGATTATACATGCGGACAAGGTGTTACTGCGGTAAAAGATTCTTCAATGTCGAGTGAACGTATTATTGATGGATCACTCACTATACCTAAAGGCAGCACTTTACTCGTCCCGGCCGATCAACATATTGCCGTCAAAGGCACAATATATGTCTATGGTACATTGATAAATCGCGGAAGGGTTACCGGGAATAACAGCTTCTATTCCGGTTACAGCGTTCAAAGCGGTTACGGCGGAGACGGAACCACCGAGAATTACGGAACTATTGATGTTTTGGGTACTTTTCGAGTCGGAACCAATTTTGGAGGGGATGTTGTCACAAAATTTACCAATTACGCGGGTGCAAAAGTTCTTGTGTCAAGCCGCCCCGGCAATTCGGGTCCTCAAGCTGATTTATCTGTCGGTCCGTTACTTTTCCAGACCGGACCCGAAGTTCCGGTTTTTAAAAACTACGGAGAAATAATTGCTTCTGACGGAACCCCGTACTTAATAAAGAACATAGACAACGGCAGACTTATCATTGCCGACACTTTTTGTAACACGGATAATTTGAATTTGAACGTAACCACTTCCGGCACCGTAAGTTCTATCGACGGCGCATATATTAACTCGTTTATCGTTACTCCTCCCTCAGGATGGAAAATAAGCGAATCGGTGAACGGCGCGAAAAAAAACGAATTGGTTTTCACCGAATCAAAAGCCGATGCCAAATATTTCTTATTTGAAACCGCAACCGGTTATCATACAATGGAAACCACCCTTCCCGCATTTACCGTCCGCTCAAATGCGATAATGCCGAGCACTCCCTACACCATTACTTGTACCGACGGTAAAGGCGGTGAAAGAGATTATTATCAGGGAAATGTAACCATAACTCCCGCAAGCGGTTACAAGATTGCCATCTTAAAGAACGGCTCTTATGTGGCGGGAAATGCCACAAGCGGAGTTAACAGTTATACTTTTACCTCCACGGCAAGAAACCTGACCGCATATTTATTCGACAACGATGATATGAAAACTGCGGAAATCACTTTACCTGACATTAATATAATCGGTGATTTTTATCATATCTCAACGAGTACCAAAAAACAGCAGGGCGATGCGGTTATTTATATAAGAAAAACAGATATTATAGCCAATGACGGTTACAGAATCTGTCTTGCGAGCGATTCCACAAAGACCGAACAGACCGTAATTACGGTATCAAATACAATACTTAATGTAAGTCTGTACGTAAAAGATGTAGGCAACGGAGATACCGAATGGATCGGTCCCGTACCCATCGCTCAAAGCATTGTCATCAAATCCGAAGCCGATATGCCTGACCCTGCTTATACCCTTACCTGCACGGACGGACGTTCGGGACAACAGCCTTATTACGAAGGCGATGTAACACTTACTCCGGCAAGCGGTTACAAAGTTGCCGTATTGGATCGTAACAACAATTATTTGGCAGGTGATTCCACTTCGGGCGTAATAAATTATACTTTTACGCAGACCTCCAGAGGCACCAAGATATATTTGTATGACAGCGACGGTTTAAGAACGGCTTCAAGCATCGAATTGCCGGAAATTAATATCTTTCGCGACGCATACGAGATATCCGGATTGGTTAAAGAAGACGAAGATGGTTTGTATTACATTTCCAAAGCCGAAATTACAGCCGGCACGGGATACAAAATCCGTCTTTCGACCGATTCCGAAGAAACGCAGAAAGACCTGATTACATTTACCGAAACCACAAGAAATGTCATCCTTTACGTAAAAGACGTGGCTCATAACGACAATCAGTGGCTCGGACCGATTGAACTTCCCGATTTCGTTATCAAAACCAAGGCTATTATGCCGGAGAAACAATATACGCTTACCGGAACAACATACAGAGATAAATATTTCCAGTCCGATGTTGTATTAAAGCCTGCGGAAGGATACAAAGTCACGACTTCCAAAGACAAAGAAGCCGTTGAATCCTTAAAGTTTACCAAGACTGAAAGAAACGTAAAAATATATCTTAAGGACGAAGACGGACTTTATACGGATGAAATAACCGTCGGTGATATCGTAATTTTAAGACCCGGCGACGGAAAAGTATCTGTAGACGCACAATATTTCGGCGGTAAATTGGACGTAAGCATTTCATCATCGACACATGATACCAAGCTTGCGAAAACCGTATATGTTTACCCCGACGGTTCAACCTCTCTTGCGGCTCCCACCGCAGTCGGAAAATATACCGTCAGAGTATCTTTCCCCGAAAACGACATTTATCAGGAAGTTGTAACGAAGGCGGATTTTGAAATCAAATACCTCCCGACTCCGACTAATCCGTACACGATTGAAGGAACCGTCGGCGATAACGAATTTTATACTACCGACGTAACCATTACACCTGCCGACGGATACAGCATATCCGATACGCTCGCTTCGAATTACGTCAGCAGCCTGACTTTCAATGCCAATTCAAAAATCGGTTATATATATTTAAGAAAACTTTCCACGGGCGAAATGACCGACAGGATTGAAATCAAGGAAATCATGATTGACAAGGAATCGCCTTTTATCACCGATTTGACCGATAACCAGGTTATTTACACGGATGCCAAACAGATCATCGTTCAGGACGACAATCTCGACGAAGTATTTGTAAACGGCGAAAAGGTTCAGGTAATTAAGAATTCCGCAGTCATCGATCTTACCGCGGACGAAGGAATTGTCGAATATACAATCGTCATGAAGGATAAAGCGGGAAATGTTTCAACCATCGTTGTAACGCTTATCTCCGAGTGGATGAAAGAAGGAAACGTAAAGGAAGACGTTCCTCTTAAACTTTATCCCGGTATGATTTATCACTTCCCTGAAGGAAGTACGTGGACTGTAGAAGGCGATCCTACCGTATACCACGGAGGAAACAGTTTCATAGTTGAGGATAATGTGGAAATCACATTCAACAGAAAATAATATCGGTTATTCATTTCTTTTTCCAAACGTCACTTTATAAATCCATCAAAAAACCTCTGTATCGAAATGTTACAGAGGTTTTTTGATGTTTATTGTTTTTTGTTTAATATTAATGCTTTATTTGCCTTTACAAAGAAACGTGATCGAGCTTCCAGATTTCGTCAACATACTGCTTTATGGTACGGTCGGATGTGAACTTGCCCGAACATGCCACATTTAACATTGCCATCGAAGCCCATCTCTTTTTATCCATATACGCTTCTTCCACTCTCTTCTGTGCTGCCGCATATGACTTGAAATCCTTGAGGATAAAGTATGTATCGGCCTTGCTTGTAGAAAGCGTATTGAGAAGCGAATTGTAAAGAGGTCTGAAAAGTTCGGTATCCTCGGAATATGTTCCGTTGATTAACTGCATAAGTACTTTTCTGACATCGGAATCGTTGTTGAATATTTCCATGGGATCGTATCCGCCGAAGTTCTCGTAACGAATTACCTCATCCGAAGAAAGGCCGAAGATAAATGCATTGTCTTCTCCGACTTCTTCCACGATTTCGACATTCGCACCGTCCATTGTACCGATAGTTACGGCACCGTTTAACATGAACTTCATATTACCCGTTCCGGAAGCCTCTTTGGAAGCCGTGGAAATCTGTTCCGAAACGTCTGCTGCCGCAAAAATGATTTCGGCATTGGATACTCTGTAGTTCTCTATGAACACTACTTTTAACTTGCCGTCGATCGATTTGTCGTTATTGACCACATCCGCAACCGAATTGATAAGCTTGATTGTAAGCTTGGCATTTCTGTAACCTGCTGCAGCTTTTGCACCGAAAATGAAAGTTCTGGGATAGAATTCCATTTCGGGATGTTCTTTGATTTCATTGTAAAGATACATAATGTGCAGGATGTTAAGAAGCTGTCTCTTATATTCGTGAAGTCTCTTGACCTGAACGTCGAAAATCGATCTGGGATCGACATCGATTCCGTTATGCTCTTTGATATATTTTGCAAGTCTGACCTTGTTCTGATATTTGATGTTCATGAACTCGGCCTGAGCTTTTTTGTCGGATGCATAAACCTTTAATCCCTTAAGCTGAGGAAGGTCCGTAATCCATTCGTCTCCGACATGGTCGGTTACCCAATCCGCAAGAAGGGGATTTCCGTGAAGAAGGAATCTTCTTTGCGTGATACCGTTGGTCTTGTTGTTGAACTTCTCGGGGAACATTTCGTAGAAATCCTTCAATTCCTGATTCTTAAGAATTTCCGTGTGAAGTCTTGCAACACCGTTAACCGAATAACCTGCTACGATGGCAAGATGAGCCATCTTAACCTGTCCGTCGTATACGATTGCCATCTTGGCAACTTTTTCTTTGTTGCCGGGATATCTTGTTTCGATTTCTCTGATAAATCTTCTGTTGATTTCCTCGACAATCTGATAGATTCTCGGAAGAAGTCTCGAGAAAAGTTCAATGGGCCATTTTTCAAGTGCTTCAGCCATAATCGTATGGTTGGTATATGCGCATGTTTTGGTCGTAACTTCCCATGCTTCGTCCCATGTAAGATAATATTCGTCCATGAGAATTCTCATAAGCTCGGCGATTGCAACCGTAGGATGCGTATCATTTAACTGGAAAGTAACTTTCTCGTAGAATTTCTTTATATTCTTGTGATTTCTCATGTATTTCGCAACAGCTTCCTGAACCGATGCGGAAATGAAGAAATACTGCTGTTTAAGTCTTAATTCCTTGCCTGCGTAATGGTTGTCGTTGGGATATAAAACTTCAACGATGTTTCTTGCAAGGTTTTCCTGCTCAACGGCTTTCTGATAATCACCCTTGTCGAATGAATCAAGTCTGAAGCAGTCAACGGGCTCTGCGTCCCAGATACGAAGTGTATTAACGATTCCGTTGCCGTAACCGATAATGGGATGATCGTAGGGAACCGCTTTTACAGCCTGATAGCCTTCCTGATAATAATGATTTCTTCCGTTCTCGTCCGTTCTTACGGATACGTATCCGCCGAAACGTACTTCCTTGGTGTATTCGGGACGGCGAAGTTCGAAAGGATTGCCGTTATCAAGCCAGTTGTCGGGAACTTCCACCTGGAAACCGTCGCGGATTTCCTGCTTAAACATACCGTATCTGTATCTGATACCGCAGCCGTAAGCGGAATATCCCAAAGTAGCGAGCGAATCGAGGAAGCATGCGGCAAGACGGCCCAAACCGCCGTTACCGAGCGCAGCATCGGGCTCCTGGTCTTCGATAATGTTAATATCCACACCGAGTTCTTCGAGTGCGTCTTTCGCGTCCTTGTAAGCCATGAGGTTAATCATGTTGTTACCGAGCGCTCTTCCCATGAGGAATTCCATGGAAAGGTAATAAACGGTCTTGGGATCTTTTTGTTCGTACGCTTCCTGGGTCTTCATCCAGTAATCGACTATCTGATCCTTTATGGCATAGGATACGGCCTGGAATACCTGCTGAGGTGTGGCCTCGTCCATGTTCTTTCTGTAAAGTGTTCTTACATTGTAAAGAACGCTTCTTTTGAATAATTCTTTATCAAAAGTAATAGTGGGCTTCTTAGCCTTGGGAATTCTGACTTTCTTGGGTTCCGATTTTGAAGCGACGGTTTTTGAAGAAGCCTTTGTTGCTGCAGCCTTCTTTGCGGGTGCTTTTGCTGCCTTAGTTTCGGCAGCCTTCTTTGCGGGAGCTTTTGCAGCCGTTTTTGCAGTGCTCTTTGATGCTGTTTTTACAGTGCTCTTTGATGCACTCTTTGCAGGTGCCGCTTTCTTTGCGGGAGCTTTCTTGGCAGTTGCAGCAGCCTTCTTAGCAATAGTCTTGGCTGCAGACTTTTTAGCGGGTGCTTTTGCTGTTGTGCTCTTCTTTGCGGCTGTCTTTGCTGTTGCAGCTTTCTTTGATGGTGCCTTTGCGGCTG
>JAGADU010000113.1 GCA_017613435.1 Lachnospiraceae bacterium | reverse complement strand
TTTATCGGTTAAAACATCCAGAAAAATATCAGCGGCAAGAACGCCGAGAAGCTGGTCGTCCTTGTATACCGCTTTGGATATGGTGATGACCAGCTGCTGAGTATCCGAATCAAGATAGGGTGTTGAATAATACAATTCTCCCGTAAGCGCGGACTTGGTGTACCATTCTCTCTCATGAACGAAATCGACCGTTCCGTCCGATACGAAGTCTGAAGCGCACACCATATAATTATCCGGATACGTAAAATAAACATCATATACGTATCCGTTCTTGTTCAGAAGTTCGTTGCTGTGTTGAAGATAATTGTGAAACTGTGTATATCCTTTTGAGGAAATGTCGTTAACTGCGATTTCCGCCGCCATCGTATCTATGATGGTTGCGTTAGTGTTGATCCACGACGTAAGTTCCAATGCGTATTTTTGAGCCTCGACGTAACAGTTGTTTTCAAGCTGCGCCACAAGACTTTCTTTTGCTCTCTGATAACTGATGAACGAGAGCAGTACAGAACTGCCCAGCACGACCGAAACTATCATAATGGTCATTTTGGTTCTTAAACTTTTCATTTAACCGTATCTCTTTTGCGAATATTTATTGCGGGAGAAATTCGAGAATCTCATCGTCTTCGGATTCGTCATTCTTTTCTTCTTTGTCTATTTTGAAAACATCGAAAATAAGATTTGCTATTCTCTTGTATAGTCCCATGGTTTCGTCGTTTTCGTTAATTATGTACTCCGAATCGGACGCATTTCCCGCAGCCTCGAGTTTGGCTGCTTTTTCCGAAAGCGTTTTGGCTCCGATAAGCTTAGAAGTACTCTTTAAAGAATGAACGAATACCGTATAATTTTTCCAGTTTTCTTCTCTTAAAGCGAGTTTTATATTTTCGGATTTTTCTTTGTATTCCTTGGCGAATTCGACAAGAATATCTTTGTAAACGTCAGCGTCGTTCTGACAATAAGACATGCCCGAATCAACATCTATTCCGCTGTTTTTCAACGAATCGAAATAGGACCTTGTTTCACGGGGCAGTTCTTCTTCTTTTACCGACGGCGCGTCTCTTTTAATCTTTTCCTCGGGAAGGTAGGTGATAACCATCTTTTCGAGATCGTAACCTTCAACGGGTTTGGTGAGATAATCGGAAAAGCCTTCCGCGAGATATCTGGCCCTCGCACCGCTTATCGCATCCGCGGTGAGGCAGACTATCGGTGTATCGACATTTAATCCGTTCTCCTGATTTCTAATTGCATTAAGCGTTTCCGTACCGTCCATTCCGGGCATACGCTGATCCATAAGGATCAAATCGTATTTCTTTTCGAGGCAGAGTTTGAGCGCATCGGCTCCGCTTAAAGCGGTATCTATCTTAAGAAGCGTCTTCTTTAAAAGATTCTTGGCGACATTCAAGTTCATCTTCGTATCGTCTACGATAAGGATGAGGCCGTCGGGAGCATGGAAAGCTTCGTGGTATGCCTTGCCGAGTTCGGCTTTTGCACCTTCGCTTATTTTTATGAATTCGTCGCCGATCTCATGCGAATCGACAACACGCTGCTTAATCACAAACGAGAAGGTCGAGCCCACACCGTATTCGCTGTTGACTTCGAGTTCGCTTCCCATCATCGCAAGGAGCTTGGTGACAATGGCCATTCCGAGTCCGGTACCTTCGATGTTACGGTTCTTTTCCACATCGAGGCGTTCGAAGGATTCAAAGAGTTTTTGCATATCCTCTTTGCGGATTCCGATACCCGTATCTTTGACTTCGACATAGAGTTTTATGTCGTCGCCGTCCATGCCTTCGTTTCTGAAAGTAAGCCTTACTTCGCCTTCTTTTGTATATTTAACCGCATTGGTTAAAAGATTCATTATTACCTGGCTTAAGCGCATGTCGTCGCCGTAGAGCATAAGCGGAATGGTTTTGTCGACATCGACTATGAAGGAAAGGCTCTTTGCCGAAGCACGTTCCGCAATCGATGTCTGAAGATAATGAATCATGTCCACGCTGCTGTATTCGACCGGAACGATTTTCATCTTTCCGTCTTCAATCTTCGAGAAGTCGAGAATACTGTTGATGAGGGAAAGAAGCGCTCTGCCCGAAGAACGGATGTTTCCGGCGTATTCCCTGATGCTTTCGCTCTCGGTTTCACGAATAATCATTTCATTCATTCCCAAAACCGCATTGATGGGCGTACGAATCTCGTGCGACATATCCGCAAGGAAACGGCTCTTCGCTTTGTTAGCGTCATCCGCGGCGGATTTTTCGAGCTTCAGAACCTTGGCTTCGTATTCCTGTTTCTGCTTCTCGGTAATGAGCTCTTCCATCTTTTCGCTGGCGGTCTGCTCATTCATGTAACTCATGAAATAGAAGAACGAAATCAGGAAGAAAATGATGATGTATACACAAACGTTTACAATCAGTTTTACATGCAAATCCGAAAGCAAATCCATGTTTCTGACAACAACCACCGTATACCAGTCATCCGATACTTTGTTGACGAAAAGAGTATTTCTTATACCGTCAATGATGACTTCGGTATTACCGTTTTCAACTTCTTTTACGGCATTAAGAATTACGTTGGAACCGCAGATTTCGCTGCAGTTGTGACCGTTTAAGGACTTGTCCTTATGTGAAATGATATATCCTTCTTTGTCGATAATCATTCCGTAACCGTTTCCGTTGATGTCTATTTCGCTGACGATGTCCTGAATGTGATTGAGCGTTACGTCAAGGGATACGACATTTTCTTTGTCGGAAAGAAGCTTGGTAATCGAAATAATGATATCGCCCGTATACGTATCAAGATACGGAGGAACGATTACCGCTTCTCCGTCCGCTTCTTTTGCGCAGATATACCAGTCTCTCGATTTGATATCATAACCTTCGGGCGGAACCCATCCGAGTCCGTCCAGGTATTCTCCGTTAACATATGCATAAAAACCGATATAATTCTCGTCGAACTGAGCTATCTGATGCTCGGTTTCTTTTTGGATATAATCCTCGATTTTTTTGTTTTCGATTCCTTTTTGGAGGAACTGATCCACCGAATCTCCGGTTACCCAAAGAACGGTAACGGCCTTGTTAAGATAGTCAGTCAGTTCGTTTGCTATATCGGATACTTTTTCCTCACAGCTGTTGTAAAGTTTGTCCCTTGCTTCTTTGTAAAGCAGGTTTGATGTATAGAATACGGCAAAAACCATCAGGATGAAAGTTACGGTCAGCGTGAATGCGAAATTGAACTTTCCCTTGATTTCCATTTCGCTTGAATGTTTCTTGTTTTGGCGCACGTAATAAAGGCGGATGGCTATCATCAAAACAAGAATGATAACGACGAAAATAACCGATACGCCGAAAAGCACAATGGCTATTATGTCAAAAACACCGTCAACCGCTTCGCCGTGAATGGCAAACGAAAGACGTTCTCTCATTTTTTCGGCAAAGTAATAACCGCCTGCCGTACAGACTATTCCGAGGAACGCAATCATTCCCTGAATGATAAGACGGTATCTCGAATTGATTCTTTCTTTGCCGTTATCGATGATTTTAGCATCTTCGACACTATTTTTGACAGCCCAGCAAATGTAGAAATTAAGAGCGCTTGCCAGGAAAACGAAATAGTAATACGGATTCATGTACTCCGCAGGGTATTCGAAACATGTGGAAGTCCACATTCCGTATTCAAAAACCAAATATGCAAGGAAAAACAGCTGAACATACGGAAACGTCGTGTTTTTCCTGTTTTTGTATCGATAAAGAACGCTTTGGAGGCACATGACCGCCAGAACGGTACACATTACATTTTGATAAATATTGTTGTAAAGTCCTCCGAATTGAAGGTAGAGAACAAACTGCGCCACATTGATCGGAATCGGAAGGAGCATGAGAACATTGAAATATTTCTTCTCCTCGTCGCTTTGCAAAAGGCGGACAATGAGAATCATGAAAATATAACACAGATTCCATCCGAAATACGCCAAAAATGCCGAAGTATTCGGTTCTTCATTCAAAACAAGAGAATAAATAGCCCAATAATAGTCACTTAAAAAGTGCGCAATAAAAAAGCCGCAGGCGTAAGCCCAAACTTTTACCGGTCTTTCAACATAATGATACAGGCACAAAAACAAACCTATAATCGCACTTAAAAGCATGAAAATGCTCAAAATGAAATCATAATCCATCATCAGGCCCTCTTACAATTAACCCTTCCATACAATAATATATATTATATGCCGCGGTTTTTAAAGTATTTTATTTGTAATCTTCCGCGCAGGCGGGGATTTTTGCCGAAGTGTTAAGCTGCGCCACGGGATTGGTGGTTTGCGAAATTCCTCTGCTTTGGTAATCGACGGATTCTTTTCTCTTTTTGTCGCTCATTCCGAAATAAACCATTTCGGATTCGCGCTCCTCATCGTTCTCTCTTTGATAATCCAATGTCATTTTATCCATCACAATATCGCAATTGTAATATTTGTCGTCATAAAAGACCAAATCCCAAATCCACCAGTGATAACTGTTAAAGGTCATGTATTCGTTGATGGTCTCGCACTCCTGCTCGTTGTAGTATCCGCCTCCGCCGATACTCATGTGTTTTATATTAAGCTGAGTGAGGAAGAACTGATATACCACGACGAATTCGAAAACGGGTAATTTGCCGGTCTCGGGCAAATCTATAATCGCATACGCATCAAATTTACCGGGTTCTACGAGATTATCGTTTCTTCGCATCAGAGTTTCGGGTTTTTCGGGATAATCCATTTCGAATTCTTCAATCATGTATTTGTAAATCTTATATGCGCGCTGCATATCATCGTCATCAGCCGAAACGACATCATTGACGGTTACGGTTACAAAATCCTCATATTCCCTGAATTTTGTCTCCGCGATTTTGATTCCGTCTTCCGTCTCGGAATAATTCGGAAAATATTCAACGGTGATGGTTTCGTAATCGTCCGTTTTAAAATTCACGCATGAAATAAAAGGACTCGAATATGCCGCAAGCATCGCAGCCTGCACGAATTCGGCCTTGTCGCATTTGTAACTTCCCTTTAATTCGAATTCCGTTTCAAGATCGTAAACGGACCGGAGAATCTTTTTGGCAATCAGTGCGATTTTGGGATTGTCCTTTAATTCGTCTTTGAAATAAGCATTGATCGAAGTCGGATTATATACAAAGGTTCCTTCTTCTCTGATCGAATCGTATTCCGGGAAAAGTGCCGTCTGCGGGTCGATTGATTCCCCCGCATCTGTTTCCTCGGGGATATCTTCCGCTATTTCGTCTGACGGATCGCCGGTTTCGGGTTCGGGATAATAAGTCACGGTTTTTGTCGGATTGCACGCACTTCCCGTAATAAGCGAAAATATCGTTAATAACGATAAAAGCAAAGTAAAACACTTTTTTGACAGTATGTTTTTTGAGTGATTCTTTTTGTCAGGTCTCATCTTTTTTCCTTTCGTAGCCCCGTAATAATAATTTTGTCAAAATCGGTATTTCTTCTTTGATTCTATCAAACGGAAAGAGCGTCAACAACCGTTTTTACCCGTTAAATGCCGTTTTTTGCGCTAAAAAATCCGGCATCTTTTATTTTTTATACTTTAATTGCCGAATTTTTTGTAAAAAAGGTCCCATTCGTTCATTTTCATGGGATCCTCGTTGATGAATCCGTTGGTTTTTCCGTAGTATATCCATTTGCCGTTTGAAAGATGATACATATCGCATTCGAAGCGAATTTCGGGATCCATTCCGGGGGCCGGAATTTCCGAAACTGCGATATTTACGAACAATTCGCCGTTTGCCCGATAAATAAACTGCAGCTTTGCCCCTTCGTCATATACGGAATCGTCAAAAGAAGCAAGGGCATTTACTTCTTCAAGGCTCATTTCCTTCGCCCCGATTAATTTAAGTTCTGTATTTTCAATCTTGTAAATATAGGGGAATTTGCAAAGTCCGTAAAAAGAGCCGTCTTTTACGGGCTCGCCGAAAGAGGGAACAACATAAGCATTGTAATCGTACGAAACCCACATTACCTCGTCTTCGGCCGAAAAGAATTTATGCCCTGCGTCATTCAAATCCTTTGTGAGCATAACGGGTTCATCATCAACCACGGTTATTATTCTTCCGATTGAATCCGTTCCGAGATAACCGTTCAGCGTCAGATATGACATATTGTCTTTGGTAAGTAAATACTGCGATTCGATTAAATATTGCCCGGATGAAATTTCCAATTCTCTGACGGATTTGTCCTCGCAGATAAAATACAGTCCTTCCACGGGGAAGAGCACGTAAACGTTTTCGTCGACATACAGCACTCCGAATTCGCTGCATACGCTGTTTATATTCTGATATACGCAGACTATCGCTTCATTGATTCCGTCATTGTCAAGATCAACCGTCATTTCCCTTTTGTTTGAATCCGAATCGATCAAATCCGTATATTCATCATCCATTCCCGCAAAATAATAAACTTCGCCGAAATGATCTGCGGGATTTAACAGTTCAAAATAATCAAAGGCTCCTTCGGTTTCTTCGTTTGCCTCGTTGTTTGTATTGTCTTTATTCTTTTGGTCATTTGTGTCATCTTCGGGAACAACGATATATGTCCCGTCTTTGACAGGGTCAGCCTGAGGCTTTGTGTTCAAATCCGTGCTCGGATCATCAATCTTTTTACCGGTACATCCGACACATATTAAAAGAAATAAAATAAATGCAGGTATAATTTTTTTCATGGTCTTTTCCTTTGTCTTTTCTCGTATTTTCTGCGGACTGTTTTGATATTGCAATCCGTCTTCGGAATTCTTTGGAATATTATTATATCTTCGCGCAGAATTCCATAATTTCATTCTTTTTGGAATCAACGTTTTCCCTGAATTCCACACCGGTCAATCCGAGGTGTCCCACGCATTCTATCTCAAGATGTCCGTAAAAATGCTCAAGGCTTGAGATAATCCTCTCGCACTCCGGCATATTGGGACCCGTTCTTAGGGCAATTACATATCCTTTTTTGCCCGGTTTTACAGAGGCATGCGGCTCGTGCGTATTGCACCAGGGCGTACATCTGTCAATAAAAGCCTTAAATTGGCCCGGAATGTCGGCCCAGTAGGACGGAGAAACCGACACGATAACATCCGCATCGTCATATTCGTCCATTATTTTTCGAATAACATCCGCATCGCTTAAAACACATTTGGCGGTGTTGTGACACGCCCTGCATCCTTTGCAAAAAGAAAATGCGTAATCGTCTATACATATGCTTTTGACACGGTATTTTGCCGAAAGTATTTCCGCTGCCGTTTGGGCTATTTCGGCTGTTGCCCCGTTACGAACGGGACTGCAATTGATAATCAATGCGTTCATCTTTTAATGCTTCCTTTCATTTTAGTTGTAATCATTCGAATCTGTTTAAAAACCGTCTCATTCCCCGCAATCCCCTTCGGATTTTTCAATCCATTCGTCCCAAAGTTTATCGTAAAGATTGTTCTGTTACGATACGGAAGGGTTTTCTTTTTTCTTGTCGGGATAACCGTCGCAAACATTCTTTTTGACGGTAAAAAGCATTATGGA
This sequence comes from Lachnospiraceae bacterium, assembly GCA_017613435.1. Taxonomy (GTDB): domain Bacteria; phylum Bacillota; class Clostridia; order Lachnospirales; family Lachnospiraceae; genus UBA3766. Next base: position 498 of record JAGADU010000113.1, on the reverse strand, counting down.
AGATACAATATGCGAAACGGCTGCTACGATGTAAGGTATTGCGAAAAAAAGCGCTATAAAGCCGAATACCGGCCAATAATAATCGGAATAATTCGATCCCAGTATGCCCCTTATAAAATCATCAAGCAAAAAGCCGATAAACCAGACGATCACTCCCGCAATTCCGCATAAAGAAATCAATACGTCTGCCATCTGCAATACGCCGGTTGCAATAAGATTTCCTTTTGCAAAGATGCCTTTTCTTATCTTGGAAATTGCGACTGTGATATTTATTAGCGAAATGCTTCTAATCGGAAGGACCAGTGCCGCCGCAGTCGGGAAAAGAATAAAAATCAGCAAAGCCATAAAATCCATCCAGTCATATTCGCCGCCTCTTATCGCCAGGGATATCATTTTTCCGAAATAATTTAAGGCAAAAGCCGAATAAACAAGAGAGGTAACAACACATATTATATTCAAAATCAATGAAAAAATAACTCTTTTCTTTCCCATTTTTTC
>JAGADU010000112.1 GCA_017613435.1 Lachnospiraceae bacterium | reverse complement strand
ATCAAAAACCGGCTGAGCCTGCATAAGCATGCCTGCTCCGCCGCCGTAGGGATAGTCGTCGACTTTTTTGTGTTTATCGAGCGAATAATCTCTGATATTGATTGAATTGATTGATATTTTTCCCGCATCGGCCGCTCTTTTCAAAATGCCGGTGTTTAAGCAATCGTCAACCATTTCGGGAAATAAAGTCAGTATATGAAAATTCAAAATAAACTCCAATCGGTTATCGGCATTAAAACCTCAAAAATGTTAACTTTTATTATATCATGTTTTCCATGTTCTTAACAATAAAAGTCCTGCACTTTCGGCGTTTAATCAAGGAGTCCCGGCATGACGTGAATCGTCATGACTTCCTCATCCAAATCTATGTTGAGAACACACTCTTCGATTGCCGGAATGAGCACCTCGGAACCATCGTTTCTTTTGATGGTATAAACATCGTTTGCCTTGGTAAAAAGAACGTCCGTGAGTACGCCGAAATCCTCGCCCTCATCGGTTACGACCTTAAGACCCAGAAGATCCGCAACGAAATATTCGTCATCTTCAAGATCTACGGCGTGTTCCCTGTCAACATATATGTTCTTTCCCTTGTAAGGCTCTATTTCGTTGATGTCTTTGAATTCCCTGAATTTGACGATGACATACTGTTTGAAATATTTGACACCCGTTATATGAAGAGGCATGAGTTCCTTGCCCGTATCCAGAAATACTTCTTTTAAATCGTCATATCTTGAGGCATCGTCCGTAGTAGGAAAAACCTTCACTTCTCCTTTTATTCCGTGCGTCGACGTGATGGCGCCGACCTGAAGATATTTGTCGCTGTCAATCTGCATTTTTCTCTCCTTTTCCATGCTTTTTTGAGCATACGGCATAAAGTCCGAAAATATAAACCACGGTCATCATCGAAATCCATGTCGAATAAAAATATATGTACGAGGGGACGGGCATTACGGCGATTATTGCGGCAAATGCCGCGAGTGCGAAAAATCCCGCCGCTCCGATAACGGTTTCAAAGCAGTCTTTTTTCTTAAAAAACGAGACGATTCCTTTGACTGCGATGAAGGCATTTGTCAAAACCAATATCAAAAGACCGATGCCGTAAATCGCGTAATTCATCGTAAAATCGCGATATCCGGTGAATAATCTGAATATCTTGTTCGCAAAACGGTCCCTTAAACCGATTGCTCTCCATTTATTGATAAAGCCCTGATAATAATCGACATATCCGACATCCCAGCCGTAATAATGTCTCTCTTCGATTTCATGTTTTTCGCCCGTGTATTCTTCAAGTTTGAAAGGCCCGCCAAGACCGCATGTCTCAAATGCCCAATTGATTCTTAATTTCACGATAATCAGAGGATTGTGAGCCAAAACGGATTTGTATGCCGCCATGTATTCCTTTGCTTCGTCGATTGATACCGCGGACTGATCGAGATCATAATTTTTTCTCACATTGACATTATAATTTCTGTAGCCTTCCGTCGCGAATTCCTTAACCATCCCCACCGGTACGATTTTTTCGATTTTTTGCAAATCGTTTGATGCGTTTTTGTATTCGAGATCGGCATTCGAAGCATTGAAAATATAATAAAGATTTTCGAACGAATTCATTATCGAATAATCTTTTCCGTAATATTTTTCGTCACCGACTTTTTGAGGGATGCTGATGATTGCAAAAAAGGATGCGAATATAACCAAGGTTTTAAAAATCCGTGCAAAAGCTTTTTTATAAACCGCAATCAGATATGCAATAAAAAGAGGTGCGCAAAAGATGATGCCCTCGCTTCTCCAGACGCAGAGAAACGCCGCAAACGCACAAAGTCCGACCGTTTCTTCGACGCTTCTTTTCTTTTTTTCGTAAATGTCAAAAAGGATAATCGCCGTAAAGAGCGCAAGCAATATGACATACATGCATATACGGTGCGCATATGTCATAATCTCGGAGGCGTTCGGGAAAAGAAAGAATAAGAAAATAAGATACGCCGGATTACCGAAATTGTTTTTTGCCCGATGGAAAACGTAAGCGAGAACGGCAACAAAGAAAGCCCACTGCATGAGCGTAATCGAAAATCTTACCGGCAAAAAGAGCATGGCTGCCGCGTAAACGACGCTTAGATAAAAAGAATGCCAATAATCGGGAGTCAGTCTTATCGCCGCGGAAAAAGTCGTCAGGTTGTCATGCATATGCATGTAGCGGTTGGTAAAAACCTCGGGCCAGATAAGGAATATAGCGGCCGTTCCGACGACAAATATAATCAAAAAAGTAATATAACTTTTTTTGAAACCGGAAAAAATTTTAAAAACAAAATTCCAAAAAAGAAATACCAAAACAAGCGCGGTTATCTCGGTGTAAATATAAGACATAACGATTTCGCCGCGTGAGGAAATCACTTCTCTTACGACTTTGGACATAAAGGGATTAACGCCCACGTTTTCAAAAACAAGGGGCGCAAAAGCAAGCGTTAACAGAGCGTGAATCGCAATGATTATATATTTGATTTTTTTCTTTATATTTGTTTTTTCAGACATTTCGGTTTTCTTTTTTTACTTTTCTTTTAAATATCACGCTTCTGAAAAGAATGATGTTAAGTACTATGAAATAAAGAGCTATAACGCCCATCGTAATATATGTGCTTATATCGCTTCTCGGGCAAAATGCCGCAACGAGCATCATCGGGAAGCCGAGAAGGATGGCCGGAAAATTCTGATAAACGATGTTTTCCGAAGCCGGCGTCTCAAAGGACGGGTCGATTTCACGAAGAAGAATTACTCCTGTCGAAGCAGTTCCCGTGAGCATTCCGTACATTACCATGAACTGTTCGTGCCGGTAATCTTTGAAGAGTTTGAACGATACGAATTTGATGTATATGAAAGTAACCAAAACTCCGACAACGGCAAGAATCAAAAGCACGCCCCAATAGTCCCTGATAAGATCGACCCTGATGGCTCCGATGCCCGCGACAATCATAACGTCAAACGCAAATCCCGCAATTCTGTTTAAGAGGAAATTATTGACGTAGTCCCTGTGCATCAGGTTGGTTTTTCTCAGTATCTTTAATATTTCCTTGACTATTACCGCAGAAAGTGTGCCGAGGAGGAAATTGAAGCCGTATATGGTCGTTGTAAGGCCCTCTCCGACGAGGTTTCCGAGTATGTACATTATCAGATAGGTTATCGCATAACAAACGAGCACGAGCGAAATCTGAAGCGTGAGCTTGTCGATCGAATCAACCATCGGAACCTCGCCCTCTTCTTCGACAAGTTCCGTGTTAAGTTCGGATACGTTTTCCCTTATGACGATATCGCCCTTTTTCTTGTGATAGTTAAGATAAATTACGCCGCCGATGCTTGCTGCCAAAAAGCCGAGAGCCGCGATTGTGAGTCCGAAGGATTTGCCGCCGACGAAACCGTAATCGTTCTCATAGATGGAGCCGTAATTTAACGCCTGTCCGGTGCCCTGTCCGAAACCGAAGCAAAGGATGATGCCGGATGCTTTGATGAGCTTGGGAATAAAGAAAGATGCGCCGACCGTTATCGCAAGTCCTAAAAGTCCCTGCAAAAGATATGTGCTGACCGTCGTAATACCGGTGTTTACGACTTCGTTAACCCTGCCCTTCAGCATTCCCTTCGAATCGGATTTTCTTAAGGTCATGGCGATAAAACCGATTGCGAGGCAATGGTAGGTAAGAATTTCAAGCATTTCTATGCCGTTTATGGAAGACCCTTCCGAGAATATCGCATAATTAAAAAGATATTCACCCGTGGTAAATTTGGCGACGGTAGAAATAACAAGAAGAAAAATACCGCCTAAAACCGAAACCGGTATGAGGGATTTTCTAAGGAACGGAATATACCTCTTTAATGTGTTTCCGACCAACAATCCTCCCATGATGACGGCAAGGAACATAATAACGGGCCAAACGTTCGTGCTGGCAAACGACAATCCACTGGACATACTTAATCCTCATTTCTAAGCCTTATTGTTTTGTATGATGAGAAAATCTTTCGATAATCCGATTTATACCAAATATTTTTTAATCAGCAATTTATAAAGATACCCCGGGTATTTTGATTTCGGATTTGAAATCTCGTAATATTTCTTATCCTTTGTCGAAATCAAAAGAAATCCGTGGTAAAAAATATCGCAATCTCTTATGTCTTTTAACATAATAACCTTTTCGCCTACCGAAACGGAATCCTTTTTTAATATCAAAGCTCCGTTTCCGACAACTTTTTCGCTGTGATTCCTGCTTATTTCGGTTATTTTCTGATTGGGATGCGAAAGGATTATTTCGTTTTCTTTGAAATCCAGCGCTTCGATTTCGCCCCTTTGCCATTTGTCCCATTCGGGAATCGTTGCAAAATCGAATCCTTCGCCGCTTAAAAGACCGTATTCGTCATATCTGCCCTTCATGCCGCATTCGCAATAAAACGAATCGCCCTTCGATTTTATCGAAGCTCTCTTTTTGCATTTCGGGCAAAGAACGAGTTCGAATTCGATGCCTTCGGCGGCTTTGCGGCTTTTGTAGGCGATCTTTCTCTCCCTGTTGTATTCGTAGGCATCCTCGAATATATCTTTGTTAATCGCAAGGTCGAGTTCCTCTGCGCTCATATTGTTTAAATCTTCGGGAGAGTAAACATTTATCTTCTCGGCGCACATCTTGCCCCTTCTGATATCCGATGCCCATCTCGGAGAAGTAAAAAATCCTCCGTGGATTTTAAAAGTCACAACCGTGTAACCGAGTTTTTTCAAAACGGCCGCACTCGAGGGAACGATTTTGTTTGTGAGTCCGTCGGCGGATCTCACACCCTCTGCAAAGAGTCCGACATTGTGTCCGGCCGACAAATGTTTTTTCATTTCGACCACTGTCGAAAGACCGACGGTAGCTTTTTCGCGAACGATCGGATGGAAAAAAGCATTGACCAGTTTTCCCCCGATTCCCTTTCTTACCACCTGCTCTCCGGACACAAAATATAGATGTTTGTCGGTGGAAATCGCAATCCAGCACATGTCGAGATTGGTAACATGGTTCGAAATGAGTATAAAAGGCACGTCGGGCATAATATACCGCTCTTCGACCAAAAAGTTAAATTTAGATTTAAGAAAAGGTACGATTACTTTTTTGGTAAATTCGAAGAATTTTCGGTCAAAATCGTATGTATCTTTGTTTTCCATATCTTGTGTACCCACCATAATACAATTTTATGTGTTTGCGGGGCTTTTTGCAAGTAAAAAAGCCATATGAATTCTCATATGACCTTTTTCGATTTATGTAATTATTTAAGAGCCGATCGGATATCTTCCCTCATGTCGATGACTGCCTGACGTGATGCATCGGCAAAATTCTTCTCGCCGAAGGAAGCATATTTTTCATTTTGATAAGCCGCGATAATTCCTCTCGAGGAATTGATTATGGCTCCGAGACCGTCGCTGTTGAAGAAATGAACGAGGTCCGCACCCTTTCCTCCCTGTGCGCCGTAACCCGGAACAAGAATGAAGGTATTGGGCATTTTCTTTCTTAATATCTCGCCCTGCTCGGGATATGTGGCACCTACCACGGCTCCGACATTGCTGTAATTGCCTTCCATCGAAGCGCTTCCCCATTCCATTACCTTCTCGGCTACATGCTCGTAAAGGGGTTTGCCGTCTATCAGGCGGTCCTGGAATTCTCCGGAGCTTGGATTGGATGTTTTGACAAGTACGAAAATTCCTCTGTCGTTCGAATTGCAGATATCCACGAAGGGCTTAACGCCGTCCGTTCCCAGATACGGGTTGACGGTTACGAAATCTTCATCGAAGGGGCAGAAAGTCTGACCTGCGATTTCGACCGTTCCGATATGTCCGATGGCATATGCGCCCGAGGTCGAACCGATATCTCCTCTTTTGATGTCTCCGATTACCACAAGGCCTTTGGATTTGCAGTAATCAACCGTTCTTTTGAATACTTCGAGGCCGTGAATGCCGAATTGTTCATACATTGCAATCTGGGGTTTTACTGCGGGAATCAGATCGTAAGTCGCATCTATGATTGCCTTGTTGTAAAGCCATACCGCCTCGGACACTCCTTTAAGATTTGCGCCGTGGTTTTCAAAACATTCATCAAGAAGGTGTTTCGGAACAAATTTCAATGTGGGATCGAGGCCCACAACAATAGGCGCATCCTTTTTTACTATATTGTCTATTAATTTTTTGATCATGTCAGATTCTCCGGTTCTGTATATTTAAAGAGTCAACCCCGTGCAATCGCCGCGCTTTTTCAAACCGACGAAGGTTGCAGGAGGTTGACTGATTAACGTGAATTATGCGAAAACGCCCTTTTTCTCTTCTACGTATTTTTTAATCTCGGAAGCACGAACGTATTTAACAACGTAATCTCCCTTGTCAATTACAAGAGTGGGTGCCATCTGTACACCGTATTTGCGTGCCAAGTCGGGCTGTTCGAGCGCATCGATTACTTTGTAGGGAAGGTCTCCGAGGTAATCTTTGGCCAATGCACAGTTAGGACAGGTCTTCGTGGTGAAAAGAAGTGCCGTGTCATCGCTTACGCTTGCCTGAGGAGCGGGAGCGGGTGCAGATGCTCCGAAAAGATTGGCATATGCGGGGTTAACCTCGCTCTGTGCGCTAGCTGCAACGCTCTCGGGAGCCGCGTTAACGTTTACGGGTTCGGAAACGGTTGCGGTTGCGGTGCCTTCGGATTTCTGTCCGATTGTATCGGATTTGTTTAAAGAAAGATTGATATCGTATTCTTTTCTGTTCTTGAATTCCTGAAGTTTACCGTCGTTCCAGTTCTGAACGGGTCTGTAGTAACCTGTGATACGGCTGTAAATCTCTGTCTTGCATCCGCAGTCGGGACATGTTTCCTGCTCGCCTGCAAGGTATCCGTGGTTCTTACAGATAGAATATGTGGGAGACATTGTGTAGTAAGGAAGCTTGTAATTTTCGGCTATCGTACGAACAAGCTTTGCAGCTGCCTTCCAGTCGGGAAGCTTCTCACCGAGGAATGCGTGGAATACGGTTCCCGATGTGTACAGTGTCTGAAGTTCGTCCTGAATATCAAGCGCATCAAATACATCGTCCGTGAAATCAACGGGAAGATGCGAAGAGTTGGTGTAGTAAGGAGTATCTCCTTCCTTGCCTGCCGTCTTGATGTCCGGCCGTCTCTTTCTGTCATGCTTTGCAAGACGGTAAGATGTGGATTCAGCGGGTGTTGCTTCGAGGTTGTAAAGATCTCCGTACTGCTCCTGATAATCGGAGAGACGGTTTCTCATATGATTAAGGACATCCTTTGTGAATTCCTGAGTATCCTTGTTTGTCATGTCATGTCCGAGCCACTTTGCGTTAAGACCTACTTCGTTCATACCGATAAGACCGATGGTCGAGAAGTGGTTGTCAAAGTTTCCGAGGTATCTCTTTGTATAAGGATAAAGACCTTCTTCGAGAAGTCTTGAAATAACGCCTCTCTTAAGCTTTAAGGATCTTGCGGAGATATCCATGATACGGTCAAGTCTCTTGTAGAAATCTTCGGGATCGTTGGCAAGATATGCGATTCTGGGCATATTGATCGTAACAACGCCCACGGAACCGGTTGATTCGCCCGAACCGAAGAAACCGCCTGTTTTCTTACGTAATTCTCTCAAATCAAGACGAAGTCTGCAGCACATGGAACGAACATCCGAAGGCTTCATATCCGAATTGATATAGTTTGAGAAGTAAGGTGTACCGTATTTGGATGTCATGTCAAAGAGGAGCTTGTTGTTTAATCTGTCGGACCAGTCAAAATCCTCAGTGATCGAATATGTGGGAATGGGATACTGGAATCCTCTGCCGTTAGCATCGCCTTCGATCATTGTTTCGAGGAATGCACGGTTAATCATATCCATTTCTTCCTTGCAATCGGCATAAGTGAAATCCATCTCTTTGCCGCCTACGATTGCCTTTTCGTTGGCAAGGTCGGAAGGGACGGTCCAGTCAAGCGTTATATTGGTAAAAGGTGCCTGCGTACCCCATCTGGAAGGAGTATTTACACCGTAAATGAACGATTCGATGCATTTCTTAACTTCTTCGTAATTGAGGTTGTCAACCTTTACGAAAGGAGCAAGATATGTGTCAAAAGATGAGAATGCCTGAGCACCTGCCCATTCATTCTGCATGATGCCGAGGAAGTTAACCATCTGGTTGCAAAGAACCGAAAGATGGGAAGCGGGAGCGGATGTAATCTTTCCGGGAATTCCGCCGAGACCTTCTTTGATTAACTGCTTGAGCGACCAACCTGCGCAGTATCCCGTAAGCATTGAAAGGTCATGAATATGAATGTCGGCGTTACGATGAGCTTCAGCTATCTCTTCGTCGTATATTTCGGAAAGCCAGTAGTTAGCGGTAACGGCACCCGAGTTGGAAAGAATAAGACCGCCTACGGAATATGTAACGGTAGCGTTTTCCTTTACTCTCCAGTCTTCAACCTTAACGTATGAATTTACCACGTCTTTATAGTCAAGGATCGTAGATTTCATGTTACGCATTTTTTCACGCTGCTTACGATAAAGGATGAATGCCTTTGCAGCTTCTGCGTATCCGGACTGCTCAAGAATCTTTTCAACGGAGTCCTGGATGTCTTCCACATGAACGTAACCTTCTTTAATCTTTGCCTGAAAATCAGCTGTTACACGAAGTGCGAGCAGGTCGATAATATCCTCGCTGTACTGAACATTCGTTGCATCAAACGCCTTTTTGATAGCGTCATTGATCTTCACGAGATTAAAATCAGTTTTTTCTCCGTCCCTTTTAATTACACCAAACATTTTTCATTCCTCCAACACAATTTTTTATCATCACGCCGATTGTCTCTATTGTAGCACCCGCCCCTTTTTGTGTCAACGAAAAACCACTATATATTTGTTGTTAAAAATTCACAAACACAATATATAGTTTTTGTACTTTTGCATAACTTGAGAAATAAAAAAGCCGCGCAGCCCCTGTTTGCAAGGGTTGCGCGGTTGTTGGGTTAACATAATTATCTGGTTTCGAGGAACTTATATTCTCTCGCCATGACCTCATCCGAGGGGTAATCCACAAGATATTGTGCACAAAGTTCTTTTGCCTTATCAAAATCCGCAAGATGTTCGTATGCGACTATCCTGTTGAAAAGAAGCTGCCTTCTGCAGTCGGCATCAGCGATTTCAAGACCCGAAACAACGGCTTCGAGAGCCTCGTCGTAACGCCCCTGATCGATAAGCGCCACCGCCAGCTGATTGTATACGCCGGCATCGGGCTCGGTTTCAAGGTATTTGTAGTAAATATTGATGGCAAAAGCCGTATCGTCGAGCTCTTCATAGCATTTTCCGAGAAGCAAAAGCACTTCCACACTCTTGTTGCCGCCCGTTCTCGCCTGCTCGAGGTAATTCTTGGCCGTTGAATAATTGCCGAGGCAGTAATTGATATAGCCCTTGTCGTAATCCGACATGTTTCTGTCGTATTTGCTTAACGCATCGCTTAAATATTCCACACCGTAAGGCTGATATCCGGTCTCCGCGAGGAGGTTATAGATATCGATATAAAGCGTATAATCCTTTTTTCTTAAGGAAAGAGCCTTGTCAAAATCGGTGCATGCCGATTCGACGTCTTTAAGGTAAAGATATTCGGCTCCTCGCTGCATATACGCATCCACGTCTCTTTTTCGAAGCGCAATGATGGCGTCGTAACGTTCCTTGGCCTCTTCGTATTTGCCGAGCTTGTGATAGCAGACTCCGATATAGTAATTGATATCGAAACTTACATCGTCGGGCGTGGCTTTGGATGCGGAGAGCGCTTTTTTGAAAGCTTCGAGAGCGTCCTCGTAATCGCCCTTATTCATGTAACAGATTCCAAGTCCTCTGTAAGCCATGGTAAGGTCGTCTCCGTCATTTACCGCCTGGTTAAAGCATTGCTCGGCAGCCGCATAATCGGGCTCCTCAAGCTTCTCATATCCTGTTTTGACATAATCTGTTTCGTTCTTTTTGCCGCATGCGCAAAGAAGCAGCGCGCATAAAAAAGCGGTAAAGAACGAAAGGATGTAATTCTTTTTCATAATTTTCGTCCAAAAAGACAAATCGGTATTAATGATGGAAGAGTCTCATCTTTGTAAAGCACATAACCATACCGTACTTGTCGGCACATTCGATAACGAGGTCGTCTCTTACGGATCCGCCGGGCTCCGCAATGTATTTAACGCCGCTCTTCTTGGCTCTTTCGATATTGTCGGAGAAGGGGAAGAATGCGTCGGAGCCGAGTGCTACGTCGGTCATTTGATCGAGCCATGCTCTCTTTTCTTCCTTGGTGAAGACTTCGGGTTTAACCTTGAAAATCTTCTGCCAGTTGCCTTCGGCAAGACAGTCGAGTTCGTCACCGATATAGTTGTCGATGGCATTGTCTCTGTCCGCACGTCCCAAACCGTCAACGAACTGAAGCTCGAGAACCTTGGGGCACTGACGAAGCATCCAGTTGTCAGCCTTACTTCCCGCAAGTCTTGTACAATGAACTCTGGACTGCTGTCCCGCACCGATACCGATAGCCTGTCCGCCTTTTGCGAAGCATACGGAATTTGACTGAGTATATTTGAGGGTAATGAGCGAAATAATAAGGTCAATCTTAGCAAGATCGGGAAGTTCTTTGTTCTTTGTAACGATTTCGCTTAAAAGTTCGTTATTGATCTTGAATTCGTTTCTGCCCTGTTCGAAAGTGATGCCGAATACGTCCTTATGCTCGATGGGTTCGGGCTTGTAATCGGGATCGATCTGAATAACATTGTAGTTTCCGCCTTTTTTGGCCTTTAAGATCTCAAGTGCCTCGGGCTCGTAACCGGGTGCGATAACACCGTCGGAAACTTCTCTTTTTATAATCTTTGCGGTTGAAACGTCACATACGTCGGAGAGTGAAATAAAATCACCGAAGCTTGACATTCTGTCTGCGCCTCTTGCTCTCGCATATGCGCATGCAAGGGGTGAAAGTTCGCCTAAATCGTCCACCCAGTAAATCTTTGCGAGTACGTCATCCAAAGGAAGACCTACGGCTGCGCCTGCGGGTGATACATGCTTGAAACTTGTTGCTGCGGGAAGACCCGTTGCCTCTTTTAATTCCTTAACAAGCTGCCAGCCGTTGAACGCATCCATAAAATTGATGTATCCGGGCTTGCCGTTTAAAACCGTAATGGGAAGCTCGCGGCCGTCATTGACGAAAATCTTGCTGGGCTTCTGGTTGGGGTTACAACCGTACTTTAATTCAAGTTCTTTCATAATATACTCCTTATTTATTACTTGTTCTTATTTACGATTCTTGTTTCGAATTTGCCCGTTTCGATATCGATGTATCTAACGAAAAGCGAAACCTTGTTGTCTTCGTTAAGAGAATTCCATACTTCGTTTGTGAAAGCATCGATGTCTCCCGAAATGCCTACCCATGTGGGTTCGCCTTCGAATGAAGGAAGGGGGTTGCCGTCGTTTTCATATGTATGGATGAAATGTCCTTCGCCTGCGAAAGGATTCTCGTATGCGAATGTGAAGCGGTTGTGAGCGCCCTCACGTCCGTTGTTGCTCTTTAAGATAGATAAAGCGTAATTGTATTTGCCGTTTTCGACATGCATGATTCCGGAGATTCTCGGTGTGAGATTGGGAGCATCGGGCTCATAGCAACGTGAACGAAGCGACTGTTCGAAAGTCATCTGCTTATCCATGCCTTCGTAAATGGTATCCGTCTGATCGCCGTTTGTTACGATGGTTTTGTTGCCGAGAACTCTTACGGGAGCGTAAATAATGAGGCTCGGATCCTCAAGTTTTGATTCGTCAAAAGCCTTTGTTCTTAATCCGTTTCCGTCTTCAACAAAGATACGGTTGCGGGAATTGGTGCTTCTGCCCATGATGAAATATGCCGTTACCGCATATTTGCCGCAGGCACTCTTTCCGATTACTATACCTCTTCCGGGGTATGAATTGTTTTTCAGGATTTCTGCAAGATTTTTCTTTTCCATAATGCTCCTCTCCGTAAATTACTTGTTTTATTATTTGAACCTCTTTTCGGAGGTTTTTTTGCTTTTATCTTTATTGTTTTATTTCTTTGCTTTTTTGTCTTTTTCCGTATTCTGTTATTTCTTTTATCTTCCAATCGAATATATTAAAACTATCCGCGCGCCGATTGGGCAATCCGTCGCTCTACACGGTCTGATTTCCGCCCTCTATGCGGCCGAAGAATTCGGTATGAGCCTGAATATATTCCTCGTTGAACGTGGAGTCTCCGCCCTGATGAAGCGAAGAAATATAAGTATGGGCAAGTCCGGCAGCCTCGGGCTTGATTCTGGCTACTATCGCAACGCCGATATTTGAGCATATGTCGGCGATTCTTTCCATATTGGCAAGAATATCAAGGAAAACGATTCCTGCACGTACGGAGCAGTTTCCTTCTCTTAAACGGGCAAGGTGATTGTCATGGAGCATGTTGGTCAGATCGTCCATGACTTCTTCAAGGGGCTCGATATGCTTTGCAGCCTCGATATCTCTTCTTTCAAAACCGATAATCGTGTAATTCAATATCTGCTTGGTAAGATCGAATGCCACATTGAGTTCATGGAGCGCCTGCTCGCTGAATACGGTTTCGTTGTCAAAAAGTTCTTTGGCGTCTTCCGCTATGTTTACGGCGTGATCGCCGAGGCGTTCGAATTCCTTTACCACCTTGTGGTACTCGGTCATGATACGAACATGCAAATCCTCGTTCACATGGGGCGAGAGCTCTATAAGATAGGTATCGACGCAGTCCGTAAGATGGTCTATGTTTTCCTCTTCGGCATTTATTTCTTCGAATATCTTTTCGTCGTAATGCGAAAGAAGACCCATGGCCTTTTCGATATTCCCGATAGCCGAATGAATCATTATATCCAGGCAGTCGTAACATCCGCCGAACGCAATGGCGGGCGTGTTAAAGAATACCGGGTTTAATCCCGCAATCTTGTCGTCGTATTTGCCCGCGGGCGCAACTTCGTCTTTTACAATCTTTTTGCTTAATGAGCTGTAAAATTTTACGAAGGGCAGGATAACAATCGCGAATCCAATGTTAAAAATCGTATTGGTGTTTGCAATGGTACCGGAAGTCATACGCATATTCCAGATATTGTCGAGCAATCCGATTTTGCGGATGACAAACACAACGATAAGAACGAGCGCCGTCTTTGTAAGGTTGAATAAAATATTGATGATACCGACGCGCTTGGCATCGTTTTTGGCACCGATGGAACAAACAATCGCCGTTGTTACGCAATCGCCGAGGTAAATGCCGACGATAATGACGTAAACAACCTTAAAAGGAATGTTGCCCGCAGTGGAAATAGCCTGAAGTATACCGACCGAAGCGGATGAAGACTGAAGCGCAAACGCCACTCCCGCTCCGACTATGTATCCGAGCACGGGGTTGTCTCCGAGACTCATGAAAAGCCTGTCGATGATTCCGCTTTCCTTAAGACCGCTTACCGCGGCGGTCATATTGAGAAGTCCCGTAAAAAGAATACCGAAACCGATGGCGATACCGCCGAGGTTGTCCGATTTTTTGAATTTGAAAAACATTAAAAGCGCAACACCCAGGATTAAAGCAATCGGTGCGAGCGTAGAAGGCTGGAAGAATCTTAAAACAAATGAGGCATCGTCTCCGCTTACGTCAAGAAGTCTGATAATCTGTCCCGTAACCGTGGTACCTACGTTTGCGCCTATGATAATGCCCAGCGACTGATTTAAGGATATGATACCCGCCGCAACCAGACCCGAGGTGATTACGATCGTGGCAGTGGACGACTGGATAACGGCAGTCACGAGCAGGCCCAAAATAAAAGCTTTAAGAGGATTGTCAGTAACCTTTGTCATTACAATCTTGAGGGTTCCCGACTGTCCTTCTTTGAGATTGTTGCCCATGAGCCTCATTCCGTAGAGGAACAAAGCCAGTCCGCCGAGCAGTGAAATTATGTTAAAAATATACATTTTGGTTTCCTTTTGCAGTATTTCTCACAATTAAACAGTTTACTACTTTTTGCAAACAAAAGGAAGTGCGATT